>JAGXIO010000237.1 GCA_024635555.1 Saccharicrinis sp.
ATTCTTTCTTATAGTCAAATTCCGAAGGTAAATCAATTACCCCACTCAAACTTTCAACAAGCGGAGTGATTGATGTTTTTGTCTCCACGTTCTGTTTAGTGATGCTGTCAAGATAGGATTCAATCATTTTTGACAAACTAAGCTTATGATTGTGTGCATATATTTTAGCTCTCTCAATCACATCCTTATCTAATCTTAATATCAACTTAGTTTTCATATCCAATTTTTCGGTTATGTACAAATATAAAAAAAATCTTACGTCAAGCACTATTTTTTATTCATACGCTATTTAACGATTTTTTTCTTTAATTGTTGGCTCAAAGGGATGGTCAAGTAAGAATTTATTGTATTTTTGCATCGAAATTTTAAAAAACTTTTTATCAAACATGTCAGACGTAATCAAAATAAAAAAAGGTCTTGATATTCGGCTGGAAGGTAAGGCAGAAGCAGTATTTAGTACTGTGGAGTTACCTGAGCTCTTTGCTTTAAAGCCTGGGGACTTTCCGGGCTTGGTACCAAAGTTGGCGGTTAAGCCTGGCGACAAAGTTAAGGTGGGTTCGGTATTGTTTTACGACAAATACCGCACCGATATTAAGTTTGTTTCTCCGGTTAGCGGCGAGGTTACTCTGGTAAACCGTGGCGAGCGCAGACGAATACTAGAGGTTGTGGTTAAAAATGATAACCAGAACGTGGCTGAAGAGTTTGGGGCAGTTGATCCAAAGCAGGTATCAAAAGAGGAAGCAATAGAAAAAATGAAGGCAGCAGGTATGTGGCCGTTCCTTCGTCAGCGTCCTTATAATATAATTGCTAATGCCCACGACGAGCCTAAAGGTATTTTTATTTCAGTCTTCGATTCTGCTCCCTTGGCTCCCGATTATGATTTTATCGTAGCAGGACAGGAAAAAGAATTTCAGGCAGGAGTAGATGTTTTGAACAAGTTAACGCAAGGTAGTGTGCATATTGGAGTAAATCAGCAGAAGGACTCCAAATTGTTCTTATCTACCCAAAACGTTACCACACATACATTCTCTGGCCCGCATCCGGCAGGTAATGTAGGCATTCAAATTCACCATGTTTCGCCAATCAATAAGGGTGAGGTGTATTGGACCATCCAACCTCAAGAGGTTATATCCTTGGGTAAATTATTCTTAAATGGTGTTTACGATGCTACGAGGGTGATTGCCTTAACGGGTTCTGAACTTAAAATCAGAAACTACGTTCGCACAAAAATAGGTGCCTGTATTGTGCCCTATGTTGCTAACAATGTAGCCGATGGTCATCTAAGATACATCAGCGGTAATGTGCTCACGGGTATCAATATTGGCAAAGATGGTTATTTTAGTAGTTACCACTCTCAGCTAACTGTTATACCCGAAGGTGATACAAGTGAATTTATGGGTTGGGCAGCACCCGGCTTGGATAAATTTAGTGTTTCGCGAACTTTTTTCACATGGTTGTGCGGTAAAAAAAGATATGTGTTGGATGCCAACCTCAACGGTGGCAGACGTGCAATTATCGTGTCAGGCGAATACGACAAGGTATTGCCAATGGATATTATGCCCGAACAATTAATAAAGGGGATAATTACGCTGGATATAGATAAAATGGAGCAACTCGGTATTTACGAAGTGGTGGAGGAAGATCTTGCCCTATGTGAATTTGTTTGTACTTCAAAGTTAGAAATTCAAAGCATCCTGCGAAAAGGCTTAGATGTGATGATTAAAGAGATGAGCTAATATGTTCAGTCAATTTGTAAATATTAAAACCATAGTAAATTGAAGGCATTAAGACAATATTTAGATAACATCAAACCAAACTTCCAAAAGGGCGGAAGGTTTGAAAAATTGCACTCAACATTCGATGCTTTTGAGACCTTACTTTTTGTTCCTAATAAAACATCAAAAAGCGGTGTTCATATTCACGATGCCATTGATTCTAAAAGAACAATGTCTATTGTGGTTATGGCCTTGATACCTGCTTTGCTGTTTGGTATTTGGAACACAGGTTACCAGCATTTTTTGGCTTTGGGGCAACCCGATGCCGATTTTTGGCAAATGGTAGGTTACGGTGCTTTAAAAGTACTCCCTATTGTTGTGGTAGCCTACGTGGTGGGTCTTGGCATAGAGTTTATGTTTGCGCAATTTAGGGGGCACGAAGTGGCAGAGGGTTTTCTCGTTTCTGGGATGCTTATTCCTTTGGTGATGCCTGCTGATGTGCCCTTGTGGATGGTGGCCGTGGCAACTGTTTTTTCCGTAATAATTGGTAAAGAGGTGTTTGGCGGTACCGGCATGAATATTTGGAACCCGGCTTTGATAGCTAGGGCTTTCTTGTTTTTTGCCTATCCCTCAAAAATGTCGGGCGACCTTATTTGGGTTCCTGGAATGACAAATGGTGAAGGCATTGTGGATGGTTATTCTGGAGCAACAGCATTGGGTAACGCAGCAGTTGGAAAAACAGAATTGCTAGCCAATGGAAATACTTTTGACCTGTGGCACAGCTTTATGGGGATTATACCAGGGTCAATTGGCGAAACAAGTACATTGGCCATTTTAATAGGTGCCATTGTGTTGCTGGTAACCGGAATAGGAAGTTGGAAAATTATGGTAAGCGTTTTTGCCGGAGGCTATCTGATGGCTCTTGGGTTCAATGCCATAGGAGCTAACGCACTGATGTCGGTAGATGCTATACATCAGCTCTGTTTAGGAGGATTTGCTTTTGGTGCTGTGTTTATGGCTACCGATCCTGTATCAGGTTCGCGCACTGAAACTGGTAAGTTTATCTATGGTTTCCTCATCGGTATTTTTGCTATGTTGATACGTGTTTTCAACCCGGCTTATCCCGAAGGCGTGATGTTGGCCATTTTATTGATGAATACTTTTGCGCCATTGATTGATAACTTAGTTGTTCAACAACACATTAAACGCCGTTTAAAACGAGTTAAAGTAAACGCTTAATAAATTATAACAATGGACAAACAAGGAAATTTATATACATTTCTGTATGCATCGGCCATGGTAATTGTGGTAGCTGCGATTTTGGCCTTTGTATCGGAAACGTTAAATCCAATACAAAGCAAAAACGTTGAGGTGGCCAAAAAAATCGACTTGTTAAAGTCGGTGGGTATCGAAAGTACGGCCAAAACAGCAGAGGCACTTTACGAGCAGCATATTGGTAGCAATACCAAGGTAATTAGCATGAGTGGCGAAGAAGTGGAAGGCAAAGCTTTTAATATTGACCTGACCAAGGAAAACCGAAAAGCAGCGGAAGAACGTAAGTATCCACTGTATATATGCACGTTGGATAATGGGAACGAAAAGTTGATTATTCCTTTGCGAGGCGTTGGGCTATGGGGACCTATTTGGGGTTATATCTCACTTAACGAAGATAAAAAAACGGTTTTTGGGGCTACCTTCGACCATAAGGGCGAAACGCCTGGTTTGGGAGCCGAGATATCCAAGGATTTTTTTGAAGAACCTTTTAAAGGCAAAACTATTTTTGACACATCGGGTACTTTTACTTCTATTAAAGTGATAAAAGGTGGAGGAGCAGCCGGTAACGAACATGCTGTTGATGCCATCACTGGCGGTACTATCACCAGTAAGGGTGTGGAGGATATGTTATGGAACGGCCTTACAGGCTATAAAGAATATTTAAAAAACTAAACGGTTAAAAAATGAGTAGCAAAGAACCTTTGTTTTCAGCTAAAAACCGAAAACTGATAACAAACCCGCTCAACGTGCAAAACCCTATCACCATTCAGGTATTGGGTATTTGTTCGGCATTGGCGGTTACGGCTAAATTAGAGCCGGCAATTGTAATGTCTATTTCGGTAATATTTGTGGTGGTTTTTTCCAACGTAATTATTTCATTATTACGTAACACTATCCCCGCAAGAATACGAATTATTGTTCAGCTGGTAATAGTTGCAGCTTTGGTAATTGTAGTCGACCAAATACTTAAAGCCTATGCCTACGAAGTGAGCAAGCAGTTAAGTGTATTTGTTGGATTAATTATCACCAACTGTATTATCATGGGACGCCTCGAAGCATTTGCCTTGGGCAACAAACCTTGGCAATCGGCTCTCGACGGTGTTGGTAACGGTGCCGGTTACGGTATAATCCTGATTATTGTGGCTTTCTTCCGCGAATTGTTTGGGTCGGGTACTTTAACCTTACCCGGGTTGGGCACTTTGCATATCGTTCCACAAGTGTTTTACGACTGGGGATATGCCAACAATGGTTTTATGATTTTGCCTCCAATGGCATTAATTACCGTGGGTATCATTATTTGGGTTCAACGTTCTCGTAACAAGGACTTGGTTGAATCTTAATCATTAACGGAAAAAACTGATCTAAATGGAAAATTTAATCAATATATTCGTCAAGTCTATCTTTATCGATAACATGGTGTTTGCTTACTTCCTAGGTATGTGTTCATATCTGGCTGTATCAAAAACTGTAAAAACGTCGTTTGGGCTTGGTGTAGCGGTAGTATTTGTATTGGCAATTACAGTGCCTGCCAACTACCTTTTAAATAAATACGTACTCGAAGAAGGTGCCCTATCTTGGTTAGGCGAAAGATTTGCAGATGTAAACCTAAGCTTTTTGAGCTTTATCATGTTTATTGCTGTAATTGCCTCCATGGTGCAATTGGTGGAGATGATTGTGGAAAAGTTTGCGCCTGCGCTATATACTTCCTTAGGTATCTTCTTGCCACTGATAGCGGTAAACTGTGCCATATTAGGTGGTTCGTTGTTTATGCAGGAACGGGAATATGCTAACTTGGCCGAAGCTACTACTTTCGGACTAGGTTCTGGTATAGGTTGGTTGCTTGCCATTGTGGGTATTGCGGCCATACGCGAAAAGTTAAAGTACTCTGATATTCCAGCTCCGTTACGCGGTTTGGGTATCACCTTTATCGTTACCGGTTTAATGGCGATAGGATTTATGAGTTTTATGGGAATTCAATTATAGATGAATATGATATTTTTAGCAAGTCAGGCTACTGTGATAGCCACCAGCGTGATAGTATTTTTATTGGTTATACTATTATTGGTGTCCATATTATTGTATGTAAAGAAAAAACTTACACCGGCAGGAACAGTTACGATCAATATTAACGACGGCGAAAAGGAGCTCGTTGTTGATCCGGGTCAAACATTATTAACAGCTTTAGGAAGTAATAAGATATTTCTTCCTTCCGCTTGTGGAGGTGGTGGTACTTGTGCCATGTGCCGTTGTCAGGTACACGATGGAGCAGGAAGTATTCTGCCTACCGAAACGGACTTTTTTAACCGTAAGGAGCAAGCCAACGATTGGCGTTTGGCCTGTCAGGTAAAAGTGAAGGAAGACCTGAAAATGGAAATACCCCACGAAATACTCGGTATTAAAAAATGGGAGTGTACGGTGGTTTCCAATAATAATGTGGCCACCTTTATAAAAGAATTTGTGGTGAGGTTGCCCGAGGGCGAAACCTTAGACTTTAAATCGGGGGGGTATATCCAAATCGATGTTCCTAAAATTACGGTTGATTTCAAGGATATGGAAATTGGTGAAAAATTCCGTGACGAGTATGTAAAGTTTGGTATGTTTGACCTACAAATGGTGAACCCCGAAGAAACATTCCGTGCCTATTCAATGGCCAATCACCCAGCTGAGGGTAATATTGTAATGCTAAATATACGTATTGCTACTCCACCTTTCGACAGGGTAAACGGTGGTTTTGCAAAGGTTAATCCCGGCATTTGCTCTTCGTATATATTCTCACGTAAGCCAGGCGATAAAGTTGTTATTTCAGGTCCTTATGGAGAGTTCTTTATCAAGGATACCGATAGAGAGATGATGTTTATTGGTGGTGGTGCAGGTATGGCGCCTATGCGTTCGCATATCTTCCACTTATTCCACACCTTAAAATCTGGCCGTAAGGTTAGTTTCTGGTACGGAGCACGTTCTAAGAAGGAGATTTTTTATCAAGACCAGTTTGAGGCCATCGAGAAGAAATTTCCCAACTTTACCTTTACCATCGCTTTGAGTGAGCCACATGCCGATGATAACTGGGAAGGCAGCAAAGGGTTTATCCACCAAGTAATTCACGACGAATACCTCAATAAGCATGAGGAGCCCGAGGATATAGAGTATTACCTCTGTGGTCCCCCAATGATGAACGATGCAGTTAATAAAATGCTTTATAATCTGGGCGTGCCGGATGAAATGATTGCATTCGACGATTTTGGATCGTAAGATATAAATGAGATATAAGTAAAAAAGACTCCTTCGGGGGTCTTTTTTGTTTTAGGGTTTTTTCTTTTGTTGCTATTTATAGAAACATAGTTTACCTTTGTTCCTGTATTCTTAGATTATGGTGGAATATTTTAAAATAGTATATTCAGATGAGGTTGAAATATTTTTAGATACCTTAGATGATAAGGTACGCAGTAAAATTATGTATAACATTGATAAGGCAAAGTTTACACAAGATCCCGAATTATTGAAAAAACTCGATGCTGAAATATGGGAGTTTAGAACAAAATATAGCAGAATGCAGTATCGATTACTGGCTTTCTGGGATAAAAGAGATGCCTCGAAGACGCTTGTAATTGCAACTAATGGGTTTGTTAAAAAGACCCAAAAAACACCAATGTCTGAGCTCAATAGAGCAAGACAAATAATGGAGTTTTATTTTAAAACAACGTGATATGGAAATTAAAGAAATGAAGTTTCATGATTTTGATAAACTTAAAGATAAATATATTGGTGAAGCTGGAACTCAAAATAGAGATCAGTATGAGTTTGAGCTTAAACTTGATATCTTAGGTGAGATGATTAAACAAACTCGTAAAGAACGAAACCTAACACAAGAACAGCTTGGTGATTTGATAGGGGTAAGGAAATCTGAAATATCCAAATTGGAGCGTAACGCAAGAAATATGACAATTAGCACTGTACTTAAAATTTTTCAGGCATTGAAAGCAAAAGTAAATTTCAAAATTGAATTGGAAAGTAACGATTGGAGCATTGCTTAAGTACTATTACTATATTTTACATGACTTGGGCATCTTACCGTTTTTGTAAAATTAGCTATTCCCTAAGACACATTTGAGATGACCTGTCATCCATATGTAAGGAAGATTGTTATAAGTTGTGGGGTCATACCATTAATTTTATATTTTAATGAAAACTATTATAATACCCGTTGAGGTTTCAAAAGATATTCTGATTTCATTAAATCAGTCAGAACAGGAGTTAAAAAGTCGATTTCAAATGGCCATTGCTATTTCGCTTTTTCACGAAGGGAAGTTAACGCTCGGAAAGGCCATTCAGCTTTCAGGCACTTCGAGGTATGATTTTGAAAAGTCGCTGGCTAAGAGCAAAATTTCGGTATCGGATATTGATGTAGATCAAGTTCTATCTGACGTAAATAAAATTTCCAAAATTTAGCATAAGATACCTTTTGGGGGCTGTTTTGTTTCTTAAATTATCTTACTTGGAAATTCTTTTTTTACATTAGTGCATCAGCTATCTTTGATCTTTAGCTACATATCTTTATACTTACTGAATGACAACAAAAAAGCTAATCCGAAATATATTTCTCATCGCAGTAGGTTTTGTGCTGGTGCTTGTAATATTGGCCGAAGTTTTCAAAAATGATATGGTTAAGCTTGCCCTTGAAAAAGGTGCCAAAACTTTTGATGTTCCAATCACAGTAGGTGAGGTAGATTTTAGTTTGCTCTACCGCTTTCCGCTTGCAACCATAGAGTTCAACGATTTAGTAGCCTTTGGAAATGCGCTTGTTAAAAAGGATGGTGTACATACCGATACCATAGCCAGTATCTCCAAGCTTTATGCATCTGTGGATATTAGGGAATTGATAAAAGGTAATATTCTGGTTCGTAAAATTGATATCGAAAATGTAAAAGCGAATTATTTAGTTGATTCTTTAGGTCACAGTAACTTCGATTTTTTGTTGAAGGGGCAAGATGGCGATAGTCTTGTAGCCGTAGAAGATACCACCAAAGCTCAAGGTATATATACTTTGGATAAGCTTACCCTGAAAAATATTGAGTTAAAATATGTGGATGATTTTTTAAATGCATCGGCGCAATTAAATATCCCTAAACTCATCATGAACGGTCAGGCACAATCCAGCGGATTTACTGCAGCCACACAAGGTGAAGTCATCGTGCAACAGTTGCGCTACGCCAATTATAATATGGAATTATTAGCCAATAGTAGTGTCAACTTTGATGTTACGGCAAAAAATGATACCCTGCGTATTTCACAGTTAATGATAAAAACAGGTTCTGCAATCCTTAATCTGAATGGTAGTGCCATCTCCAAGGACAGCACACAAATTGATATTCAGTTCTCCGGTAATGAAATTGATATGGCCGAAAATATGTCTGTTCTGCCCCAAAATATGCTGGAAGAATATAAAGTTAGTCGTGTGGGAGGTCTGTTGAATATCAAGGGCAAAGCACAAGGTTATTTGACCAAAAATACGATGCCTTTAATCGAGTTAAACCTGAACTTGATGGATGGCGCTCTTAAATACGACATCTATCCAGCGCTTAAAAACATAGGTCTGGATGCCGACTTCACCAATGGGTATCCTCGTACCCTGTCATCTTCAGTTTTAAATATCAAAAAGTTGCACGTCCAAACAGATGTCAGCTCCGTAGATTTATCGGCAAGGATTCAAAATTTAAATCAACCCCAATATGATGTTTCGGCCGTATTAAACACCGAATTAAGCGAGCTGTTGCCTTTTGTACAGGATTCAACCCTAAGGAAGATGAACGGAAAGGTAAAGGCAGATATTACTACCTCAGGTATATTGCCCGACTCGTTAACTGCCGACTTTGCCGATTACTTTTTGAGCAAAACTAAATTAAGTATCAGCCTTAATCAAGTGAACATCCAAATGGATTCATTACCTGCAATTAATGGTTTAGACGCTCATATGGCTTTTAACCCCGGCACCATTAAGCTGAGTGATATTAATTTTGAAATTCCCGAGTACCATGTCGAACTTGCTCAGGGATATTTGCAAGGCAGGTACAAAGGCCAACTGAGCCAATATGAAAATCTATCGCTGCAAATAGACAGCCTGTTGTTGGCCACGCCGTACTCGTACATTTCGACTTCGGGGTATGTGGAAGGATTGAAGAAGGTAAATTACAATTTGAATACCGCCGTAAATATCAGTTTGTCCGAAGTAATACAATGGCTTCCCGATTCCATTGCCAATACTATGTCGGGAAGTTTGGCGGCAACTATGGCTTCAGCAGGCTCGTTTGATGCTGACTCGATAGCAGACCTTGCAATGCCCTTGCTGTTCAATAACAGTGCGTTTACTATTGCGATGAACGACATATACCTAAACATGCCCGATACCCTGATGAACGTGAAAATGCTATCGGGCAATATGCGTTATAAAAACGATAGTGTTTGGGTGAACCAACTATCGGGTAACTACCTGGGGTTGGATTTTGCGGCTGATTCTACCACCGTATCAAATGTGTACAGCGCAGCCGTGCAAAATAAACACAAAGAAATGGAGGTGCAGGGTAACTTTGCCGTCGGCGATATGGATTATGCATGGATAGAAAGCTTTTTGGTAGATACTGTTTTGGTTGAAAACGTGGAGCTAGATTCCAAGGTAGAACCTTACAAGATGAATTTTACCTACAAAATAAAAGGCAAAGCAAAGGCCAAGAGCTTTAAGTATGAGGATGTGATGATAGAAAATCTTGATTCTAAATTCCTAGCCAAAGTGGATGATGGCTATTATGTTGCCGATGGACTTACTTGCAATGCCTTTGGTGGCAATGTGAGTGCTTCGGTAAAATACCAGATGTTCCCAAATTTTAGGGACGTGCTGCAATTTAAAACTGACATGAAAAATGTGGATATGCCACGTATGTTAAAGGAATTGGAGACCTATATCGATCAGGAGGATTTTACGGATAAAAACGTGCTGGGCAAGTTGACGGCACAAATGGATGGAAAAATTATAATGAAGGATTATGCGCCCGTTTATGATTCTATGCTGTTAAAGGGAAATCTCACCTTGGTAAATGGCGCCCTCATTAATGTTAAGCCGGTGATGGATGTAGAAGATATTGCTTTTATAGGCTTAAAAAATATGAATAAGCTTTATTTTAGCACCATAGAAAGTCAATTGTTTTTATTTAAAAACAAAATGTATTTTCCACGAACCAATATACGTAGCTCCTCGTTCGATGGTATGTTTTTTGGCATGTATAGTTTTGGCGAAGATTATGCGTACCATGTTAAAATGTATTTGAATCAGGTTTTGTCGGGTAAAGATAGGTCCAGTTTAAAGAAAGAAGCCAAAGAAAATGGTTTCGATGAGGAAGTAGGTACGGATGGCCGCCGACCTATATATGTGGTGTCGAAAAGCGAAAAAGGAAAATCAAAAGCCGGGCTCGACAACCGAAAAGATAGATTGCGCATGGATGCCAAAGTTAACCTTCAGGAACAAATGGTTAGTTTTAGGTTTGATCCACGACTGGTGATCTATAATACGGATGAATAAGCGATGATATTTAAAGAAAGATTTATGGTCAGGATAACTTATTGCTGCCTCGTTCTTGTGTTTGTGATTGGATGTGGAACTGGCACAAACCAGGATGTGAAAACCATTGACGGTAATGTGGTTCAAAATTCGGAGGATGTTGTATTTGGTAACGACTCGGCGGAAAATACTATTTTTCTCTATGCCAGCTACAATTGCCAATATTGCAGGTACTTGTTTTCGAGGACCTTTTCGGAGTTAAAACAACATTATTTAGACAAAGGCTTGGTAAAAGTGGTAGTTAAATTTGTAGATTTTGGCGAAGACCCGCAAACTAGATATGCACTTAAGGCGGCCAGTTGTATTTACCGCTACGGGACTTATCAAAAGTTTCATGAGCTGTTGCTGGCTGACCCAGCTATTGTGGCAAGTGAAAAGTTTAGGGTGTTGGTTGATGATATTATGGCCGAAAATCCCGATATTGCAGAGTGTTTGTTGAGCAAGACGGATACTGATTTTTTGAAAGAAAACCTTGAAGAGTTCAGGCAAAAACAGTTTACGGGAACGCCCACCATGGTAATCAACAGCCATGTTTACACTGGTTTTGTGTCCTACGAAAAAATTGATGCAATACTAAAAGAGGAATTTGAATTATGACATACTGCGAATGGCAGTTTTAGCAAACAAGTTATCTTTTAGTCTTTTTTATAAATCTCTTATCTAAATAATATGAAAACAAAACTTTTTTTTATCATGATGCTAGCTATGTTAGCTTTTGTAGGTTGTACTGAAGAAGAATCGGATGAATTTTGTTCGAACCCTGAAGCTGCTTGTCCTGATCTTACCGCCATTAACGCAAGTGCTTGCTGTACTTCTGCGAGTTGCTATTGGACCTATCTGGGAACGGATTATCCATGCAAGGGAACGGATTGTGGATCGGTGAGGACGGTTATTATTAGCGATGCCTGCGTTGCTGGTGTCAATCTAAAATCATGGGATGGCGATTTAGCCGCTTTGGATGCACAAATGAAAGCTGTAACGGATAGGCTACTTGCCGAAGCCCGCGCTTCTTGTGCGGATTGCAAATAGAAATATATTAGACCTGTCGGCGTCCTTAGACCCGACAGCGTTAACTGACGTTAATATCCACCCCTGAGTAGATAGACTCTGGAGTTGCTCAAATCAGCAGTTTCTTAATGTAACCTGTCACATCGGGTACGGTACTTATTTTATTCTCCGTAAGGTTCATTTCTTCAAGTTGGCCTTCCCTTAGCATATGGAAAGGAAACGAACGGAGCTTGTTATTCTTGAGGTAAATATTTTTTATCGACTTTGAGTTTAACAAATGCTCGCAGCCCTCGGCTACGTTATTATCGCTAAAATCAATGAGCCGAAGTGCAGGACATTGTGCCACTACAGGTGGTATTTTTTTTAATCGATTATCCCCCAAATATATTTTTTCGAGTGCGGTTAACTGTGCAATAGAATCAGGCAGCGCATTTATTTCATTGTGGCGTAAATCTAAATGTTTCAATTTTTTTAAGGCAGAAATATCTTCGGGCAAGCACGTTAAATCGTTACCCTGAATATCTAAATACTCCAGATTTTCGAGCATAAAGAGTGCCTGTGGCCATTGCCCCTTTAAACGGTAATTTGCTATGCTGAGGTGCGTAACCTCACCTAAATCGTTGATTTGATAACCTTTTAAAAACCAAACAATTTTTTCAATTTGGTCTAAGCTCATGGGTAATTGGTAGCTTAGCTGTTTAATGATAATTGAATCTGCCATTGCTATCTTAGCTTAATTACAAATCTCGTTTATTTCTTTCCTTAAAACATCGTATTTAGTTTTGCTAAAATCAAGTTCCTGTAGCAAATCCATATTTTTGGATAATTGAGAGCATGTTACAATGCCTTGATTTAACAAGTGCTGTTGTTCAATGGGGTTAAGGCTTTCCAAAATAGTTATCGGATATATTTTTAAATCTTCAATCATATTTTTTAAGCCCTGACCAGCGGGATAGTCCCAAGCCAAAAGATTTAATCCACTACATTTTCCGTATCGGATGGAATCTGGTGAGAAACTAGTGTTTGTGACTACCCAGCCCGTAAAGGAATATCCACGATACTCTTCCAATTCTTTGCGTTTGCGTATGATGTCATCCACACGCGAACGCACATACAAAGGCACCTGAATACTTACATATTTACCTTGGTCTTTATGGTATTTACATTCCATTAAATGCTGTGCAGAATCGAGGGTGGCAATCACATCCATTTCGTGCGTTATGCAATGCCCATCTACAACTACACCAACCTCGGTAACAAAGCCCTTTAGTTTAAACAATTCCCCTATTAATGATTCAAATGGGTAACCTGTAGGGCCTAGTGCAAATATGGCCTGTTTCAATTTGTAACGTATTGCAGGTGATGCGGTATCGCGATGTAAAATTGCAAAAGCACGCCTATAAATTTCTTTGGTAGATGCACCCGGATAAATCCAATCCTGAATATCATTAACGATTTTCAAAACTGTTTCTGTTTTTGCGCCTGCATTATACAAGGAGCGCTCTAATTTTTCGGGTATAAATAATTGCTCATCACCTGAGGCTTTTTTGATTAGAATATTTTTTTTCGAAATGTTATTGTCCATATGTTATTTTGCAATAGGTTTCAATTATATGATTTGTGTTAGCGGCAAATTAATAATAAAAACACTCCCTTTTCCTATTTCACTTTTAACGGTTATTGTACCTTTGTGCATATCAACAAACTCTTTGATAAGTAACAAGCCAAATCCGGTTCCGTGTTCGCCATTCGTTCCTTTTTGTGATTTAGTTACGCCGATTTTAAACAATGATTCCATGGTTTGTTCATTCATTCCTAATCCGTTGTCGGATATTGTAATCTGCACTGTTTTCCCATCTTTTTTTGCATAAACGCGTACTTCACCATTTTCGGGTGTGAATTTTATGGCATTACTTAATAAGTTACGGATTATGGTTTTTATCATCTCACGGTCTATTTCTACCTCAATTATTTGAGGAATATCTATGATTATGTTAATTTTTTTTGCCTTTGCCGAAGGATTTACTAGGGTGAATGTTTCATAAACCAAATGATATAAATTTTCAACTTTTGGATTAAATGCAGCTTTATCTCTCTGAACTACTGACCATTCCATTAAGCTATTTAACAAGTTGAATGTTTGTTCTGAAGAATCGTTAATAATACCAGCAAATTCTTTAATTGTTTTTTTATCGTAGTTGTCAATGTCTGTCAGCAATAATTCAGAAAAGCCTAATAAGGTATTGAATGGATTTTTCAAATCATGTCCCAGTATGGAAATAAAGCGATCCTTGGTGGCATTAAGTTTTTCTAAAGCATCATTGGCTCTGTTTAATTGATTCATGGTTTTATTAAGCACATTTTTTTCTTTTATTAATTCACGCTGAAGATTGTTTAAATCACGGTTCAATTTATGAACAATTTTATTCTGATCAATTAGTTGATTGGCAATTACTCCGCCAATAATTAGCAACTTGTTATCTTTTCTGAATATTTGAGCATAAATGGATGTGTTAATTGAAGAATAAGTGCCAATAGTTAGATAACCATTAAAAATAAGTGCTTGCGAATTGTCTAATAATAACAGGGTTTCAAAGGTTGGGTTAAGCAAGTTATCACATGCCTTACCTGTAAAAAGCGAAGTCATGGCTTTATTTGCAAAAATCAGTTCTTTATTTATCGAAAATAAAGCAATAGATAGTACATTACTATCTATTAAGGAACTATTAAGTTCCGTCTCCCATCCCGATAAAATTATTTTCTTCAACATTATCAATACATTGAATTTGGTGATTCAAGATCCTCATTTGAAACTTTTGCAAAAATTGGAATGATTATCCGTCATCATATTTATATTATCTTCACCAATAAGACTTTCAATGTCAGTGCGTTTCAACATTAAAGTATTTATTTTTGAAACGAGTTGTTCTGATTTCTGATTAAACTCATTCGCTGCTTTTTTCACCCACTTGTTTTAATAGTCGTGCAGTTGCCAAAAGACTTAACTTATCCATTACAATCAATATTTTTTATAAACAATTCAATACTCTGCATATCTGGCAGGTAAGTTACATTATTATATTTCAATAGTACATCTTTCCCACCATGAAGAAATGCTTGTCCCCCAACTAAAATAGAAAGATTGGGAAACTCTTTTCTAATTTTCCGTATCAAATTTTCAAGTATTGGTAAGTTAAAATAAATACTTAAAGATAGAGCAAGAACATCAGGGTTAACTGTTTTTATTAAATGAATAAGCTCTTTTGCTGGGGTATTGGCTCCAAAAAAATAAGCGTTCCACCCATGCAGTTCAAAAGCATCAGTTATCATTTTTATTCCTATCTGATGAAATTCATTTTCAACACAAGCTCCTATCACTTTTTTGCCATTCTGTTCAGATGATATTATTTGGCCATAAAACTCATTTAAAATGGCTTCAACAATTGAAGTTGCTAAATGCTCTGTTGCTACACTAATTTTATTCGTTTCCCAAAGCACTCCTATCTCATAAAGTGCTCTTTTTATAATATTTTCATACAGTTCTTGAAGAGTAATGTCTTTCGAATTCTTATGAATAAATTCAGAACACTTTGAATGGTCGCCCGAAATGAGCAATTCACAAAATTCCTTATGTTTATTCTGTTCTTTAAAAATAGTCATTTTTTTTCATTAAAATGAAAGTCGGCTTTCGAATGGTTTTAGGTTTATCTATAGAGATATTCCCATATTTTTGATTGTAATGATTCTATATGGATTTGCTTGTTTTATTAATAGAATCAATAGAGGGAATTTCAGATAATACACTGGGGGATATTTTGTTATACGGAATCGTAAAGTGAAATATCGAACCTTTGCTTAATTCGGAGCTTACCCATATTTTACCGCCAAGTAATTCGACATAAGCTTTTGATATGGACAGACCTAGGCCTGAGCCCCCATACAAGCGTGATGTAGTTGTTTCGACTTGGCCAAAACGTTGAAATATTCTGTCGTGCATATCGGATGGTATGCCTATGCCGGTATCTTCAACATAAAAATTGAGATTGCTGCCTTTTAAATGATATCCAAAACGGATGAAACCCTGTTCCGTGAATTTAAGTGAATTGCTTAGTAAATTTGATAAAATCTCTATTAATTTTGTTTCATCTGTTTTAACAAGTGCTTCATTATCAGGCAAAGTAGTTTTTAGACTAAGAGAAATGTTTTGTTTTTCTGCTTTTAAAGTAAACTGTTCGTTTAACAGCCTAAGGATAGAATTCAGGTTAGTTTCTTTTTCAACAATTCTTGTTTGCCCAGCCTCAATAGTAGCTACATTTACTATATCCGTAATAATGGAAAGCAATTGGTTACTGCTTTGTAAAATTGTTTCAGTAAATTGTTTTATGTTTTCGGAAGGTAATTCAGGGGTGTTAAGTAATTCAGAAAAGCCTACAATAGCATTCAATGGTGTCCTTATCTCGTGTGATACGTTATGCAGAAAGGCCGTTTTTAAGCGATCGCTTTCTTCGGCTTTTTCCTTAGCTCTTCGGAGTTCTTCTTCCCCCTGCTTGCGGTCGGTAATATCTTGGGCAGCTCCCCAAAGACCAATTATTTTACCATTTGAATCAGTAATTGCTTCACCCTTTACCCATATCCAACCATTGCTGCCGTCGTTTCTAACTGATCTCAACTCTCGTTCGTATGGAATACCTGTTTCTATTATTTTTGCAACTGAAGCAGATAATAATTCCCAACTTTCAGGCGTAAATATTCTTTGATGTTCGGTATAAGTAGGCGCTGGAAGTTTAGGGTCGAAACCATACATTTTGTATAACTCTTCTGTCCATACAACTTCATTGGTTGTCAAATCCATATGCCAACTTCCTATGCGAGTTATTTCCTGTGCTTTTTTTAATTCTCTTTCGCTTCGAAGCAATAATTTTTCATTTGCTTTGCGTTTGGTAATATCATGTAGAAAAACAAAAAACAATTTGTTATCTGGCATATAGTTTATACTAACTTCAAAATCTAAACTATTTCCATTTTTGCACCGATGTTTTGTTTCAAACCTATCTGTTCCTTGCTTAATAATTCGTTGCAATCGTTTTTCAATGTTCTCTTTTGTATCAATTAGTTCAACATCGCTTACCGACATGGTTAATAATTCATTGCGACTATAGCCAGATAATTTGCAATATGAATTATTCACTTCAATAAAGCGACCTTTTTGATCCACAATCCAGAATCCCTCGCTAGTCGTATGTAAAATAACGCTTTTTTGGTTTTCGCTGTTTTTTAATTTCTCTAATGCAGCGTTTTGAATTGTTATATCCTGAAAAACACAATGGGTTTGTTTAAAAGATCCGTCAGGGTGGTAGGAAGACATGCCATTCAACGAAATATGAATATATGATCCATCTTTTTTTTGCAGCATAAATGGGACATCCGTTACTGAACCACACGTTTTAAGTAAAGGGAAATTTTTTACAAAAATAGCTTTAGCATTGGGGTGTAAAAAGCTACCATACCATTTGCCAATAACCTCATCAAGGGTATAGCCCAGTAATCTTAGCCAGGCAGGATTTACATCCATAATTATTCCTTCCGAATTTAATGATTGATAAGGAAGTGGCGCATTATCATATAATGATTTGTATCTTTCTTTAGTAAATATCAACTCTTGATCCTTTTGAATCGATTCGAGTGCAAAGGAGATATCTTCTGCAACTTCAACCAGTAAATCTATTTCTTGTTTATCGAAAAAATTAGTTTCGGTTGAACAAATGCTGAAAATTCCAATTATTTCTTTTTTGGCCTTAATAGGTAAGGAAATGATAGATCTATAATCTCTTTTAAGCGCTTCGTTGCGCCAAGGTTCGAATAATGGGTCATTCAATACATCATTAAAAACGGAGTGTTGTTTTTCTTTATATGCTTTTCCCACAGGCTCTTTTCCGGTAAGGGAATTCCCAGCTATTGGAATTTCAAAATTTGCAAGATAATTAGCTTCATGACCTGCCCAGCAAAAAGGTTTTATTGATTCTGACTCATAATCAACCAAGCCAATCCAAGCCATCCGGAAACCACCAAAATTTATTGCAATATCACAAGCCTCACGAAAAAGTTTTTCACGGTCATTAGTTCTCACAATCAACTGATTTATCTGGCTTATTACCGCATAAACACGGTTTATTTTTACTAATTCCTTTTGAGCTTTTTCTTTTTCTAAGCGAATTTGTTTTGATGCTATTACCGTGTGAATTGTTTTAGGTAACCTATTTATATGACTTGCTGTTTTGATTACATAATCTGAGGCTCCTCGTTTCATTGCTTCAACAGCAACCTCCTCGGAGCCCGTGCCTGTAACTAAAATAACAGGCGTATTGGGTGATACTTTTTTTACAATTTCAAGCACCTGTAATCCTTCAAATCCTAAAATATTAAAATCGGACAAAACCAGATCATATACATTTTTGTGAATTAACTCCTCAAATTCATGTTGCGATTTAGCTTCTGTCAGGATAAAACCACCATGCTCTTTTTCCAAAGAATCACGCACTAAAGCCCTGTCTAATGGGTTATCGTCAATATATAAGATGTGAATATGATTGGCCATTATTGTTATTTTTTTTGTTTGCTACTTTAAGTTCTCAATTTTCAGACCGACTGCTAACTGCTAAATCAGTTCCCATTAATGGGAGGTTCAATATTTAAAGTAATCCAATAATCCATAACTTTTTTTATCACTTCCAAAAAACCATCAAAAGAAACAGGTTTTACCAAATAACTATTGGCTCCACAATCATAACTCAAAGCCCGGTCGCCTTCTTCTTTTGATGATGTTAATATAATTACTGGTATTCGTTTAATTTCATCGGTGTTTTTGGTTTTTCTAAGCACTTCAAATCCATCAATACCGGGCATTTTTAGGTCTAAAAGAACGATGCTTGGCAGGGGATAGGTTTTGCGATTGGCAAATTCTCCTTCACCCAAAAGATATTGCAGTGCTTCTTCTCCGTTATGCGCAACCTGAATTTTGTTTGTAAGTCGTGCTTCACGAAATGCATCGAGGGTGAGTGCCACATCCATTTTATTATCCTCGACCAATAATATTAATGCTTTCTTTTCCATACACAAAGATTGTATGTATGTATAAATACGGTTAAAAATACTTCAAAATTTTTGGAATTACAACCGAAAAAGTACTCCCTTTATTCAGTTCCGATTCAACTAAAATTTCCCCGCCTAAAGACGCAACTGCCTTTTTAACAATAGATAATCCGATTCCGGTTCCCGGATATTCTTCACTAGAATGCAAGCGTTGAAAAATATTAAAAATTTTTTCGTGGTGTTCTTTCGGAATTCCTTGTCCATTATCACTTATTTTAATTGTACTTGTTTCTTCATTTTCATCCACTGATATTACTATTTCCGGATCTACTCCTTTTCGATGATATTTGATTCCATTTGAAATTAAATTGGACAAAATCTGAATAAGTAAAGATCTGTCGGCATAGATAGTTAGCATTTTATCCGGAGCAACGATTTTGGCATTGAAAACTAAAATATCTTGATTAAGGTTTTGTAAAACCTGTTCCAGAATATCATTGAGCTCAATGGTTTCTTTATCAACTGATTTTTTTGAAAGACGCGAAAAACGCAGAAGATCCTCAATGAGATTTGCCATGTTTTTACTTGCCTCAAGAACATATCCGAAATACGCTTTTCCTTCTTCATTTAAACGGGGCGCATGTCTTCTCGAAATAATTTCAGAAAACCCCATAATAGATCGTAAAGGAGCTTTAAGGTCGTGCGAAACAGAGTAAATAAAAGATTGCAGTTCTTTATTGGTGTTTTCTAACTCTTGTGTTCTTTCAGCAACTCTAAGTTCAAGTTCTTTATTGAGTTCCTGAATTTCCAATTCAGCTTTTTTTCGGTCGGTGATATCAATAATATGAGTAATAAAATAAAGCGAGTTCCCATTTGCATCCTTTAATAGGGAGGAGGATACTTCTGTCCAAATAACCTCCCCATTTTTACAGATGTATCTTTTATCAAAACGGAAAACATCTGATTGCTTATCGATTACTTTTGCAACCAATGCATTGCTTTGGGCAATATCATCGGGGTGTGTAATTTTCCGAAATGTCGTATTAAGCAGTTCATCGTTTGAATATCCAAGCATTTGACAAAGCCTGGAATTTACTTTTAAAAATTTTCCATCGGTAGATGTTAAACACATTCCTACAGCCGAATTTTCGAAAACAGTACGAAATTGCAATTCGCTTTTTGCTATTTTCTCCTGCATCATTTTCTGTTTGGTTATGTCGGTAAATGCCGTTGCAAACATTTCTTTTTTTGGAGAAAATACGGAAATGCTAAAGTGTTTTTTTAAAGGAGGGAAGTACGTTTCAAATTCAGTGGGTATCATTGTATCAGCCACCTTCGAATAAATATCTAAATAGGGAGCAGGGCTTGTTCCATAAAATTCACTTGCAATTTGGTTTCTCGCCTTTTCAAGCTGAATGCCGGTGTGCTTTTCAAATGCCGGATTCAATTCCAGAATTCGATAATCGCTTGCCTTATTTGTTTGGTCATATATCACTTCATGCAAGGCGACTCCTTCGCTCATTGAAGCGAAAAGAGAGGCATATTTATTTCCACTCTCCTTTAACTCATCCTCTACTTTCCTGATTCTTGTAATATCGAAGGCTGTGCCTCTTGTGCCAATTATATTTCCACTTCCGTCGCGAACAAATTTGGCGTTAAAGACCAGTTTAATTTCTTTTCCATTTTTCCCTATGTGAACTGTTTCCAATCCTTTAACTGTACTGCCTTGCAATAGCCGTTCAAATTCTTTCGAATCGCGATTGGCCCAATATTTGGTCTGAAAATCAGAAAACTTCTTACCTAGCATTTCACCTATTTTATAACCAAACACTTCTTCCCAAGCCGGATTTAAATAGGTATATTTTCCTTCTGCATCTACTTGCCAAATTAAATCCTGCGCCGTTTCAACCAAATCGTGGTATAAAGCTTGCGATTCTGCTAAGGCAATGTTCGATTCCGATTGTTTCAAATTTCGTAACCCAACACTCGAAATCACCTGAATTAACTCCTTTAAAAATAGAGTCAGATCATTCAATCGTTCTTCTGTAATTACAGGAACATTGTCTAATGCCTTTAAATATTCAATTTCATCAAATCCATATTTTTTGGCTTGTGCTTTAAAAAAGTTAACATCGGGTGTTTCAAAGAAAAATTGGCCTGTAAAAAAGTTACCATAATGCGTTCCATCGATAATAATTGGGAAAGCATAATCGTACATTCCGTTCATGCATTTATAACCTACTGCGGGATTGGCTTCGTGAATATGATCAACAATATAGGAATCGCTAATCGTACATTTTTTGCATGATTTAGGGTTTACTCTGTGAAATTTGGTACAGATATCCTGCCATCCCGAAGCGGTGAGAATATTACCTTCGTTATCAAGTATTGCAGTTGTAAATGAATAGACCTCATTCATCATATCCTGAAGAGATTGAAACTGCTGAATGTCTATTAAATCCTGGAGTTTATATTTCATGCGGAAAAATTTCTTTTCAATTTTTCTTATCGATTTGTGGATTTCACTCTGTTTAATACATTCTCTTTTAAGAAGTTGTCTTTTGATTTATAGAAGGAATCCTTATAGTCATTTACATAAAATTAAAGATAGTAATTACTTTCCGATTTAAGCAAAATATTCTTAACATTTGTTAATGATATTTTTAAAATCAATTTTAAGGCTTGTTAGTTGGACTGATGGGTAGGAGGTGTTGTAACGGAACTTGTTGATACAGTTTAAAAGTACAAACTATCTTCATAAATAAAGGTTGTGTAGGATTTTATCCCCGTGGAATAGCTTGCTAATATTCCACAGGGTAAAATCCTTCCGAATCTAGTTCGGAACGACTTGTCCCGTAGAATTACGGGAGGCTATCATGGGCGTTCCTGCAACTGGATTGAACCGTTAGTAAGTAGCGTTTCTTGATTCTTGAACCTCGTTTCTTTGTTCGTGAACCTTGTTTCTTGAATCTTGAACCTCGTTTATTGATTCTTGTACCTCATTAATTGAATCATGAACCTTGTTTATTGAATCTTGAACATCATTAATTGATTCGTGAACCTCGTCTATTGATTCTTGTACCTCATTAATTGAATCACGAACCTCGTTTCTTGGGTCGCGATGCTCAATTCTTTATTTCGGGTGACACAACATACTATTCACTCTCCATAAAAGCTTATGGTTCCACGGTTTTCTTCATCTGCTTCGTAGCCATAAATATTACGTAGCAAGTTGGCGTATTTGTTGTACAGTACTCGCCGCTTTAGTTTTAGGGTGGGGGAGAGCTCTCCCGTTGGGGCTGACCAAGGTTCGCAGACTATCCTAAAACGTTTTATGTGTTCATGCTCGCCTAGCTTCTTGTTGGTTTTGTTCACTTCTTTCTGAAAAGTTTTTAAAACCTCGCTGTTTTTTACAAGTTCTTTATTATCCCTAAAATGTACCTTGTGCTCATGAGCCCACATATGTAGGTAATCAAAGTTGGGAGAAATCAAGGCACTGGCAAATTTTTCACTTTCGCCAACTACCATGACTTGTTCAATAAAAATAGATTCCTTTAGTTGGTTTTCGATGGTTTGTGGAGCAACGTATTTACCGCTAGATGTTTTAAACATCTCTTTTTTGCGATCCGTTATTTTCAGAAACTTGCCTTTTACTAACTGCCCAATGTCGCCCGTATGAAACCAACCATCCATATCTATAAGGTCTGCTGTTAGTTCTGGTGCTTTGTAGTAGCCCATCATTACGCATGGTCCTTTGGTCAGGATTTCACCGTCGACATCTATTTTCACTTCAATGTTTTCCAGCACTGGGCCTACGGTGCCTATCATCAGATTGCCCGGGGCAATGCTATGGTTGGTGGCTATTACGGGGGCGGTTTCGGTTAGTCCGTAGCCTTCCATCAAATGGATTCCGGCGGCAAAAAATAGGCGACTTAGGCGAGGCTGAAGAGCTGCACCTCCGGAAATCACAATCCCCAAGTGACCGCCAAAGGCATGGTGCCATTTACTGAAAACCAGTTTGCGTGCTACGTTCAATTTCCAACGATAAAACGCATTGTTGTTGTTTTCAATACCGTATTTTTCGCCTAGCCGCATGGCCCAAAAGAAGATTAGCTTTTTAATGCCATTCAAATCTTCGCCCTTAGAAACGAGGCGATCGTAAATGCGCTCAATAACACGAGGAACTGTGGCAAAGGCATGTACTCTGGCCGAGGCCATGTCGGCAGCAATGGTACCTAAATTCTCGGCATAGTAAATACTACAACCTTTGGCTTGAAACAGATAATTTACCAAGCGTTCGTATACGTGGCAAAGCGGTAAAAAGCTTAAAACGCGGGTGTTGGAGTCCAGCGGAAACAAGTTCCATACCCCATGCATATTGCTCATAAAGTTACCGTGGCTTAGCATAACGCCTTTGGGCTGCCCGGTAGTGCCCGAGGTGTAGATAATCGAAGCGATATCGGATGACGTAATCTGACTTTTTATTTGCTTATATTCAGCTTTGTATTTTTCCATATGCTGAGCACCGGACTTGGTAACCACACTCCATTTGCTAGCTCTGGGCACATTGTTGAAGGTGAGTAAATATTCAATCGCATCAATTTTATCTGCCAGGGGCTTAATTTTTTGGTACAAGCCCGCATCCGACACAATGACCATCTTAACTTCGGAGTGTTCAAATATATATTGAAATTCCTCATCGCTAATGGTTGGGTAAATAGGCACATGAATAACACCCACCATGGTCATACCCATGTCAACAAAATTCCATTCGGGACGATTGTTGGAGATGGTGGCAATTTTATCGCCTTTTTTAAAACCCATGCTCAAAAGTCCCAGGGCAAATTGTTTCGCTTTGTCGTAATATTCGGCTACCGTAAATTTATACCATTCGCCATTTAATTTGGCGTATAAAATATCATTCTTAGGATTGGCTTTTTTTAGGTGCTTTAAAATATCGAAGGTTCTCTCAAAAATCATAATTCAATTATTACCATTTTAATGTAGTTACGGCGCACAATTTAGTATTTATTTGCGAAAATTATTCGTGTCTAATTATGGTTGTATTAATTTTCATACTCCATGCTGTTGCTTAAAAATATAACTATTCCTATTAGTTATCGTTAAAGGTTATATTTACACGACAAAAAAACAAGCCATGACCATTAAAAAACAAGCTCTTTTTATTTTCTTTTTAAGCATATTATATCCTTTGCAGGCTCAGGATACAACTTCAGTATCCTTGATTTTTGTAGGCGATGTGATGGGACATGATACTCAAATAAACAGCGCCTACGATGAAAATACAGGAACTTACCGTTATGATGATTGCTTTAGATACGTGAGTAACATATTTACCGATGCCGATTTTGCCATTGCAAACCTCGAAGTTACCCTGGCCGGCCCACCATTTATAGGCTATCCACAGTTTAGTTCGCCCGATGCCTTGGCCATGGCTTTACGCAATGCCGGTATCAATGCTATGGTAACGGCCAACAATCATTGTGTGGACAGAAGAAAGCAAGGGCTGGAAAGAACCGTTGATGTGCTCGATAGTTTAGGGATTCCGCGAACCGGAACGTTTAAAGATGAGGTGGATAGGGCCAAGCACAATCCAATGCTTTTGCATAAGAACGGAATTAAATTAGCCATCCTGAATTATACTTATGGCACTAATGGCATAGCGGTATCCGAACCCAATATTGTTAATTTTTTGGAGGAGGACGTTATTGTGGCCGATATAGCGAAAGCCAGAGCGATGAGCGTTGATAAAATAATTGCTTTTGTGCATTGGGGACTTGAATACCAAACCTTGCCCAATGCCGATCAGGAAAAATTTAACGCCATTTTTAAAAACAACGGGGTAGATGTTGTCATCGGTTCGCACCCCCATGTTGTGCAGCCCATTAAATTTGAGGAGGATCATTTTGTGGTGTACTCACTGGGTAATTTTGTGTCGAACCAGCGGACAGCTCCACGCGATGGAGGGGTAGTCGTTCGTTTGGAACTGAGCAAGACCGGCGGTAAAACATTTGTTAGTGATGCTGGATACTATCTAACTTGGGTACATACGCCTATTAAAAATGGGAAAAGAGAATTTATGGTACTGCCGGTAGCTGCTTTCGAAAAGGATGCTTTATTTATGGATGATGCAGCTCATTCCAGATTATGCGAATATGCCGGCGAGGCCCGCGATATTTACAAACAAAACATCAATATAAAGGAATATTCTTTTGATAAAAATATACCCGGCTGGGTGAAAAGTAACTAGCTTTTTTGCGCCAATAGCCAATAGCCAATAGCTATTAGCCATCCTACCACTCCACTTTTTTCCGCCGTATGGGCATGGTCATGCATCGGCCACCGCCGCCACCTCGAGCCAGCTCTGCACCGTTTATAGTGATTACATACTTTTGGTAATCGCTCAAATTTATTTTGTTATCAATAACATCAGCAGCAGGTATTATTTCAAAGCTATTGTCGTTCATTTCCTCCAAAGTATACACATTGCGAGCATAGCCGATAACTTTACCCGGGCCAACCGCAAAAAAATTGGCGCCGCTATGCCATTGTTCGCGTTCCTGAATCCAAATATCTTTTCGTCCGCCACAATAGAGTGGTTTTAAGGGCATGCCCAAATCGTTGAGGCATTGTACCAGGTTGGTTTGCTTTTCGATTTTTTTTACTTTGCCACCTTCAATCGAAATTAGGATAGTTTGGTATTTGTTGGGCTGCATGATGATGGGGGCGTAAACCATACAATAATCCCTGTCTATCAAAGTAAACACCATGTCTAAATGTATGAAACTCTCAGGCTTGGAGGGCAGCTGTTGAACCACGATGCTATGTTTTCCTTCGTTTTTTTTGATTTGCTCGATGATAAAATCAACGCCATGGGTACTTGTGCGCGTACCAGTGCCAATAATCAAAATATCTTCGCGGGCAATCAATACATCACCTCCTTCAATGGTAATTTTATCTTTATCGTGTTCGGCTGTTTCGGGGCTTATTGTTTTGGTGTTCAATTGTGCTGAGTGGCTAAAGATAGCTTCCATCACCATGGCTTCCCGAGTTCGCACCTTGCTGGCCATCTTGCCAATAAGCACCTGGTTGTACATTGCCATGGAGGCGTCGCGGGTAAAAAAGAAGTTGTGCAGAGGTCGCAGTGCATTTCTCTCGTTAGATAAAAAGCCGGTTAATGAATCTTTTTTTAAGGGTACACCTTCAATAATCTGCTTGGCTAATTCATTTACTTCTAAATGCAGCAAATGTTTCTTTAAGAAACGTACCTCTTCGAAGTTGCAAATGTTTTTTACTAGGTTCTCCTTTACTTCGGGAATGCCAAGTATCTCGGTTAATAAATCTTTTACCTGCAAGGTTTTGGTAATTTTTGTCAACACACCATGCAATTGTCGGTACTCCTCCTTTGCAACCGATAGATTTAGAATGTCACTATACAATGCCCTCTCGGCATTTGCAGGCGTCATATTTTCCACTTCGCTACCCGGCGTGTGCAATATCAACCCTTCAATTTCACCTATCTCGGAATGTACACTTGTTTGTATGGCTTCAGTCATGTTTTTAGTAAATTTATTTTTTCCAAAAATAATATTAGTGGCAAAGTACAATTATTCATTTATCTGCACAATTGTGTGCCAATCCCAAATTCTTAAGGTAGCCATTAGCCATCTGCCGTTGGCTATCAGCTACTAGCCATTAGCTATCAGCTATAAAGGGATTTCTTTTCTTATTTTTGCTAGGCTCCATTTCTCCATTAAAGCTTGTTGATAATCTTTGGCTCTATCGCCATCATTTTTCATTAGTAACGCCTCAATTTTATCATCCTTAAAATACATGTCCCTAACTATGTCGCCCACTTTTTCTTCAATAAGCGTAAGATTGTTGGAGGATGGCAATACCGAAAAATAATACTCGCCAAACACTTCGGTTTTCATCCTAAAAGGTTTAAGTTCGAGTTTTAATTGTTTACCGCAAGCATTTAAACCGGCTAAATGGCCTTGGTGTTCTGCGGCATGCCATAGTCCGGTAATTTGTCCCAAAGGATGTTCGGCTGCGTCGCCGGCGGCATAAACATCAGGAGCCGAGGTTTCAAGATAATCATTAACCATTATACCAACATTACATTTAATATCGGCATTTTTGGCCAGTTTGGTGTTTGGTATGTAGCCGATGGAGGAAATAATAGTGTCTATTTTGTGTTCCTGTCCATCTATCCAAATCAAGGATTCTCCCGATTCAGATTCATTATAAGCTATTTTCTTGATGTCTAAAAGCAAGTGTACACCTGCTTTTTCAATCGTTTTTTTCATTAAATTAGCAAACTTAGGAGTGAAAAAGCGCTTTAATACCATACTGTTGCGTTCAACAAGTATTACCTCTTTGCCTAATTTAACCAACTGTTCCGCTGTTTCTACACCTTCAACTCCGGCTCCTATTACTAAGTATTTTTTTGATTTAACGGTTGAGCGTATAATATTTTCGACTTGTCGTGCGGTATGCACCTGATGCACTTTTTCCGCAGGCAATCCGTCAATATTTAAAAGTCTCGGAATTTTTCCGGAAGCAATTATCAGTTTATTATAAATTAAGGTGCCTCTGTGCTTAAAGGTAAGTTCGTGTTTTTGGGTGTTTATTGTTTCTGCTGTGTCGTACAGTAATTCTATATGGTTTTCCATCAACCAATGATGGTCAGTCAAAGCAAATTCATCCTTAGAAAATCCCGTGGCAATGTGTTTGTTTATTTTTGTTCTTTTGTAGGGCATTCTGTCCTCATCGCTTACCCAAAGAATAGAGCTAGACGTGTTCACTTCCCTAATTGCTTTGATGGCCGCAAGACCAGCAATTCCTCCACCTATTATTACAAAATTTTTTACATTCATAATGGCTATGTTTTAGCATAAATATAATGTTTTATACAACAAATTGTTGTGCTTTATTCAAAAAATAGACGGATAAAAAAAGTAATTTATATTTGCTAGCCCATTAAGTGTTGGTACTTTTGTTTTTTGTAAATGATATTTTAATATATGCATCAGATTTTCGAACCTACTTTATTGCTGAACAAATCTATTTGTAAAGCGAATATAAAACGGATGGCGGAGCGCGTTAAAAGTTGGAATGGTGATTTTAGACCTCATTTTAAAACGCACCAATCAGCTGAGGTGGCAGAGTGGTTCCGGGAGCAAGATGTTGAACGTATAACCGTTTCGTCATTTAAAATGGCATTTTATTTTGCCCAAAACGGATGGAAAGATATTACGGTGGCCATAACTGCTACTAAACTTCATGCAGGGATTATTAATGAATTGGCGGCAAAAATAAATCTACATATAATTGTTGAGGATGAACATACTATTGTGGAGTTGGAAAATTTGCTCCAACATCCGGTTGGTTTATTTATTAAGGTGGACACGGGTTATCATCGCACAGGGGTTGATGCCGATGATTTAGTAAAAATTAAAAAGTTGCTGAATGGACTTAAAGAGGCTAAGAAACTGATTTTTATCGGATTTTTGACTCATGCGGGTAATACGTATAGAACCCGAAGCAAAGAGCAACTTACCGAAACTGTTGAGCTTTCCCTACATAGATTTCTGGCATTAAAAACTTTTTTAAAAGATCAGTTCCCCTTGATGCAATTATCGTGGGGCGACACGCCAAGTTGTTCTACGTATAACAACTTTTATGGTATCGATGAGTTTCGACCGGGTAATTTTGTGTTTTACGATGATATGCAGGTGAAAATAGGAGCGTGCCAAATCAGAGATGTGGCGGTTTGTATGGCTGCGCCCGTGTTAGCGGTTCATCCCCAACGAAACGAAATAGTAGTTCATGCAGGTGCGGTTCATTTATCTAAAGAAAGGCTTGAGCTGGAGGATGGAACAACCTCATATGGGAGTGTAGTTAAAATGAATGGTTTGGTTTGGGATGTGCAACAAGTAATTGGCCCGGTGATGTCTTTGTCGCAGGAACATGGTATTATTTCGGTTGCCAAACAATTTATAAACACCATTAAACCAGGCGATTTGGTTGGTGTTATACCTGTTCACTCCTGTTTGACAGCGAATTTAATGAAAAAATTTCTTTGCACTGATGGTAACTTTATTGAAATGATGAAGTAAAACAAGGGTAACTGAAATTTTCAACAACAAAAAATATAGTGTTTAAACGTAGTTATATGAAGCAGATTTTATTAGCAATGTCCTTTATTTTTATGTTGGCGGGATGCGCCAGCAACCGATATGTTAAAAAAGCAGGCCTGCTTGAGGATTCTGGTTTGTATGCAGATGCAGCCGACAACTATTTTTCGTCCTTACAAAAAAATATAAATAATATAGATGCCAAGTTGGGTCTTCAACGTACCGGTCAGTTGGTGTTGGACGATAAAATGGATAAGTTTAAAACACAATATCAAAATGGTGTCGCAAAAGATGCGGTATACGCCTATAGAGCAGGCGATGAGTATTATAAAAAATTACAAGGTGTAGGAATCAAATTAATATTTCCAGACGAGCAGGCTAGCTATTACCGTGAAGTAGAGGAAACTTTTTTAAGTAGTTTGTATCAGGATGCATCAAAAGCATTGGATTTGGAGCAGTTTAGTACTGCGGAAGCGTATTTTGCCGAGATATTGTCCATCGATGATAGTTATAAGGATGCTAAAAATAAGTGGACTGTTGCCAAGTATGAGCCGTTGTATCGAAACGGTAAGCAGTTAATGTCGAATAGTATGTATCGATCTGCCTATCTGGAATTTAAAAACATTGTGGGTAAAGTTAAAGTGTATCAAAATAGCTTGGATTTGATGAATGAATCGTTGGAGCAGGCCAAACTGACTATTTATGTACCTTCGATAAATACCAATTTTTCGTCCTATAGAATGCTTGCGAGTCAACTTACCAGTAAGGTTGCCAAAGGTATTAACGGAATCAACTCACCTTTGTACGAAGTGGTGGGTATGGGAGCTACTAATGCCTCAGCTACAAATTCTGCTACAAATTCAGCTTCAAAGGCTTTTCAATTTGATAGAACAAAGGGTGTGGTTAATAGTCAACCCATACCAGCTGCTAAGGCTATTTTTAATGGAGAGGTGCAGAAATACGTTACAAGTCCTGGTACTTTGAAAAAAACGGAAAACAAGGGATACATTAAAAGGGTTGAAAAGTACGTAGATGAGGTAACGAAGTTAACCAAGGAGAGAACCGTTTATGATAAAGTGGTTTATTACGAGTGTATAATGGAGAATCGGGTAAGTTTATCGGTGGCCTATTCAATGAAACGTACCGATAGAGACGAGCTGCCCATAACCGATGTTTTTAACCAGGAAAAGGTGGATAGAATACATTATGCCGAGTTTAAAGGTGATTATAAGGAGATTGTGCCGGGCACTTGGAAATATTTGGCTAAGGATAGCGATGAAGATAAGGTTTACGATAGCGCTTCGTCCGTTCAAAGTTTGCGAATGCTTTTTGAAAGTAATAAGACAATCCAGAGCATTACAGAGATGGAAAATGCCTTGACGGATGCTTGTGTAGAACAAATTACGGAGCAGGTTAAAAAATATCAACCCGAAAATTAGTAGCGACTTATTAAAGACAATATAAAAATGCGAAACAGTTTATTTTTACTGGTATTGGCTATTTTGCTTTTTGCTTGTTCGAGCAAAAAAAAGCAAGCCGAATTGCTGGAACAAAGCAAACCTTTGTGGTTGAAACAGCGCCCCGTAAATGCAGATTATTATTATGGAATAGGTATCGCACGTAAGATGGGTGCTGCCATGTTGTTCGAAGACAAAGCAAAGGAGAGAGCTCTGGCCGATATTTCCGGTCAGATCAACTCGACTATTAAAGCAGAGGCTATCTTTTATCAGGTGGAAGACAAGCAAGGGGTGAAAGAATATTTGCAAAACAGAATCAAATCCACATCGTCAGAATATCTGGAGGGCTATGAGTATATCGATAAATGGGAAGATTTATCCAATACCTATGCTTTTTATCGCCTCTCGAAACAAAAATACCAGGAGGTAAAGACCCGGAGAAAAAATGAGGCATTCAAACTAGCCAGTGAAAAATATTTGACAGGTATAAGCATGTCAAATGAGGGACAGCACATTCCGGCTATTGAACATTTTGCCCTTGTTATTGATGCGCTGAGTGGTTATTTAAACGGATCTACAGTGACAAATGTGCAAGGAAAACAGATTGACTTGGTGTCGGAGTCCACCAAGGAAATAAATGCAATCGTTCAAGGATTAAATTTTGTTTCAGATGTAGAATCTACTAATCCGTTTGGTTGTTTTGTTGTGTGTGATGCCCAAAAAAAGTCGGTAAGTAATATGCCGGTGCAATTAAAGTATTCGGGTGGATATTTGGTAAACGACAAGATAAAAACGGATGATACCGGAAGAGTAATTTTACCCAAACTATCCCCCACAAATAACGATGCCGATAATGCATTGATAGTTCAAATAGACTTGGTGAACTTGGGTCGTCAGGTAACACGAAATTTATACGTCCGAAAGATTATTGAACAACAAAGGGCAAATGATGTAGTGGTTAAAAGTACAAAGTAGATAGTTAGTACCTTTAAGAAAACGCAACAATTCCCCTTAAAAACCCTCTAACTCCCTAAAGGGAAATCGGGACTCCCCAGAGAGAGCCAGTTTAGGGGTAATCACGAAGGAGTATTATTCATGTAGAGGGTTTTCTTAGAGCACTGATTAGCTAATATTACATATATAATCGTAAAATATTCGATTATGTATGTAATATTAGCTGTTTGTGAAAGCAAATATGATAAGAAGTTGTCTCATCTGGGTTTAGCCTACAATAAATGCTTTATTAAAGGTAGATTATTCAATTTTCACCATATCAGCAATTTGTAAAAAATAATCGGTGCTCCAAATATTTAATTCATTGGGGTTTATAATAAAAGGATATACATCGGCCTTAACACTATCAATTTTGGTGTTTGAAATTTTTTGTTTCAGTATTTTATAAAATTCAGGATGGCTTAAGTTGCCATATTCCGAACCTTCGCTTTGGGTTGCTCGTTCTTTAAAATGGTTAAAGTCGAGGGGGATGTTGTTTCGTACATACCATTCAAAATCGTACCAATCTCGTCCTTTTATGCGGTTCTTCCATTTTCTAAAAAGCAGCGCGTGCATCTTTCCGGCAAACAGTCCGGGTAGAGTAAAGCACCTAGTCATAAACGAATAGGGAAGCAGGAGTAGTTTGTATTCGGTTTTAAATTTAAGCGGCGGCAGTTTATCTACCTCAATTTTAATCTTTATGGATGGTTCTGTTTGAAATTTGATATTAACAATGTCGGTATTATCCTTTAAAAATGCCGATTCGATATGAGTGTATTGCTTCTTTATTTTTTTGTCTATAGAAACATCTCGCCCGATTGACGAAAACTCATGTTCAATTGCTTCAAAATAGTTTTCCAGGTTAAAGTCTATATCGTTTTGCATTAACGAAAAATCCATGTCTTCCGAAAATCGATTTAGCCCTTGGAATATGCGTAAACAAGTGCCACCATAAAAGGCGGCCTTTTCAAAAAAGCCCGCCCTTTGTAATCCTGCCAGACACACTTGTTGCATTACTTCGTGCGTTGCATTTTGTTTTTCCTCCTTCGTTGTTATGTTGTAGCGCAACATCATTTCGTTAAAGATATCAGCCATCTTGTAATGTGTTAATTAAAAAATTGAGCTCGCGCGTTTTTCTGTTGTGCTGGGCACATTGTTGTATTATCTCAACATCCCAGTTCGGGTGTTCTTCGAAATTAATGCGTAAATCAAAAAGAAGATATTCAGAAGCGGCTTTTGCCGATTGAAACCGTAACCCGGCAGTACTGATGATTAAATCGCACAATGCTTTTTCGGGTGATGCCATTAAAAAGGCGTATTGGTTTTCAATAATAACTTGGGTTACACCTATCGGATAATAAGCCAAAGGCATGGTGATATACTGAAACAAACCCAAGGGTGTTGAATAACTTTTTGCTCTTTTGGTTGTGGCAGATATTACGGCACGTACTCTTTCGGGAATTAGGCCATGATACGAAAGGGCACTTTGGAACGATACGTATGAGGGGCCGTACAAATTATTGGCAATTAGCTCTCGCGATATTTCCTGACCTTTTTCAGTGGGATTGGCAATATACATCCCTTTTTTTAGTCTTATCAACTCTCCTTCTTTTTGCATACGACTGATTTTATCGTTTGGAGAGCGATATTCGCCTATGGCTTCTCTAAGCACATAGGTGTTAAGGGGTACGTTATATGGTATTGATCTTGCCATCTTTTAAAAATCTACCTCAAATGTAGCTATTTTTACATATGAAGCCTAATTTTTTTCGATTATTTATGTAATTTCAGCTATATTTTTCGTGATGAACAAATTAAGGTGTGCAAAATCAAGCTTTTATTTCCTCAATAGTCAAGGTGAATTTTGGTAGGGGTTTAAAATAAACGAGGGCTTCGCTTTAGGCGAAACCCTCGGTAACAATAGTGGCAATAGGATTTACTTTGTCGGTACTGCTTTTAGTGTTTCTATCAGATAATTCCAAAATTTCTCCACGGTTTCAATATTAACTTTTTCGTCGGGTGAGTGCGGAAAACGAATGGTGGGGCCAAAGGAAATCATGTCCCAGTTAGGGTAAACGGCACCAAGGATTCCACATTCTAATCCGGCATGAATACCTTTAACTTCGGGGATTTTACCAAACTGTTTATTGTAAACATCTTTCATTACGGTTAGTATTTCCGAATTGGGATTTGGTTTCCAACCGGGATATTGACCATTGAATTCAACGTTTGCGCCAGCCAATCGGAATATACTTTCTAAGGTTGATTCTACGTCTTCTTTTGCTGTGTCAACCGAGCTGCGTATTAGGCACATGGCTTTTGTTTCTCCTCCTTCTGATTTTACAATAGCTAGGTTTAACGAGGTTTCTACAAGGCCGGCCATTGTGTCGCTCATGCGAATAACGCCATTGGGACAAGCTTGTATGGCATTTATCAAATCATCCTGCGATAGCTCGTCCATCAATGCGGCAGGCATATCGCATTTTTCGGCAAGCAGTTTAAGGTTTGGTTCGGTGGCCGCCAATTCGCTTTGGTAAATGGTAGCAAATTCATCTACCGTTTCGGTAAATTCAATTACATTATTGGTAGGTACCGTGACTATGGCAAATGCTTCGCGCGGAATGGCGTTACGCAAGCTTCCTCCGTTGATGGAGGATAGGCGCACACCATATGCCGATATTATTTCTTTGAGCAAACGGAACATCAGTTTGTTGGCGTTGCCGCGTCCTAAAACAATGTCCATGCCCGAGTGCCCACCTTTTAAACCGGATAGCGATATTTTGAATGCAATGGAATTGGCATCTGGCTTTACTTCATCGTATTTAAATGTAAAGTTGGCATTCGAACCTCCGGCGCAGCCCACATAGAGTTCTCCTTCATCTTCGGAGTCCAAATTCAAAAGTATATCTGCGTTCAAAATTCCCGCTTCAAGTCCAAAAGCACCTGTCATGCCGGTTTCTTCATCAATAGTAAAAAGGGCTTCTATGGGACCATGTTGTAGGTCGGTGGCTTGCAGAATGGCCATGGCAGCCGCTACACCAATACCATTATCGGCTCCTAAGGTTGTTCCATCGGCTTTTACCCAACCGTCTTCAATATAAGTTTGTATGGGGTCTTTTGCAAAATCGTGGACTTTATCGCTATTTTTTTGTGGAACCATGTCCACATGTCCTTGTAAAACAATTGTTTTCCTGTCTTCCATGCCCTTGGTGGCAGGTTTTTTTATAATCACATTACCAATGCGGTCTACAATAGTTTCCAAACCAAGCTTTTTGCCAAAAGCAACAACGTGGTCGGCTGCTTTCTTTTCCTTTTTACTAGGGCGTGGTATCTGGGTTAAAGCATAAAAATTCTCCCATAATAAGGTGGGCTTTAGTTTTGCTATTTCGTTGTTCATAATTTGTATGTTTAATTTTTGATGAATCTATACCAATAAAAATATTTAAAAATGAAGGTTAATGCTTATTGTCTAAGCTAGATAATATCTGTCGCAATGTTTGTGATATCTGTCAGTGAAATAAACTTTACGTTCTACGTTTATTTCTCTCCGCTTTACGCTTTATGCTTTTTTCACGTAAGTCCCAAGCCCCTTGCTCCTTGCCCCTTGCTCCTTGCCCCTTGCTCCTTGCCTCTCGCTCCACGCCCCTCGCAATCTACCCATTACTTGCTTCCTACCGAAATTAGTGCTCCCGTAGCTGGAGATATTTCAATTACAACACCTTCTTTTTCTAGAACCGACGCCGGCATTGAAACCACTTGTCCGTACTGTGCTAAGCCTACTTTTTCGGTAATGAGCGTTATGTTTTTATCCAGAATCTGCACGGTGCCCCAAGAAGGAACAGTATAGAATAATCCGTTTTTTGGAGCATTTCTTGAGGATTCTATCTGTATGTTTTTTAAGTTGTCTTTATTAAACACATCGAGTTTTAAATAAATAGGGGTGCCGGTCATATCCATGGCATCCACCAAACCTTTTTGTTTGTTAAAACGGCAAAGTACATGATTGGGGTAACTACTCAATGGATCTGGAGTAAGCTCAAAACGTTGTGTTTGAGTTATGGTGACGGTTTTTCCGGAAAAAAGGGAAACAAAGTCTTGTTCTTGCTTTTCTATTTCTTGTAATACAGTTTTATAAGCTTCACCGTCGGGAGGTAAATTCTCCAATTCTCCACTTAGAATATCAATTCTACTTTTACGTAATTTATACACCATGTTAGCAGCCTCCTGGGCCATGGCCGCAGAGGATGTTTTGTACAATAAATCTTCGTTTAAAGCTACATTATCAAAATTAACATTTGCCAGTAAAGGTCCCAAACTTGGCTTTGATGTGGGAAGTTCGGTTGTGAAAACAGGAGCATTGTTTATACCCATAAGTACACCGTCGGAGCTTAGGGTAAGCATATTAGCCGAGGTGTTGCCTGTGGCTAAAATACTAAATTGTTTATTCTCATCGGCCTTGCCTGCAGTGCTTATGCGTATGTCTTTTATAAACCACTCCTCGCGGTCCTCTGTAATGGCCTCGCTAAGATTTAAAAAGCGCTGTGAGTACCGATAATAAGGGCCGGCTTTCATAATCTGTTTTTCCATGGTGATATCTACCTGTATAATGGTTTGTGGTAATAAATAAGTCAGCGATTGTGAACGCGCATCCCCAATTTGGCTGGTGGGCTTTACTTCTACCTGAGCAGACCCTTTTTTCTGTGAAAATAGAACTGACGACACACAAAGTACTGCCATCAAAACAAAAATTAATCTTCGTGAATTATTCATAAGTATGTTGTTTTACAATGTTTTTATAATTTATATTCTCTTACCTGCCGTTCTTTCCACTTTACGCTCTCCACTTTACGCTCTCCGCTTTCTTCTTTCTCCTCTCCGCTTTACGTTCTCCGCTATTTCCTGTAGGCCCTTCGCCCCATGCTCCACGCTCCTTGCCCTGTGCTCCTTGCCCCATGCTCCTTGCCCCATGCTCCAAGCCCCAAGCTCCTAACCCTTCACCTTTTGAACGCAGCACCTAAGTAACTTATTATATCCGATGCAATCAATGATTCTTGTGATTCCTTTTTTAAGGCCATGTCGCCTGCTTTACCGTGTAGATAAACTCCAAATATAGCAGCATCTTTAGAGCTATAACCCTGTGCCAACAGCGCCAGAATAACCCCGGTTAGCGCATCGCCACTTCCAGCAGTGGCCATTCCAGGGTTGCCTGTGGTATTAAAATAACAAGTGCCATTCACAAGGCAGCTTATGGTGTGGGCTCCTTTTAAAACCGTGATTACCCCATATTGTTGACAAAATTCTTTTAATAGGGCCAATTTCTGCATGTCGTTTTTCCACGAGCCTGCCAAACGCTCAAACTCTTTGGGATGCGGGGTGAGAATGGCATTTTTAGGGAGTTTTTTTAGTAGATGCTTGTTTTCGCTTATTATATTCAATCCGTCGGCGTCAATAACGATAGCTTGACCATTTATTTTGTCGAGCAAATTTTCAAAGGCCAAAATGGAGTTCCTCTTTTTATTCAAACCAGGACCAATGCCGATGGCGTTAAATCCTTTTAAATCGGGAAATTCGGTAAAAATAATTTCGGAGCGGTCAATGCTAGTCATGGCCTCTGGCACAGCTGTTTGAATAATATTATAGCCCAATTGTGGAATATGTAGCGTGAGTAGTCCAACCCCCGAGCGCAGACAAGCTTTAGAAGCTATGATGGCGGCTCCCATCATGCCATAGGAGCCGGCTATAAGCAGCGCGTGACCGTAGTTCCCTTTGTGACTATGCAGTGCCCGTTTTTTACGCGTCTTCCGCATTTGTTTTTTACGGACCATACGATACGGACATTCTTGATTCAGGATAAATTTACGAGATAAACCGATGTTGAGTACGTGCCAATTTCCTACATAATGGCTGCTTTCGGGTAAAAAGAAAGAAAGCTTTGGCATTTGAAAAGTCAATGTGGTATGTGCTTTTATAATGCACTGCCCTTGGCTGCTAACTTTATCGTACTCAGCAAACAGGCCCGATGGAATATCGATGGAAACGACCTTGTTTCGCAATTGATTTATTTGCTCTACCACTAATTTGTACAAACCTTCCAAGGGTCGGTTTAAACCTGAGCCAAATAGGGCATCAATGACAATGGTATCCTTTTCTATCACATTAAAATCAATATCATTAATGTTTTCCACAATGGTAAGGCATGATGAATCAGTTTGTTTTAATCGCTCTAAATTTATTTCGGCATCTTTGCTTAATTTGTTTGAGGTTTTTATCAGAAATACTTTTTTCTTGTACGGAAAATCGTTCAATATCCTGGCAATGGCTAATCCATCGCCACCATTATTACCTGTTCCTGCAAAAATGTAAAATGATTTCTGTTTGATGTTAGTCAACAGCCAATCAATGCAGCTTTGAGCCGCACGCTCCATTAAGTCTATGGACGATATAGGTTCGTTTTGTATGGTGTATTGATCGAGTGCTCTGGTTTGTTCGGGATTTAATAGCTTCATTTCTACAATAAAAATTAAAAGTGTACTAATTTTAGCTGCAAAAAAACGATAAACACAACTAACATTTTAAAAAATAGTATAATTGCTACCTCATTTTTTTACATTTGTACATATATCACAAATATAACTAACAATAAGGTTTCATACATACACAATATACAATAATTAGAACTAATAAAGATGAGTAACGAAGACAGAGGATTTTTTGGCCACCCGATGGGGTTGTCCACTCTTTTTGCCACGGAAATGTGGGAGCGATTCAGTTATTATGGAATGCGCGCCTTATTGGTGCTTTTTTTAACTGCTTCATTTGCTAATGGTGGATTTGGACTGGATAGAGAGGCCGCTTTTACCATTTACGGAATATTTACCGGTTTGGTATTTGTAACCCCCATGTTGGGTGGAATATTGGCCGATAAGATTTTCGGACAGAGGATGACCATTTATATTGGCGGATTGACTATGGCTGTGGGACAGTTTATGTTATCCGCAGCAGCCATTGGTGGCGATGACCTGGAATCGCGCCAGTTCTGGTTTTATGCAGGCTTGGGCGTGCTCATTCTGGGTAACGGGTTCTTTAAGCCAAATATCTCCACCATGGTGGGCGATTTGTACGAGAATAACGATCCGCGTAAAGATGGTGGTTTTACTATTTTTTACATGGGTATTAACCTTGGGGCATTTATTGCTCCCTTTGTGGCTGGTTATCTGGGCGAGAAAGTCAGCTGGGAATATGGTTACTTGGCATCAGGTATAGGAATGCTTATTGGCGTTTTATGGCTTATACTGCGCTCCGAAAAAACTTTGGGGCATATAGGTTTACCGCCAAAAAATAAGATGGACAGAACACACCTCACCAGAATGGAGTGGGGAAAGATTGTTGCCGTTACTGCTGTTTTAATATTTGGAGTTATAGGTTTCTTGCAAGGATGGGCATCCCTGTCCGAAGGAGCCCAAAGTACAATTCCTAAAGTAGTAGGCATTGTTGGTGGACTTTATTTG
>JAGXIO010000238.1 GCA_024635555.1 Saccharicrinis sp.
ACACGGCATAAATGCCGTGCCTAGTTATAAAAATGTAATTTTTATAACTTCTATAACTAGCCCCAGGATTCATCCTGGGGTAATTTAATACCAAATAAATCGGGCTTTAGCCCAACTTTACTAAACTAATTCCAATAATTTTATCCTGAACTATTCATAAATTTTAGAAAGTATGAATAAAGTTAAGGTTAACCCCGACATAGCTGAATTTTAATTTTTGAAAAAAAATATTAGTGAAACTTAGTCGCTACCGGAGGTAGAAATAATTCTTGAAACAACGTTCGGCGCAGCCAATTATTTGGGTTATGCCATTTAAGGTTTTAACATTTGTTTTTTTCTAAAGTTTATGGATAACCAGACCCGAGCGTAATTTGGGTTCGAACCATGTGGTTTTTGGGGGCATTATGTTGCCCGTGTCGGCGATATGGATAAGTTGCTGCATGCTAACGGGGTACATGGCAAAGGCCACTTTCATTTCGCCGCTATCTACTCTTTTTTGTAATTCGTCAAGACCACGAATTCCACCTACAAAGTCGATGCGGTTGTCGGTTCGTAAATCTTTAATACCTAAAATCTGATTTAAAACGAGGTTGGATAAAATGGTTACATCCAATACGCCAATGGGGTCTTTGTCGTCATACGTTCCGGGTTTGGCATTTAGTTTATGCCATTTTCCGTTTAGGTACATCGAAAATTCGTGCAATTCGTTGGGCTTGATGATATGCTTACTGGCTGGGCTCACTTCGAAACTCTCACCTAATTTTGCCATGAAGGCTTCGTTTGTCATGCCGTTCAAATCCTTTATCACTCTGTTGTAATCGATAATTTTAAGTTGCGACTCAGGAAAGTGAACAGCTAAAAAGAAATTATAATCCTCCCTTCCGGTATGGTTTGGGTTTTGCTCGCGTTTTTCCTTACCTACTAAGGCAGCTGCGGCTGTCCTGTGATGGCCGTCGGCAACATAGGTGGCTGGCACTTTAGTGGCGAAAAGTGCTTCGATGCGTCGGTTGGTATCTGCATCTTCAATCACCCAAAAATGGTGTCCAAAACCGTCTTCGGCGGTAAAATCGTACTCCGGTTTTTTATTGGCAACAATGCTTTCAACTATTTGATCTATCTCTATTACATTGGGATAAGTAAAAAATACAGGCTCAATATTGGCATTGTTGATGCGTACGTGCACCATGCGATCTTTCTCTTTTTCGCTGCGTGTGAGCTCATGCTTTTTAATAATACCCTTTAAATAATCGTCAATAGATGCCGCACCCACTATTCCATATTGTGTGCGCTTGTCCATGGTTTGGGCGTAGATGTAAAAATGGGCTTCGTGGTCTTGTACCAGCCAACCCTTTTCTTGGAATAGCTTAAAATTCTGCACCGATTTATCATATACCTCCTGCGAATGGATATCCGTTTCTTGAGAGCAATCTATTTCGCTCCGTGTAACATGCAGAAGCGATTCGGGTCTCCCTTGCGCCATATGCGCCGCCTCTTCGCGATTCATCACATCATAAGGCAAGCAAGCAAGGAATTTCGCTATTTTTTGAGGAGGGCGAAGGCCTTTAAAAGGTTTTACTAATGCCATATTGTTTGGGTTTTAAATATTATTTCATAACGATTTACAATATAGTCACTAATTGTTGCACCACAAGGTGACTTTTGTCAAGTAGTTGAGGGATAATTAAGCCAATTATTTTTGCATAATCTTAGCCAGCGCTTTTTTTAATGGGCACGCAATTGGTATGGGTGATCCTTGGCGGTAGTTGTTCAAAATACGTGTAGATTCTTGCGCCAATATTTTGCGCACCTCTCTTCTTTCGCCTTTTATGCGGGCTATTTTCATATGGTCGTAGGCTGTGGTCTGATGGCGCATCCAGGCAATTACAGCAAGTGCAGCTCTCTCTTGCACAGGTATCATGGCGGTGCGGGCAACTGTTCCACTACCCACGGGCACAGCATGTTGGGTGACTAAAATGGCCATCGCTTTGGCAATTATCTGGTAATTGGGATGAAAGTTCAGGAAGGTTTCCACTTGGGAACAAAATTCTACTTCATATTCCTGTTGTTGCTTTTCCCGGTGTTTGGCACTGTATTCTTTTTTCCTTTGGTACTCGTCAGTGCTGCGGGTTGCTGTCATTTCTTTTTGGGCTGATTCAATAATATCTGCCGGTGCCCAAATACCTTTCGACATAGTTCGGCGTCCTTTTTTAAAAACTACCCTCCAATACTCGCCTTTGGCCGTAATTTTTCGGGTTATCCCCGCATCGCCCGCTGGTAAAAAGCTCCATTGAGATGGTGGAGTCAACGGCTTTCCTTGTTCATCGAATAATTGTCCGCTTTTATTGCAGGTTAAGGTTTGGCTTTTTATGGTCATGAATTTTTTTAGCAAAGAAAAGAAAAATGCAAAAGCATTAAAATATGGATATTGTTTTAATTTTAAATCGGCTCAACATGGTGCTAAAAAAAAGTAACCACAAAGGACACAATGAAGCACAGCGGACACTAAGAAAAATAGTGAGCATTGTGTTGTCTTTGTGTTTAAAAATCACATGCAATTCTTGTTAATACCTTGGGTCTGGCGTTTGTAAATGAGTCTAATATCTTGCACCTCCGCAGAGTAGCTTTCCGCGAGCGCAAAAGCTACTCCGCGGAGGTGCTGGCGACATGCGGATTACCTAATATCTATTACCTAATATCTATTACCTAATGTCTATTACCTAATGTCTATTATCTATTATCTAACGTCTATTATCTAACGTCTATTATCTAACGTCTATTATCTATTATCTAACGTCTATTATCTATTATCTAACGGTCTACATAAATTGTAACCGTATTGTAACAAGTGCTTAACAGTGCTGTAATATGCAGACTATATGTTTGTATCGAAATATTAGAACAGAAAAACATATAACTAATAAATCCAATAGTTATACAGAGAAAAATTATTAATTTTGGCAAAAAAAATTATTAATTTTAGCAAAGAATACTAAGAAAATGAAATTTAAAAAATTATTTATTGTCACCGCATTAATTTTGTTTGGACTTAATTCCTTTTCTCAAGAAAAATCGATTTTTGTGCCCTCTGGTTCACCAACCTTTAAAATATTCTCGAATTACCATAGCACCTTTTCCGACGGCAAAGTGTTTAACGCATTCGAGATTACAAGGGCTTATCTGGGGTACGAGCATAATTTTAGCGAAAATTGGTCCGGCAGCGTGATATTTGATGTTGGCGATCCCGAAGATGGAGGTAAGCATGAAATGTCCGCCTATGTAAAAATTGCCTCACTCAGTTATGAAAAAGAGGCTTTGACCGTAGATTTTGGATTGATAAGTACCACAGCTTTTAAAACACAGGAAAAATTTTGGGGTTATCGTTACCTGTTAAAATCATTTCAAGACGAATATAGTTTTGGTTCTAGTGCAGATTTGGGGATAAGTGCCACTTATGAATTTAATAAGATGTTTAGCGCCGATTTGATAGTGGTAAACGGAGAGGGATACAAAAAAATAGAGCGCGACAGTATTTTTTCTGTAGGAGTAGGTGTTACATTAAAGCCTGTTTCGGGGCTTATTTTACGGGGGTATTTCGAAACGTCAACCAAAGAAGAAGGCGCCTTTAAACGTCAGAATACCCTGTCTGTTTTTGCAGGATATAACCATGAAGCATTTTCGGTTGGGGCTGAAATTAATAACCAGACGAACCATAAAATGAAGGACAGTCGGGATTGGGAAGGATATTCGTTGTTCGGTACCTATAAAATAAAATCGTCAAAATTGTTCGCACGCTTCGATAAGCTAACGTCCGATGGCGGTTTTAATGCCTCTGATGATGGAAGCTTATTTGTTGTGGGGGCAGAGTTTAACCCGGTAAAAGGTGTGAAGATTACACCCAACTACCGTCACTATTCGCCCGAGGCAAGCTATGGCATAAATTCGGATTACGCATATATAAATTGCGAAATAAAATTTTAATAAATTATAAACAATCTGGATTAGGTATTTAGTTTCGATACTTGATACTTATATCTTGATACTAATTTTAAAATGATGAAAAAATTATTTTTACTATTGCTGATAGGTGCCCTTATGGGAGCCTGTTCAAACGGAAAAAAGAAGAGCAGCGAAAATGATAGCTCAGAGACGATGAGCATAGCCGCAGCAGGAGCAACCTTCCCTATGCCTTATTACAATATGGTTATAAAGGATTACATAGCCCAAAAGGGAGTGCAAGTAACTTATGGAGGTATAGGCTCTGGCGGGGGTATTAAAAGTTTGAAAGATAAGGTGGTGGATTTTGGTGCCACAGATGCTTTTCTTACTGACGACAAAATGGCCGAGATGCCTGCTGAAATAGTGCATATACCTACCTGTTTGGGTGCGGTAGTTATTGCCTACAACTTGCCTGGATTAGAGGGTTTAAAGCTCACCGATGAGTTGTTGGAAGGAATTTTTATGGGCGATATCACAAATTGGAACGACACTCGCATCAAGGCCAATAACGATGGTGCAGTATTACCAGATCAGCCTATTACTTTTGTACACCGTTCCGATGGTAGTGGCACCACGCATATTTTTAGTGATTATATGAGCAAGATTAGTACCCGATGGGCCAAGGACGTAGGTACGGGTAAAGCGTTGCTGTGGCCCGTGGGAATGGGAGCAAAAGGTAATCCTGGCGTTGCCGGCACAATTTCATCCACTGTGGGTTCCATTGGCTACATTGGGAGCGAATATGCTTTTGCACAAAAAATACAGGTGGCCTTGCTGGAAAATAAGAGCGGATTTTATATCGAGCCTTCCATCGAATCCATAAGTGCTTCGGCGCAAGGGGAGCTACCATCCGACACCCGTGTGATGCTCACCAACTCCGATGACCCAGGGGCTTATCCCATCTGCGGTTTTACCTGGCTTATTCTGTACAAAGATCAAGCATACAACGGAAGAAGCAAAGCCCAAGCCCAGGCGACACTGGATTTTTTAGATTGGATAGTTAGTGCCGATGCCCAAGCTGTGGCGCCAAAAGTAAACTATGCACCTTTACCCCAGAAAGCAGTGGAACGCGCCAAGTCCATTCTTCGTACGGTAAATTACGGGGGCGAGACCTTACTTAAATAGAGGTATAAGAAAACACCAAATACTGTGTTATTTATCATCTTGAAAATAGTTATTCGGCACCAGCCACACTCTTTTATTTTCAAGATTTGCTCCGCCGCTGAAACTTTAGGCGGCATGCGGTAAAAAAAACATGGTCTTTGGTGTTTTTTATTGAGCCTTTCAAAAAATATCAGAGTTTTCTTAGATGCACTAATATATCCCCAAATTATTTCGGGGATATATTAATACCATTTGCTATAGAACGAAAATAAACATGAAGAGCGATACGATAACCAGATACATTTTATTTATTTCATCTTTAGTAGTGCTACTGGTGTCGGCCGGCATGGTGTTTTCGCTTGTTGGTGATGCTGTTCCGGTTTTTGAGAAATTTGGATGGCGTTTTATTATCTCAACAGATTGGAATCCCACCGAGGGTAGGGAGAGCTACGGGGCATTACCATTTATAGCAGGAACACTAAGTACTTCCTTATTGGCCTTGTTGATATGCTTACCCATGGCTTTTGCCACGTCGTTGTTTATTGCCGAGTATTTTCGTACCTCTTATGTTTCGTCCGTATTGGGCACAATGGTCGACTTATTGGCCGGCGTGCCTTCTATCGTTTACGGATTATGGGGTTTTTATACCTTACGTCCTGTTATTGTTTCTCTGGGACTGGATGCACAGGGGTATGGAATATTTACCGCCGGGTTAATCCTGGCCATCATGATTATCCCTTATGCGACTTCCATCAGCAGTCAAATTATTGCCATGGTGCCCACCGAACTAAAAGAGGCCGCTTATTCGCTGGGGGCAACACGGTATGAGGTTATAAAATATGTTGTGCTTCCCAATGCACGTTCGGGTATTGTGGCCAGCTTTATCTTGGCCTTTGGCAGGGCATTGGGCGAAACAATGGCCGTAACCATGCTCATAGGCAATACCAACATTATACCTACCGGCCTTTTTAGCACAGGTAATAGCATGGCCAGCGTAATAGCCAATCAATTTGGTGAGGCCGATGGGCTCAAGATGAGTGCCTTAATCGCCATTGGTCTCCTGTTGTTTGTTATAACTGGAATAATAAATGCCCTGGGTAAGATGGTCATTAAAAGAATGTCGCGATAAACAGGAAAAATTATGGGACAAAAAAATAATAAAAAAATGGAAACGCTAAAGTTAAAAGATAATAGCGCTTACCGCACCTCTAAGGACAAGGTGTTTTTGGTAGGCGTAATTATTGTTTCTATTATCACTATATCGCCCATAGTGCTCATTATTGGTAAGTTGGTATGGGAGGGGATTGGGCAGATAAACTTCTCTTTTTTTACTGAAACAACGCCCAGCACCTTTGAGGCCATGACGGCCGTTGCAAATAACGAAGTGATACCTGGAGGTATCGTCAATGGCATATTGGGCACCTTGCTGATTGTAGGGCTGGCATCTGTGATTGCCATTCCCATCGGGATACTTGTAGGTTTGTTTTTATACGAGAACCAACAAAGCCGCTATGCCGGTTTAATACGCAGCCTGTCGGATATTTTGCAAGGGGTACCTTCCATCGTGCTGGGGCTGATAGCCTATCTGTGGGTAGTAAAAAATATTGTACATGGATATTCGGCTTTGGCGGGCAGTGTGGCCCTGGCTATTATGATGCTCCCACTCATCATACGTAGTACGGAGGAAACCATGAAGATGATACCCGAAACCCTCAAGGAAGCCGCCCTAGCCTTGGGCGTTCCTTATTACAAGGTGATTGCCAGGGTACTGATACCATCTGGATTTAGTGGCCTGGCAACCGGTATTTTGTTGTCTGTTTCCAGGATATTGGGCGAAACAGCGCCACTGATGCTGACCACCTTAGGCAACCCAATGGTTAATTGGGACATTACCGCACCCACCAGTGCCGTGCCCCTATTGATATGGAACTTTTACAACGATCCCAATATGCTTAGTCTTATATGGAGCTCATCACTTTTTTTAATGGGTTTTGTATTGACCTTGAATATTATATCAAAACGAATTGTAGCCAAAATATAAGCCTAGAATATGATAGATTTTAAACTGCTCATTTGGCTAGAGCCGAAAGATAATAGTTTATCCCGTTAAAAAGGAGTAATAATGAAGAATAGCGGTGTCTCTGTGTCTCCGTGTTTATCATCTTTTAATTTATTCCTGCAATACTGCGGGATAAAAATCTATTGTCTATAATCTATTGTCTAATTTTAAATAAGATGAATAAAAATATCGACATATTGGAAAATCCGGCCCTAAAGCTGGAAAACCTATATATAGCCTACGGTAAAACGGATAAATATGCGGTGAGAGATGTTAGTGCTACCATTAAAAAAAATGCCATAACGGCAATTATGGGGCCGTCGGGTTGTGGCAAGAGCACGTTACTAAGGGCCATCAACCGTATGCACCAACTTTATCCCGACGTTAAAACGCAAGGAAACATTTATCTCAATGAGAAGGATATTACAAAGATGTCGGCCATTCACTTACGCCGAAAGATTGGTATGGTGTTTCAACGTCCCAATCCTTTTCCTACCATGAGTATTTACGATAATGTGGTGGCCGGCTATAAGCTCAATGGCATACGTATGAAAAAAAATGAGCGTGATGCTATTGTGGAGCAGTCGTTGATTAGCGTGGGGCTTTGGAATGAGGTAAAGGATTCGTTGCGTAAAAAAGGGACGTTTTTATCGGGTGGCCAGCAACAACGCTTATGCATTGCTCGTGCCATTGCTTTTAAGCCTGATGTGATTTTGTTGGACGAACCCACCTCTGCACTGGACCCTATCGCCACTTCAAAAGTGGAAGATTTGTTGGTGCAGCTCAAAAAGGATTATACCATTGTGCTGGTCACCCACAATATGTCGCAGGCGGCGCGCATTTCCGATTACTCTATGTTTATGTATCTGGGCGATTTGGTGGAGTACGGTAAAACTAAAATGATGTTCACGAATCCTCGCGACAAAAAAACAGAGGAGTACCTGACTGGAAAATTTGGGTGAGTTAAGTTTTTAAGTACAAGGTTTAAATGATGTAACAAGGAAGATATGATACAAAAAGAAAAGATTATTAAGGAAATACAAGATAGTTTTAAGGACTATTCGGACTTGATAATTCGGCAATTAAACGAATTAGAAAACCTGATTCAGGGGGGCACCAGCAAAATGCTGGACAAGGATATTAAAAAATTTGAAGATATAGAAAAGCAGTTGAATAGGTTTGAGGTAAAGATAAGCGAAAAAATTATTAGCACCATCGTTCTCTATCATCCTGTAGCTTCGGAGCTGCGCAGTTTAATGGCGTGTTACCGGATAGTGATTACCATGGAGCGAATTGGCGATTTGGTTAAAGAAGTTTTTTACTTTGTACGTAAAATTGAGGATACGCAATTGTACGGGGAGCTTTCGGATGTAATTTATACCATGGTTACATCCAGCAGCTGTATGGTTCAAAAAGCATTGCTGTCGTTTATAAATAACGATAGAGATTCTGCTATCTGGACTATTAAAAACGACGATGTAATCGACGAAATGAACAAAAAGTTGATGAAGAAAGGAATTAAAAAAGCAAAGCTCCACGACGAAGCACGTGAGGTATTGCTTAACCTGCTTAACTTTAAAAGTATGATTTCAAATATAGAAAGGATAGCCGACCATGCCGGACACATTGCCGAAGCTTCTATCTTTGCCCAGGAAGGAAGGGATATCCGCCATAAAGATATAGACAAAGAATAATTTTATGAAAAAAAAACTATATTCGTATAAACACGGATATACATGATACAAAACACCAAACGGATCTTGATTGTCGATGACGAAGAAGATCTATGTGAAATTTTGCAGTTCAACCTCGAAAGCGAAGGATACCAAACCCAGATAGCTTACTCGGCTGAGGATGCTCTAAAAATGGATTTGAGCAGCTTTGATCTCCTTTTGCTGGATGTGATGATGAGCAAGATGTCGGGTTTTAAGCTGATAGACACCCTGCGCAAAGAGCTGAAGATTAACGTGCCGGTTATTTTTCTGACTGCCAGGGGTGCCGAAAACGATTTGCTTACCGGATTTAACCTCGGAGCCGAGGATTACATCACAAAACCTTATTCGTTAAAGGAGTTGATGGCTAGAGTAAAAGTGGCATTACGACGAAACGATACAGCCGATGTTCCAGAAGCCCCTAAGGTAATTGAGTTGCAAGATGTAAAGTTGGATTTGGAAAAAAAGGATTTGTTCATACGTAATGAGCGAATAGATTTGACCCGTAAGGAATTTGATATATTAAGGTTACTATTGGAAAATAAAGCTAAAATCTTTTCGCGCGAAGAAATCCTCGTGAAAATTTGGAGTCACGATGTCATCGTAACCGAGCGCACGGTGGATGTAAACATCACCAGGCTTCGAAAAAAAATGAAAGAATATGGTGCTTATCTGAAAAACCGACAGGGTTTGGGGTACTATTTTGAAATCACACACTAAAAAACGTGTTTTATGTCGTTTAAAATCAATTACAAACAAAAACTGTTTCTATATTATTTTTCCGTATTTTTTATTGTAACTGCCGTGTTTGTCTTGTTTCAATACGAGCGCGAAAAACAATTTAGGGTAGATCAACTCGAAAGCTCCTTAAAAGGAGTTACCGATTTGACCAACAATTTTATTGTCAGCAACCAGTTGGTAAGCCGTAACAAAATCGAGTTGATTGACTCATTGTTACAAATACTGCCAACCAACCATTCCCGAATTACCGTAGTCGATAACAAAGGAATAGTGCTGTTCGATAACTTTGTTGAGGACTATGGACACATGGAAAACCACCTGGAAAGACCCGAAATACAAAAAGCCAAATACTCAAGCTTAGGTGAGGGCTCCAATATACGAAAGTCCGCCACAACGGGGCAGGCATTTTATTATTATGCCCATTATTACAAGGGTTATTTTATTCGTGTTGCTGTAGTGTACGATGTTCAGATAAAGAACTTTTTAAAGGCAGAGCGGCTGTTCCTGGTTTTCATCCTTTTTGTGTTTGTGATAACTTGGTTTATATTGTCGTATGTAACTGGTAAAATGAGCGAGAGCATTATCAAGCTTAAAGATTTTGCCATCCATTTACGCCAAAACAAAACGCTGGAGTACGATTACCAATTTCCCGAAAATGAACTTGGAGTTATAGGTAAGCAAATTGTGGAGATGTATAAAAAGCTTACAGAAACAAAAAATGCGCTGAGTCTGGAAAAGGAAAAGCTGATTAAGCACCTGTTCGTACTTAACGAGGGTGTGGGATTCTTCTCGTCAGATAAAACAGCCATCCTGACCAATACGCATTTTGTGCAATATTTAAATCTGATAGCCGATAAATCATCCATTCATCCTGAACATATCTTTGAAATGAGTGAGTTGAAAAATTTGCACAAGTTCATAAAAAAATATGTGGTGAAAAACGAAGCGGCGATTAATCCTTATTTTTTACCTCAATTGGAATTTACCCTTAAAAAAGGAGGGTATTACTTTGTAATTAAGTGTATTGTTTTTCAGGATAAGAGTTTCGAAATATACATTAACGACATTACTAAACTCGAGAAGCGAAAATTGCTTAAACAGGAGATGACCTCAAATATAGCACACGAGTTAAAAACTCCGGTAACCTCGGTCAGTGGGTATCTCGAAACGATAATTAATAACAAGGATATTGAGGAGGATAAAAAAGATTATTTTATCGAAAAGGCCTATAAACAGGTCATTAGGCTTACTACTTTAATCGAAGATATCGTTGTTTTAAACAGGATAGAAGAAGAAGTGGATAGCAGTGATTTTGAAGCTGTGTTGATAAAAAAAATAGTAAAGGAAATAGTTGAGGATTGCGAGGGTAGGATAGACCAGCACAATGCCGAAGTGAAGGTAAATATACCCGATTCTGTAATCGTTAAGGGAAATAGTGCACTTATTGCTTCTGTGTTTCAAAACCTGGTGGATAATGCGCTCAATTATGCCGGAGACAACGTGCAGATAAAAATTGATATGTATCATCAGGATGAAGTGTCCTATTACTTTTCGGTTTGTGATAACGGTACTGGTATTCCAAAAGAGCATTTGTCGCGTATTTTTGAACGTTTTTATCGAGTTGATTTGGGGCGCTCGCGCAAAATGGGAGGTACAGGCCTTGGCTTGGCCATCGTAAAACATGCGATAACCATGCACAAGGGCGAAATTTCAGTCAAAAATGGCTCTGGCGGTGGAGCTGAGTTTTATTTTAGTCTCCCCAGAAATCTGGGGTAGTGGGCTACTTGTTTGGGAGCATTTTTTATATTTCGCGTCGCTGGTAAACTTTCAAGGGAAATAGGTAATGTAATGTGTAGCAAAAAGGCATGAAGCGGATGGTATGTTATTCACGTTCAAATAGAGATTAAGGTCAGGTCGTATAAGATTCACTAAAATAGGCACTTAATCGGTTTTTTTTATGTGTTGGGTGTTATGGCCTAGCACTAAAATTCTACATTATTTGTATCAATTAGGTCACTAATTATTATCTATTTTAAAAAAATCATCAAAATAAGCTTGTCCTTTATTTTGAACCTCTGTTATCAATTCAAGAATCCAATCCGTTATTTCTGTTTTGTAATCAATTACGTATCCTTGCTGAGTTAAAGATAATATCACCAAGTGCTTATTGTTGTTTTTAATACGAAAGTAACTGTCATCCGAATAAAAATCTTCGTACATTATTAGTGTCTTAAATGTGTCCACTCTCAAAGTAACTCCTAGTTCATTTAAACTATAAATATATTCGTCATCACCTTGTTTTGTTTGTGCATAATTTATTGAAAAACCTTGAGAGTAGATAGAATCAATTAAATTGTATTGCGTATTGTTAGGTTTTATTATTGAATCGGTATCAATGCAGTAAATTTCTCTAATTATTTCATAGTACAAATGAATACTATCATTTGAATAGGAATCATGACGACTTAAAAATATAGTATCAACTTTATGAGCACTACAAACTAAGACCATGTCTGAATCAAGATACCACCGAGCGATATCAAATTGTGTTATCACACGGGCTGCTTTTATATTATAAATGGCGAGAGCCATTATGAAACTGATTGTTAAGAATCTTTTCATTTTATTCGTCTATATGCTATGTCTTTTTTTTGCTTGACCCTAGCATCGGTAGATCTCCTTATTTTCTTGACTCAACCTGTAATCCTTCAGAGCAAATGTCTCTTCCCGCCCAAAATAAATTTGAGGTGGCGGGATGTTGAGTGAAACGAAATCCCGATACTCATAATTTATATCACTTCGGGATCGCTTCGCTCCATATCTCAAAATCTCGTATCTCTTATCTAGTTGTTTCTTATCTAGTTGTCACTTATCTAATTATCTCTTATCTAGTTATCTCTTATCTAGTTGTCTCTTATCTAATTATCTCTTATCTAGTTGTCTCTTATCTAATTATCTCTTATCTAATTATCTCTTATCTAGTTATCTCTTATCTAGTTATCTCTTATCTAATTATCTCTTATCTAGTTATCTCTTATCTAGTTATCTCTTATCTAGCTGTCTCCTAACCTTGAATCAAAAATATGGTTGGTTTTTTATGCAGTTCGGGCTGGCTACCTTTCCATTGGGCCACAGTTTGGGTTTTTATAAATTCCGTTTCCAGCGTGATGTCGCAGGCCACGCAAACTTTTGTTTGGGCATTGCAAACGGCCAATATATCCTTGAAAAGATGGTTGTTGCGGTAGGGTGCTTCGATAAAAATTTGAGTCTGCTTTTCGCGAACCGACAGGCCTTCTAAGTGAGCGATGGCCTTGGCTCTATCGCCCGATTTAATGGGCAGGTAACCATGAAAAGCAAAGCTCTGTCCATTCATACCCGAGGCCATCAGCGAAAGTAAAATGGAGGACGGACCCACCAAAGGTACTACCTTAATGTTTTGCTGGTGCGCTGCCGCTACGATGTCGGCACCCGGATCGGCCACTCCCGGACATCCAGCTTCTGAAATAACGCCTATGTTGTTGCCCTTTTTTGCAGCAATCAAATAACTGCTTTTCTGTTGGGCTGTGGTATGCTTGTTTAGCTCGTAAAAAGTAAGCTCTTCAATATCAATTGACTGATCAACTTTTTTTAAATAGCGTCGTGTGTTGCGTATATCTTCCACAATAAAATATTTTAGCTGCTTTAGCAAAATGGTAATATCAGCTGGAATAACGCTGCTTATTGTGGAGTCGCCGAGTGTGTTGGGTATTAAATATAGTGTGCCTTTCATTTTTTTCTGTTTTGGACAAAAGTAATAAAATTGAACACGGTATGCACAACTGGCACAATATTAGTAAACCTACCTCCTTTTAAAAAGGGACTTTTTTAATCACCACCTCTGTAAAATACCAAATAAGATGTATTTTGCAAGGCTTTACGAAATGAAAAATCTTCCGCTTAGGCGGAACAAGTTGTGTTCATTATCCATCAGTCTCTTATCTATTATCTGTCAGTCTCTTATCTAATTTCAAACAAATGAAAAATATTTTTTTAGCATTCAGTCTATTTTTAGCACTTACAATTGGCGTAAATGCGCAATCTTATAATCTTAAGTACAATCTGAACAAAGGACAAGATTATCGTTTTTATCAGGAAACGAAAATGAAAATTGTACAGTCGCTGGGTTTTATCGAACAGGAAATCAACAATGAGTTTAAAGGTATCACTCGATTTACTCCTGTGGGCAACGAAGGCGTTAATATCATATTGAATACCTCCTTCGAATCCATGATTGTGAGTGTTAAGAGTTTGATTTTCAATCTCGATTACGATTCGTCGAAACCCATTGACCCCAGCAATGAGATATCAAAGGTGTATAGCGGCATTATCGGCAAAAATTTTAAAATGGTGATTACCCCGCAAGGTAAAGTACTTAGGGTGGAAGGTATTGACAAAATGATTAGTGATGCAGTAAATGCGATGGGCAATATACAACCGCAGATGGCAGCAATGATGAGAAAAACCGTTTCGAGCCAGTTTGGAGCCGAAGCACTGATTGGTAACATGGGCATGTTGCTTTCTATGTATCCCAACACAAGTAAAAAAGTGGGTGACAACTGGAGTAACGATACAAAAATAACGTCGGGGTTAAATGCCGAGCTAAGCAACACCTGGACCTTGGCCGACGCATCGAACAAGCAATGGAAATTAAAAGGCAATGGTAATATAAGCACAATGGGTGGCGAAGCTGAGATGAACGGCATGAAGGTGACCATGAAGTTGTCCGGAAATCAAGATTCGGAATTTGTGGTCAGTCAAAATGATGGTTGGTTTGTAAGCGGCAAACAAAAGCAGCAAATACAAGGTATGGTATCCATGAAAGGAAATGCCCAGATGCCACAAGGCATGGATATCCCCATGAAGGTAAGCTCGTCAACATATCTGGAAAGAAGATGACAGTAATCAGTTAACAGTAATCAGTTAACAGTAATCAGTTAAGAGAGATTAGTTATCAGTAACCAGTTGTAACAAAATTCAGAAAATGCTGAACTTTAATAAAATAATCCAATCTGAAAGAGTCATTCTTCGGCCAATCAAAAAAGAGGATTTTAAGGAAATGAAAAACCTTACAACGGACCAAAATATGTGGTATTATTTTACTACTGACCTCTCAAACGAAGTAGTATTAGAAAATTGGATAAATCAAGCTGTTTCGGATTTAGAAAACAAGTTATCACTTCCGTTTGCCATTATAAATGTGGATAACAATAAAATTATTGGAACAACCCGAATTGCAAATATTTCAGTACGAGATAGCAGAGTTGAGATTGGATGGACTTGGATTGCGAAAGAATTTCATGGGACTGGAATTAATAGTCACGTAAAAAGGTTACTTTTTAAATATCTCTTTGAAGAGACAGAAACTTATAGAATTGAAATTAAAACGGACGTTTTGAATATTCCAGCGAGGAAAGGAATAGAGAAATCTGGTTTGACAGAAGAAGGAATTTTAAGAAGTCATACATTAATGACAAATAATAGAAGACGAGATACAATTTATTACAGCATTCTGAAAGATGAGTACCAGATAACAGTAATAGGTTAACAGTGACCAGCTAACGGTAATCTGAACAAACTATTATTCATGTTCCATATTAAAAAAACAAAAGGAGAGAACTGCTTTACAGCGTGATGAAAATTACGTATTGAAAAGATTTAGCTCGCAACGGTTCCCCGCCTTTTAAAGGCGGGGTGGATGATATTGAGGTACGAAATATCAGACGGGGTGGTTGTGAACTTTTATCGTATCCTGTCCATCGAGCGCACTAGTGCTTCGTCTTTGGCAATAGCACGCAAGGCCAAAAAGTTAAGAATTGCTCCCACTACGGGAAAAATCGTACTTAAATGGTAGGATAGGTCGCTTGCAGGAAGTTCTTTTGTGCCAACGGTGCCAAAATAATAGATAAGTGCGGTGGTGCCAATCAATAATCCTATGTTGGCTCCGCACAACCTAAGCTGCAATAACCTTTTTTTATATAAAAATATGGTTGTGAGCGAAACGATAGGGGTGAGTGCCAATAATATGGTGAGTGCAACGGTGGATATGGATTTTGAACCTTCAGCAGCATCAACCGCGTTTATGCCTTTA
>JAGXIO010000239.1 GCA_024635555.1 Saccharicrinis sp.
TGTTTCTTCAACCTCTTTGCCCGATTTTGCCTGATTTCCCAAAAGATCTGATATCACATTTTCAACCTTTTTTTGATGCGATGTAAGTTCATTGAGGCGACTGCGAAGCACTGCCAGTTCTTTTAGCAGGATATCAGCAGCCATTTTTCGCTTGTGAATATCCGTATCGATGGTTGCCAGGTGGGTAACTTCCCCTTCATCGTTTAAAATGGGTGTCAGGGTGGTATGTGTCCATATATCCCCGCCATATTTTGTGGTATTAGGGGCATCATATAAAACAGGTTCCCCTGAGGTTTTACAACGTCTCAGTCGTTCATCAATTATGCCGCTGAAGCTGGTTTGCCTGATGTTACTCCCCCTCGTTGCAACAAACTCATCGTAGGTGTATCCGTACATTCTCGTAAAACCGTCGTTGAGCCATTTAATGTTGCCATCAGGATCCATAATCATAATGGCGTTTTCGGTCTGGGTAGCCACTATCGACAGGAGCTCCATTTGTTTCCGGTCGGCATCGCTGGCTGATGATGCTTCTTTTTTTTGACTGGTTTGTTTTTCTAATGCATCGTTTTTTCTTTGAATTGTCAGCAACTGATTTTCCAAAGACTTAATTTTCCTTTGTTTGATTATATACCCCAATGCAAGCAGGGCCACAATAAAAATAAATGGCAAAAAAACACTCATAGTAACTTTGTGTGATGGTTAGTCGCTGCAAAAATATACTTTTTACAAACACACCCCCTCTTGAATAATGGTAAAAAGAATTAAAAATGGAAAAAAAACAATTGTTCCGAATCCTGTTCCGAAGTAGCCTGAATTTCCTTTACCCAATCAGACAAATAGCGGTCTAGTTTGAACTTGCCAAGGATAAAGCCGCCGACAGTTCCAAGTAATATCCCGCTAATTGAATAAATAAGGGTTGCTTTTATGCCGAATAAACCAAGGAACATGGCAACGGCAACCTCGTTTACCAATGGCGATGTGATTAAAAAAGCAAATGTTACCCCGAGCGGAATTCCGCCTTTCACGAATCCGATAAAAAGTGGGATTGATGAACAGGAACAGAATGGGGTAATGCCACCAAATAAAGAAGCAAAAAAGTACTGAAGCCCGTACAGCTTTTTTGTGGTCAAATAAATAGTACGGCAATCACCCGACGGAACCAGATTTCGAAGTTCTTCATTTTGTTATAAACTCCAGCGATAGAACCAACAGAATAGGCCAGTATCCAGGCAAAAATAATCACAGGAATGCCGGTAGCTAATGCAAAAACGATGGGAAGATATAAGCCTGATGCACTTGCTACGGTCATTGGGACGAGCATCCCAAAGTAGAGCACTCCGCTGTATGGACAAAAAGCCAGTGCGAAAATCATTCCCAGTAAAATAGCATCCCAATAGCTCCAATTGGCTTTGGTTTCCATTTTGGAAGTTAGCCTGTTCATTCCGGGAAACTTGACTTTAATCACATCGAGCATAAACAATCCGATAACGATCAACAGGGGTCCAAGTATTTTTTCGCCATAAAGCTGAAAAAAGCCCGAAAATTTAAACTGATCGGCGCCTAAATAAATAATCAGGGCTATTGCAGTATAGGATATAGCACGTCCAAGTGTATAGAGTAATCCGTTAACAAATACACGGTTGCGGTTTTCAATGTCCTTGCTGATAAAACCCACTGCCGTAATGTTGGAGGCCAGCGGACAAGGACTGATAGCTGTCATTAAACCAGCACCAATGCCGTGGGTTTCGGCATGGTGCTGTTTTCTAATAAATTGGTTAAAAAATCCATTGACATGTATTAGAGGGCGTCCACTTTTTCTTTGATAATTGCCTTGAATTTTTCCGGATTGGTACGGGCATACATAAAACCTTCGTTGGTTAGGTTCACTTTTTAATACGATTTAATGGATGCAAAAAGGTATCAACCTTTTTGCTTTAGAAATAGAACAGAGTAAATTAAACGCCTTCACACCGGTTCTTCTCTTGAATGCATTGTATAACTTATGGTTTTAACGCTGACTTTTGCAATGGTCAAGAAGGATTAGGAACACGCAGCTTTCATGAAATCGGGCTGGGATAGAATGGGAGGAAACTTTTTTCTGCAAGACCACAATCCTTATTATTATATTACATATCCTATCCCTTTTACCCGTATAGAGTTAAAGGGATAGGATATGATACGATTTTATAACATGTTTGAAACCTGTGTACCCTATATGGCTGTTTGTTTTTGTATAGTTTTGCGGGATGATAACCTTTGCCGTTATGGGAAAGGTTTTTTTGCAATTATAAATTTTTAAAAAATCGAAATTAGCTTTTTTAATAAAAAATTTAATATGGATTCATTATTTCAAATACGTTTCTGTCCGGCTCCAGACGATATACAATTATTTAATACAGAAAAACTTCGTAAGAAATTTTTGATTGACGATTTTTTTGAAGTAGACCAGTTGCGATTGATTTATACGCACTACGACCGTATGGTGATTGCTGGTGCCATGCCGGTAAATAACAGCGTTCAACTGAAACCCGATCCGTACATGAAGACTGAATTCTTCAATAAGGAACGGGAAACCGGAATTATAAACGTGGGCGGGAAAGGAACGGTATGGGCTGATGGTGTCAGCTATGAACTAGATTATAAGGATGCCCTTTATCTTAGTCGAGGGGTTCGTGATATTTCATTTGAGAGCCATGATGCTGTTTTTCCTTCGAAATTCTACATCAACAGTTGTTTGGCTCATCAGACCCTCGAATCAAAAAAAGTGAGTCGGTCAGAAGCGAATCCTGTTCAGCTGGGTAGTCAGGTTAATACCAATGAACGAATCCTTTACCAATACATTGTACCATGGATTGTGCCCACGTGTCAGTTGATGATGGGTATTACCGAAGTAGCGGAAGGAAACGTCTGGAATACCATGCCTTGTCATGTTCATCGCATGCGCACGGAAGCTTATTTTTATTTTGAAATTCCTGAATCGGAAGCCGTAAGTCATTTTATGGGAGAGCCTCAGGAAACACGTCATCTTTGGGTGCAGAATGAAGAGTGTGTGCTTTCTCCTGACTGGTCTATTCACATGGCTGCAGGAACACATCATTATTCCTTTATTTGGGGTATGGCAGGTTCGGATAGTGAAGTCGATGCAGTATCAAATAAAAATTTACGATAGAAGAAAATGGAAACATCTAGTGATAAACCTTTCATCAATATGCCTGAAACCATTGGGCTTGCACCAGACAGTGAGGAGACCGCGCGTTATCTGCGATTAATGGCAGGTTATGTAATAGAAAATACCTCACGCTCGTTTCTTGATAAGAAACAAGGGAGCTTATTGTCTGAAATCTCAGGGGAGTATGATACAAATCACTTGAAGCTACTCAGTTTATACAATGACTGGAAATATTGGAACGGGGTAATACATATGTCGTTCGAGCAGTTGACTGATATATTTAGTGATTTGAAATTCAGGAAATACGTGAGCTTAAATTACCGTTTCTTCTTTGAAAATAAGTCGGTATTTAAAACACTATTTGATAATAGAGTTGTAGGTGCTTCGGGACATCAGTTTTTCAGGATGGATCGGCTTGATGATTTTGGGGCGATGGCTGCGGGATTATTTGAAGTCTGTGCTTACGATCCGCAACCGCAATACCTGGATTATCTCAATCGCTGTATGCACTACATTCAGCACCAACAGGACAGATTACCTGACGGTACATTTTGTCGCAATAGATTTGGTTATACTGCTTTGTGGGCGGATGATCTTTATATGAGTGTTCCATTCCTTATAAGAGCATGGAAACATACCGGAGATTCAGCTTATATAGATGACGCCGTTAATCAGGTTATTCAATTCAGGAGCTATCTTTTTCGACCCGAATTGGGGATCTATTATCATTACAGGATCTTACAGGAAGATATGCCCGGGGTGGCTCATTGGGGGCGTGCCAATGGATGGGTAGTTATGGCTCAATGCCAGCTGATTGACGTTTTGCCAAAGGACCATCCGCAACGAGATCTTATCATTTCTTATTTAAAAGAACATTTGCTCGGTTTGGCACGATACCAAACAGCCAATGGTATGTGGCGACAATTACTGGATAAGAGTGATTCCTTCTTAGAGTCTTCCTCTACCGCCATGTTTATCTATGGGGTGGCAAAAGCAGTGAATGAAGAATGGATAAATGATATTTATACTTCGGTGGCCCTTGCCGGCTGGAATGGACTGGTTAAAGAATGTATCGGAGCCAATGGCTATCTCGACAAGGTTACCACTGGTTTTAATTTTAAACAGGATCTTCCTTTTTATTACAATATTCCAATTGAGCCAGGTGGCGATCATGGAATTGGTGCTGCCATTTATGCAGGAATAGAAATTTATAAGCTTAAAAAACAGCATCGTGATTGTGTATGGTGTTAAAATGATAACGAAAAATTAAATGAATATGTTTGGATTGTCTATACTTGACTTGATTGTCATCAGTCTATTTTTCTTGGTTTTGGTTGTGATTGGCTTATGGGCCATGTTACGTGTGAAAAATCAGGAGGACTTTTTTATGGGAGGACGCCGTTTTGGAAAGTTTGTACAGTTATTTGCCGCTTTTGGACAGGCCACATCCTCGGATACGGGACCTTCGGTGGCTACTACTACAGCTAATAACGGTGCTGCAGGTGTTTGGGCTTCCCTGATGATGCTTTTTGCTACCCCTTCGTATTGGTTGACCGGGATCTGGTATCGACGATTACGGGTGTTAACGATGGGAGATTTTTACACGGAACGGTATGCCTCCCGTTTTCTTGGCGGGGTTTATTCCCTGATGGCTAGCATCAGTATGATGTTGTTGTTAACGGTTGGTTTCATTGTGATGACTAAGACGGTTCTGGTGATGACCCCTAAAGCATTACCGGAGATTCCTGTTGCCAAGGTGTTTACTGCTACAGAAGCAGATATGGTCGATTTTGCTGCCAATTCAGAACTCTCTGCGGATGAAACGTTGGAATATGTGCAGGCTTTAAAGCTGGAGCGTTATAAATCGCGCGATTTTGCTTCTCTCACAGCTGCAGATGTGGAGCAGATGGACTATTTAAAGGCTTTAAACCCAAGAAGCAATTTTTCACATATCCCCAAAAACTGGTTTATTTGGATTACTGTGTTGTTCGTTTGTTTATATTCCATTGCGGGGGGACTGGAAGCTGCTTTTATTAGTGATGTCTTTCAGGGAGTCTTTATTATTATATTGTCGGTAATATTGCTCCCCTTTGCATTTATCGAAATAAATAACATCTATGGTAGTAGTGGCATTATGGGAGCTTTTCGAACCTTACATGCACAGTTGCCGGAGTCTTATTTTGAGATTTTTGGTTCACCCAATACTGTTGATTTTACATGGTATTATATAATTGCCTTGGGTATTATGGCTACCATTAATGTGGCTGCTGGTGCAAATCAACTAGTAGCTGCCGGAGCTGCTCGTAATGAAAGCGCAGCCCGTTTCGGATTAACTTATGGCACTTATCTAAAAAGGATTACAACCGTTTTCTGGGGAATAACAGCTTTGGCCATTGTGCTGCTTTACAGCGGAAAGGTCACCGATCCGGATAACCTATGGGGATATGCCTCAAGAGCGCTTCTAGGGCCTTTAAATATGGGTCTTATTGGTTTGATGATAGCCGCATTGTTGGCCGCCCTGCTTTCAACTGCCGATATGATGATGCTCGCCACTTCCGGATTAATCACCAAGAATCTTTATGAGCCCTTGTTCCCGGGAAAATCGGAAAGTCATTATGTTACTGTTGGTCGCATCTTGGGCACCTCCATTGTTGTTATTGCCGCCTTTATTGTGATGCGTTCCGATAATTTGTTCGATCAATTAAAAATTTTCTGGGAATGGGGCGTGGTCTTCTCTGCCGGCTTCTGGATGGGAATTCTGTGGCGACGGACAAGTCGTAAAGCTGTTTGGTATTCAATTTTATCTACCTTAGTTCTGTTTTTTGTATTGCCAATTGCCTTGCCGAGTCTATTTCCGGATTTAAGAAGCAATTCGTATTTACTTAAAACCACACAGCCATTTGTTATTGAACGGCAATACACCTCTACACCTATGGATGTGACGTTGAACCAGAGCCATATTTCAGCATGGGAAAAATTGCCGGAGGAAGAACAAAGCTTAACCACAAAACCATCTGTTTTGCAGCTTGGAGATTCCTTTGTGAAAAGTTATAATATTGGTGGTAACCGAATTTTCTGGACTCATGGAATTCAGGTTAATCCTGAAACCAGTAAGTTAGAAGGGAATGGTTTGCTTAGCCTGGAGCTCGTTATGCTAGATGCCATGGGATGGGATTTGTCGTCTAATAAGTACGCTGTGAATGAAACCATTCGGATACTGATTAGAACCTTTTTTCCTTTTCTCATCATATTTATTTTTAGCTTTTTATATAAGCAAACTCCGAAAGAGTTATCAGTCTTGGATCGTTTCTACGTCAAAATGAAAACAAAGGTGTTGGAGGATAAGGATGAAGATCAGCGAGAACTTGAGATTTCGTACGCTAATCCTCACCGCTTTGATCACAGGAGGATGTTTCCCAACACACAATGGGAGATCTTAAAATGGAACCGGGGGGATACAGTTGGATTTTTACTGGCTCTGGGGATGGTGTTCGCAATCATTGCATTGTTATATTTTTTAGTGAATCTGGGTGGCACTATTTTGGGGTAAAAAGGAAGTTTGATGCTTGAGGTTGAATAATATTAGAATCGTAAGGGAATGAACGGATTAGAATATAGTCTGCAACTAAGATTTAATCAATACGACTATGACTTCTACTCATGTCTCATAAGGACAGAAGTTGTAAAGATAGGAATGAATGCTTCCGGCAATTTTAGCTTATGGGGAAGTGATTGGGTGTACCAGATAAATGCAGTTTCACGCACAGACAAATCGGGAGGTTTTGAGGCAACACTGGAGCTACAATTGGTTTCCGGTTCTATCAGTTCTTGTAATGTTGCCATTGAGTTTGTGTTCGATGGTTGGCATGAAAATAACTATTTACTAATGCCATCGGCTGTGTATAATGGTAATCGTTTTGAATCACGAAAGATTGCTTATTCGCCCAAACTGATGGATCCTCGTGATATAGGGGCGGATAAACCAGCCGTTATTTCGGATGTGCCAAGGCTGAATATACATTCCGGACCGAGTAGTTTAATGGATCGTTCAGGAGCCATGTCCACCCCTTCCATGGGTTTTTTTAACGCTAAAAGTCAATTAGGTCTTTGGATCTTAACCGAACAAGGGAATCAGTTGGGCGATTATGCTTATCAAGTCACTGAAAACCGCCTCAGAACCCAGGCTGTTATGAGTATTCAAACGCCTGTTGTGCGGCCCTTGTACCAATACAGGATTACCGATAATCAATATCCATCAAGCGACCAGGCTCCCGATTGGTCATCTGGCGACCAGGTTGAAATAAGGTTTCAGATGTATCAATTTGACTGTCTTGACGTGTTGTCTTTTATGAAGTATTGGAGTCAGATCCGTTTTAACCTGATTCCAAAACCCGATGCAGTGGTTTCAATACCGTTTTCTTCTACTTTTAATATTCAGGAAGAAAAATTTAACAGACAAAACTGGGTCGAACGTCATGGTTATTATAGCGTGGGCATGCGCGAAATGTTTCTGCAGGATTGGCAAACGGGTTGGACCGGTGGTATGATTACCACCTATCCTTTGTTGTTTGAAGGTAATGAAGTAACCAAGAATCGTGTGCTGCGTAACTTTGATTTTTTGTTCAACGGGGGGATTTCGCCTTCAGGCTTTTTTTTCGATAGCGGGGAGTCCATTGATGCTGCTTTTCATTGGTATGGTGGTGACATTCGGAAGCCACATACCGTTAACTGGCATTTAATCCGTAAGAGTGGAGATGCTCTTTATTACATCCTAAAACAATTTCATCTCATGGAGCAAATGGGGATGGAAGTTAAAGATCAGTGGAGATCAGGAGTCCGTTGTGTGGCCGAGGCTTTTGTGAAGTTATGGCGCCGGTATGGTCAGCTGGGGCAGTTTGTAGATAGTCAAACAGGAGAAATTGTTGTGGGAGGGTCTACCAGTGGTGGTATCGTTCCGGCAGCACTGGTCTATTGTGCGAGCTATTTTGATCATCCTGAGTATTTAGCCGTAGCTCAGGAGATTGCATCGTATTTTTACGAACAATTTGTTGTGAAAGGTATTGCTTTAGGTGGTGTTGGAGATGCCCTACAGAATCCGGATAGTGAATCGGCTTATGGCCTATTGGAGTCTTTCGCTGTACTTTATGAGCAGACAGGAAATACGGTATGGTTGGAAAGATCTGAAGCAATGGCTCACTTGTTTTTTACCTGGATTATTGGTTTTAATTACAAGTTCCCGGAGAATAGTACTCTTGGGAAATTAGGCGTTCAAACCTTCGGTGCTGTTTTCGCCAATACGCAAAACAAACATGGTGCTCCCGGAATTTGTACCTTTTCTGGTTTGGCTTTGTGGCGTCTATACCGTGCCACTGGCCATTTGTTTTACCTAGAGATGTTGCAAGCCATTGTACGATTTATTCCACAAATGTTGTCACACCCAAATCGTCCCATCCCAGGCTTGGAAAATGGTTGGATGACCGAAAGAGTAAGTACGACCGACTGGTTTGAGGGAATTGGTGAACTTATGTGTGGGTCGACATGGGCGGAGACTTCATTGTTGTTAACCGGAATTGAGATACCTGCTGTATATGTGGTTTCCGATAAGCAGTTTGTGTTTGTTTTTGATAGTGTTGACGCAGCATTGGAGGAAGACTCTTCGGGAATATTACTTTTACGCCTTAAAAATAATTCGGCCTATTGGGTTGATTTAAAGGTTTTTGTTGAGGATTCTGCGGATCAGAAAAGACCATTGGGTGAGAATGTACTGCTAGATACGCATAGAGTTAGTCTTAAACCAGGAGAGGAATGCTTGTGGCCAGTTAAATAGGATCTTTAGTAAATGAGTTTTGTAAATCAACATAGATTAATTTTACGAAAATGAAACAATGGTTAATAAATGCATATAGAATGCAGGTTGGAACTTTCTTAATTTTAATAATTGGGTGCTTATTGTATTCTTGCGCTAAGGCATCCCCGATAGAGGATCCGGTAAATTGGGATAAGAAAAAGTCTATGCTTTTACATCAGATTGCCGACCAATACAATCCGCCATCTTTGAAGATTGGTGATGCTGAGAAATATTACTGGCCTAAGGTTATTGCTCGGTTTGAACTTTATGGGACCAACGATTCTATAGCCAATTCATGGCTGGAGGCATTGAAAGAACGTAGCCCTTTTCATTTTACCTTGGTGGGAATGGCAAGGATTATGTCACTCTACCCTAATGCCAAATTCATTAAAGAAAACAAAATATTGTTATTGAAAAGAGTTTTCGAACGAGACGATAGCTATAATGCCTGGACAGCCGAGGGGACTGAGAATCACATTAATATGTCGAGAACAAGCGGATATCTTTTTGCTCAGCATGCGATGGAATTCCCCGATGAATTTCCGGAAGCAAAAGAAAAATTGGCTATGATGAAAGAATGGCTACAGAGTTGGTCGAAACAAATATATCAGACAGGAACAGGAGAATGGAACTCCTCAATATATGAGGTATACAACATGGTTGGTTGGCTTAATCTGTTTGATTTTGCCCGTGATCCTCAGGTTAAGGCCATTGCCAGAGCTGTATTGGAAGCCTATTCGGTTGAAATGGCCTTGCATAATAGTTGGGGAATAACGGGCGGCAGTGAAATGCGAGGTACAGGAGTCAATCTCGACGGAAGTTCCGCCACGTCTTACTATTATTGGCTATGGTTTTCAGAGGATATACATCCAGTAAATGATTATCACGGTAGTGGATATATTCAGGCCATACATGCCTTAACCAGTCTATATCGACCTCATCCGGCCATCATGGATTTTTCTCGGCAGAAATATACGCCGGGGGGGAGTTATTGTGGTAGCAAGCCTTCTTACAATTTTGAAACGGCTTCTTTTGTTAAGCAGACCTTGTTTATTGATAGTTTATATACTCTGGGGAATTGTTTAAATAATTATGGTGGATTCACAGGAGCCTCTTATCAGATGGTGCCCTGGAAACTAGTTATTAAGGATAGCCTGCCTCAGATTATATCAGGGAACGGAACTTTTTACAATGAGCGTTCGGGTAAAACGCGCAATCCTTTTACGCAAACTGTTCAGTACAATAATGTGCTCATACAACTAACACGTGTTCCTTCTAATGTAAAGAGAATGATGGAAAATATTGATTCGGTAGGGGAGTGGTGGTCATCTCAATCTAAGAAAGACCTGAGTTTACGGTTTCCGGAGGAGATCCATAAGATTAAAAAAAACTATGTGAACCTGCCCGACAATAGGAACTTTAAAAATGGATCGTATTTGAACCTTCCGATAACAGCAGACTGGAGTTGTACAGAGGGAATGTATCATTTTAAGTATAATGGGGTGCAAATTCAGGTTCTGTCACTTAACCCGAAACGAGATACGGTGTATTACTCGCGCAATCGGATGATTATAGAAACATCGGAAGAATATGACAGTATTTGTGGTTTTATTTTGGAAGTAAATAATGCATCAGATACTTTGAGTCAAAGTTCGTTTCTGAAAACGAAGGATGATCAGGTGGAATATATTACTGGCAAGGATGAGGTTATCAGGGTTCAGTACGGTAGTAGTGGTAGTTACATTGAGCCAATGGTTGATTGGGGATATGGACCTGTTGTTCCTCAGCTATATAGTACTTCTCCTCCGTTTTCACAACCCGTTTGGGAGAAAGGAGAAGGGTATGGTCGAATTGCCAGAATGTGGGTGGATGGTATTGAGGAGAATCATGCTGCATGTAATCCGGTTTATTCAGGGCCTGGAATCCATTGGGAAAACGGAAGAATTAAAATCTGGAGTAACGAGGAGGTATGTGAGATAAAATACGATGGAGATCTCCCGGTTTTTCTAAATTAGTGATAGTTGATTCAGAGGACATAACTATTGGTATACAAATGCCCAAGGTAATGTCTGAAATTGGAGAGTTAAAAACGTATCCTCAGAACAGAAAGCTCAGTTACAATCATGACGATGACTCTGTAAGACAGTATTATTATTCAATAATTTATTTTTTAATATAATCAGCATTATATTTTTTAACTCTCAGAGTATTTATGAAAAAAGAATTCACCTATTCAAATTTACAGTTAACCATTCTTGTCATAGGTCGCATATTAATAGGATGGTATTGTCTCTATGAAGGCATTGCTAAACTGATGAATCCACGCTGGTCATCCTTTGCTTTTCTAAATGATTCGCAAGGTTGGATGGCGGACGTTTTTCAATCGATGGCAAAAAATCCGGATATAGTTTCCGTTATCGATTTTCTAAACATATGGGGGCTTATCGCCATTGGACTGGGTTTGATTATTGGATTGTTTTCTCGCTTTGCTTCAGTATCAGGAATCATTTTAATTAGCATGTATTACCTTTCTCACCCTCCCTTGGTTGGCGTTAAGTACCTTCTTACTGCTCCTGAAAGCACCATGTGGGTGGATAAAAATTTAATTTTCATTCTTCTACTTTTTATCCTCCTCGTGTTTCCAACGAGCCAAAAAATTGGGATAGACAGGCTGTTAATTAAAAGAAAATAAAACTAATAATGAAAAAAGATACTATAACCAATTCTAAAGCAATCAATAGAAGAGAAGCTTTAAAGGGAGTTGCAACATTACCTATTTTAGGTGTTTTTGGATATGGCATTTACAAAAAATGGAAGATAGAGCGACTAAGTAAATATAATATTTCAAAGGATCTGGGCCTAAATTTTCAGAATGATGCCTCTGTTGTTGCATCGAAATCAAAGGGTAAAAAACTTAGGTTAGGCATTATTGGTTATGGGATAAGAGGCGCGCAATTGTTGAGAGCTGCAGGGTTCGTACGACCTGAAATAATAGACGAATGGAAAGCCGGGGCAAGCAAAAATGGCAATGATAAAAGATACGCAGATTATTTAGCTCAGGAGGATTTAAACATTGACATAATTGGTGTTTGCGACCTTTTTGATCATAATGCGAATGAAGCACTAAAAGCTGCAGCAAACATCCATCGAAAGGGAACAGACGAGCAATCGCAATTAACAGCTAAGCGCTATAGACGTTATACAGAAATGCTGGAATCACCTGAAATTGACGCAGTAATTATTGCAACACCAGATCATTGGCATACAAAAATTGCCATTGATGCAGCCAAAGCCGGAAAGCATGTTTATGTTGAAAAGGGTCTGACACGCACCATCGAAGAAGCCTTTGAACTTCGCAAAGTCATTAAAGAAACTGGTATTGTTATGCAATTAGGCCACCAGGGTCGTCAGACGGATAGTTTTAAGAGGGCTAAGGAAATCATTGACAAAGATGTTTTAGGTAAAATCACTTTAATTGAAGTGTGTACCAATCGAAATGATCCCAATGGAGCTTGGGTATACCCCATTCATCCCGATGGAAATCCTCAAACAATTGATTGGGAACAATTCATCGAACCCACCGCCTATCATCCATTTAGCCTAGAGCGGTTTTTCCGCTGGCGCTGTTGGTGGGATTATGGCACGGGCTTAGGAGGTGATTTGCTTACTCACGAATTCGATGCCATCAATCAGGTAATGAATTTAGGAATTCCACATTCTGCAGTTGCATCGGGTGGTATTTATTACTTTAAAGATGGCCGCGAAGTACCCGATGTGTTTCAAGCTGTTTTTGAATACCCCCAAAAAGAATTGACTCTGATGTACAGTGCCTCATTGGCCAATGATCGATTCAGAGGAAAAGTCATTATGGGACACGACGCTACCATGGAAATGGAAAATACCTTAACTGTATTCCCGGACAAGCGATCTACCCGATATCGAAACCAATTGGAAGCTGGGATCTTAAGTGCTGATAAACCTATGATTACTTACGTGCCTGGTCAGGAAAATGTGGATGCGGTAACTTCTGCTACTGAACAATATTTCGCAAGTAGGGGCTTGTTATATACCTATGTAAAAGGAAAACGGGTGGACACTACGCACTTGCACATAAAAGAATGGTTGGAGTGCATTCGAGAAGGTAAAACCCCAAGTTGCGATATTGATCAGGGTTTTCAGGAGGCAGTGACGTCTCATATGGCAACCATTGCCTATCGAGAGAATAGAAAAGTATTTTGGGATGAAGAAAATGAATGCATAATATAAATTCGTTGTATAATTCTTATAGCGTAACAAATAAATAATTTTCTCAGATATGAAACGAGCCATGAGAGTTGTCTCTCACAAAGGAGAATGATTGTAATGGCGAGTTCCATGTGGCAAAAA
>JAGXIO010000240.1 GCA_024635555.1 Saccharicrinis sp.
CTCACATCCAATTTTCCTGCTTGTTTTGAAAAGTTGATAAGTAGCTTTGGCGTACCCGGACTGTTTGTTATTTTGGCCATCAAATCAAAGAAAGCGGTTTCTCTATCGGTAGTGATATGATAATTTGTAGGTACGCTCTGATATCCCATGTTATAATCCGTGTGCTCTTCTTTCAATCGAAAATCGAAGTAACCCCACGAAGCATAATTTTTAACGGCTGAAACAAAGTTATTCCCTGATTCATCCCATCCTTGATGGCTGTCGCGCCAAGGGCGATCATCTTCATTGTTTACAATCGGCATAGGTTTGTATTCATCCATTGCTCGCACTGCCTTAATCATCGCTTCCATTCTCTGAATTTCTTTTACCCCATTGCCATGTAGTAATACAAAATCAGATGAACCAACAATGTTGGCCGGCGGAACGGCTCCTCCTGTTAAGGAAGTACTCACATATAGCCTGCGGCCATTAATTTCAATTTCTTTTGCTGCTTCAATAAGTTCGTGTACCCTATCGGAATTTATAATTTTATGATCGTATGCTTTGTGATTAACTTCATTACCAATCTCAATTACAACATTCTTATATCCTTTATTCAAAACCCAGCTGGTTGCATTCTTAACTGCTGCAATCACAGCAGCTTCATCCACCAATCTTTCGTCCTGACCAAAATAAAAATAACCAAGAATGACGACCATTCCCAAATCATCGGCCTTGTTAAGCACTAATTCCAGTCGGTTCATAAAATCGTTACGCAACGAACCATCAGGTGCAAACGCCGAGTTATCCCAGGGCTGCTTTCCACAATATCCGTATGGACACCCCCCTTGCAAGTTAAGGGTAAAAGCCAGCAAGCCATTTTCTTTCCATGATGCCATGGCATCAATAAACTCGGCAGTATTTCTATCCGGATCCCATTTCCGGGTGTCAGGATAAATCCATTGTCCGCAAGTCATTGGGTTCACATCATCAAAAATGCCTTGTACCATCCGCGAGTTCATCAACAGCCCCTCTATTGGGTATTCTCCTCCATAGGATGTTTTCCATGTAATTTCTTGATAAGTAGGCGTTCCGTTAATCATAAACTTTTCTCCCTCAATGGTAACCGCTGTTTTCATTTTCCGAATGGACTCAGGTTTCACAATACAAGCCATTGAAGTGTTGGCATTGTAAAACTGGAACTTGTCGACACGAAACAACTCCTCACCATCGCCGGTAAATACCAGATACAATTCATGCACGCCAGATACTTTATTTATGTTGCACGAAAATGTTTTCCAGCTGTTCCATCCACCGGTTGCAGTAACATTACATGTGCCAATTACAGGGCCATCTATGCTACCTGTTCGTAATTCTATTTTACCACCGTTGCTTTCGCTTGCCGCAGTTACAGAAAATGATGATGCGCCGGAACCAAAATCGATTGATATAAAAGCAGCATTGTCGCCATTTTTAATTTGAACTAACTGATCGTTGTTGGAAGGATCAACCAAATTGTCGGGATTAAAAGAAAAAGTCTCGATGCGCACATTTCCGTTTAAAAGGCAAGCACGTTCAGCGCCGATGGCTGAAAAGGCATCGAGCGGTTTACCAGCTCCCTGCGATGTCATTTTTACTTCGGGAATACTACCGTCTTCCAAAAACTCAATGGGTTCGATACATGCTTTTCGCATCATTTTACTACCGTGTGTACTTCTATGGTAAAAAACATACCATTGCCCTTTAAACTCAACAATAGAGCCATGGTTGTTATGGTTTCCGGGGTTGCATCCTTGATTGTCAATAATTACACCTCCATAGGTATATGGACCCATTGGCGATTTACTTGTTGCATAACCTATACAGGTAGGGTGTCTTCGTTTCTTTCCATCCGGATCCAATACGAGTTCTCTACCATTGTGTGCATACACCATATAATAAATGCCCTTGCGTTTAATAATGGTATTGCCCTCATGAAAATGATGATCTTTCCCGGTAATGACACCGTCAAAAATCGTGGTGGTATCAATTTCCGTCATATTGGGCATAAGTTTGGCAACTTTTGCCGAAAACTGACCCCAAGTATAGTAGGCTTGTCCGTCGTCATCAATAAAAACATCAGGATCAATTTGATTATATCTTGCAGGAATATTCATGACTCTTGCATCACCAAAAGGACCTATGGGCGAAGTACTGGTTGCCACACCTTCATTATTGCCTTTGCCGGGCTGACAGTAATACAAATAATACAGCCCATCTTTATAAATTGCACTGGGAGCATATAAAGGTTTGGTAGGGTTGTAGGGAACCTTATCGCTGCTAAAAGCATTTGGGTGATACTCCCAATTGATTAAATCGCTGGTTGAAAGCACCCAATGATCATACGAACAATAGGTATTGGGATTGTCATCGCGTGAGCCATACACATACAATTTGCCATCTTTCCATACTTTAGCAGTGGGGTCTGCAATATTTAAGCCCGGAGGTACAATTGGGTTTTGTGACATTGTTGAGTTGATGAACACAATAAGCGTAAATACTATCGCATTGACAATTTTCAAACTTTTCATAATGAGCTATTTTTAAATTTATTACTTGCTAGTTTTAAGCCATTCCAACTCTGCTATCACTTCATTTTCAATATTTGACCAGTGAAACATACGGACATCATCTCTTCGGAAATTATACTGCATCAACGGCACAGGCTTATATACCTCATTGGTCACATCAGCAAGTTTACTCCATTTACCAACAGCAATTTCGAGCCATTTAACGGCTTTGGCATGATGGGCAGGATTTTTCGAAACAAGGAATCGCTGATATTCTACTGCCGCCCTGAGTTTATTAGAAAAATACATACCCAGATACGACCATGCCTTAATATCGGTGAGTTCATATAACAGGTCGATATTATTTTTTGGATCAATTTCTTGAATTTCCAGCATTGCTTTCGAGCAAAACGAATCAATGGAGTCTGCCAGTTCCAAAGGCGATATACCATTGGTATTTAATGACTTCTGATTACCCACAAACTCTTCAACGCCAATACATTTAGGCTCTAAAGGTTTGCGACCCATCATTGTTTTTAGCGACAACAACTTAACTGACGGAGGTTCATTTTCATTAAAACCCAGCATTCCCTCTGAATAGAGTGTAAAATCCCACCAACCATTAAAAAAAGAGGCGATGATAAGCGGAACCCGGCTTGCATTTAGTTGTGCTTCGAAAAGTTGCTTGCCATGACCTTTAAATCGTCTTTCAAAGGCTTGTTCAAAATAGGAATCTGGTGTTTGTGGATTGTACAACAAATTTCCCCAGCTTTTGTAAAACATCCACTGTCGCTCAAAAGCATATTTGTAGGACGAACCTTCCAAATGGGTAATATAGTCTTTGGCTGGAATATAGGTCTCAGAACCAATATAATAACCACCCACATACTCTGGTGTATTTTCAGCAAGATGAGCCCTGATAAAATCAGTTTGACCCCAACGAAGCATAAAGAAATCTTCATTACGGATCATCCAGGCAATATAATGATTGGTGGGTAGAGGATTCCAATAGGTATCTTCCAATTTGCCTCCATGCACCTTTACCAAAGCAGGACTAGAATGACCGTGCGACCAATTGAATTTTAGTTCAACGTTTATTGGACCATCAAAGCATGTGAGTGTGTCAAGTGATTGACGAGTTAATTGCTCCACCGCAACAGATGTGGATGCACCACTGCCTAAACCGGATGATAAAGGTGCTCGGTAGATAAACTTAATCTTACGAGATGCTTGCCTGACGCCCTCGATAAAACTGTCATGCAGCCATCTCTCGCGCTCTACGGGGGTCATTCCTGCCATGCCCTCACCTAATGTAATACCCAGACCGGTAAGGTCAGGATACGCATCAATCACATCGCGAACGACTTCGCGCATATAGTCTTTTACAATTTCTGAAGTATCTCCGATTCCCAAACTACTTTCAATGGAAATGGGTGAGACATTGTGTGCCCTTGAAAATTCAGGCGAAACAAATATATTCCAGTTCACCAGGTAGGTTTCTATTCCCCGGTTTTTAGCCATTCTGAAAAGTGTAGTCCAGAAATGATTCCATTCAGCCATTTCTTCATCCGAAAAACCACACGCTTCAGGATATTTTTCTGTTTTCACCAGGTAGTTAAACGGATGTAAATTCCATAATGTTAAGGCATTAAATCTATTTTCGGCCATCATATCGAGAAAAGCTTCCCAAAAATCCAGATCCCTACAGGTTTCATAATGAAGCTGAAGTGCTTCGCCCCTCCGGTACGAGTCCCAAGGGAGATTGAATTTTAAGGCACGAAAAGAAAGAGCGGGTTCCACTTTTTTGCTAGTTAACTGGCTACCAGTCAGCATTAGCTGATCCTTCAGTTCAAGCAATGCATACATAATCCCGGTTTCATCGCCGGCGATAATAGTTACCGACCCTTCCTGTACCCTTAATTCAAATCCTTCCTTTGAATAATTAAGTGAATCAATTCTTGCAAAAATGGAATAATCAGGATTTGAAGTAACAAATGCTACAACTCTATCTGATTCCAACTTCATTAATTGAGAAACACCATAGTTAAGCTGGGGGGAACTTGTATCAAAAATAATTTTTAGTTTGACCTTATCTGATGCACAGGAAGTAAGTTGCATCAGCGATGCAAATACAATCAGAATTGGAAAAATAAATTTATTCATAAGATTTTTCATGTACTGTAGCTTTTAAAGCTACTCTTAATTAAATGTTTGTTTTTTTAATAACTTTTATCCGAACCGGCCCCATCAAACCCGAAGGCATTAAAGGATCGGTGGCTTTATAAAAAGTGGCCGTGCAAAAGGTGGTTCTTTTTCCTGCAGGAATAGGTTCCATATTTACATACCACTCTGGCATTATTTTTTTAGGGAAATTTCCCTCCAATTGCAAGGTATAGTCAACAGGATAGCGTTCGTCGCCAATTAAACGGTTCGACCATTGATTGGTGAGTTCAATTTCCAGTTCATTTTCTCCAGCTTTAATAAAATCGGTTATATCCAACTCAAATGGTGGCATCCAATCAATACCCACTTGGGCTCCATTAAGTTTTACGGCAGCAACAATTTTTACATCACCCATGTCCAACACATATCTTTTGTCTTTAGAAAGCTCTGCCGCATCCATTGAAAATGTTTTGCGGTAGATCGCGGTTCCAGAATAATGTTGAATTTCATCTACTGCATTATCTTTCCAGTCGCTCAGCTCATTAAATATATGGGTGGAATCGTAATCGTTTTCCTTTAAAAACTGTACTGTCCAAGCTCCTTTTATTTGAATAGGAACAGGGATGTTATCAATTGCAGATGTTATTTTTTCACCTGTGCTTGTGTTGGCCACAAATGTTCCGTTTTGGGAAGAGGTGAACACCAATTTATTCGATTTGTCCAAGGTGTATTCAGTGGTAAACGGATGTTCACCCGGTTCAATTACCGAAACCACCCCATTTGATGATTCGCGAAAAACAACAAAGGTAGAACCCTCTGCTTCCATTGTTATCCATGCTTTTGTTTGGGTATCATTGTGTTCGAAGCGACCTATTTTAGTTGTTGAGCCCAGCATGGGGTTCCACAATTCAGGAATTTTATTTTCTACCCGGAATGTACATTCGAACTGTCGAGGTATTGAATCCGGATTGTAGAAAAAATAAATATCTGTTTCACCGGCTTTGCGATGCATAAATGTAATATCCTTTCTCTCTGTAATCTGAAAATCAGAAGCAAGTTTTACATCCTCAAATATTTTTTCCCAATTAAAATTGGAATATGTTTTTGGGCTGTTCCATATTTCATCAGCAATTTTAAGGAATTCTTCTTTGTCTTGGATATTGTTCAAATACCCCATGGGGGTAGTTGGTTTATCACCAACAATAACTACTCCCTCTTTTGCTAATTCTTGAATTCGTTTCAAGGTTTTCAGCGTGATTTTTTCGCAATTTTTAAGTACTAATATTTTATACTGAGTACCTTCTGGCAAAATCAATTCGCCATTTTTTACCGTAAGGCGATTAAATAATACATCCGTATTTACACAATCGTAATTTGTCCCTGTCGGAATGTTGGGTTCAAAATCTGAACTGCCAAATACTGAATTTGGAGAACCTTCACCAACATAAATTAAAAGATCGGATACAGGTGCGCCTTGACGCAATAAATAGCTACCTCGTGCTATGTATTTAAACCAATCCGCACCGGCATTTTCCCACCATGTTTGAGTACGGTCGAAGTGAAATCCCCAACGGTTCATGGTCATACCCGGTTTTACATTCGGGTTTGCCTGATGCGCAAAACGATGAAACATAAACTCATTAATACCTGCAGCCCAAGCCTGATCACCAGTAAGTTTTGCCATGGCAGGATTCCCCTTCCAGTTAATATGTGGCATAGAGGTAAATGACTCGGCCGAAGTTATTTCCTTTCCATAAATATGACTGGCAGATACTGCCGATGAAATCTCAAACATCGGTTTCTTCATCCAGAATTCATCCATTGTAATGTCTGCTTTTCCACCTATATCCAAATCATTTAAGGGACCAAAACCATAGTTTTCAATATAGCTTTTCAACCCATCGCGATGGCATAGTTCGGTAAAGTGACCGTAATAATTTTCAGTTATTAAATCGCTGCTCACATTACGCAAATCCCATAAAAGGGCTTCGGTTGTAGAGGCATTATCCATAAACCGTCCTGCAAAAAGTGGAAGAAACTGTTTCATATCATAACCCTTCCTACTTTGAAAAATAGAGTCGAAACCTTCTGTCCAATTCTGCCCACCCATTTCGTAACTATCAATCTCAACATATTGTAGGGCATTGGGGGCTGAATATTTTGAATTATCGACAACCTTTTTCACAAAAGCATTGTAATGATTCTCTACTGCTTTTTTGCTGAATTTATCACATTCTAAACCCCTACCCTCATCCGATGCAGGCCAGTTAAATGCCCCAGTTGAGGTGTAGCCAAATCGCATGATGGTCCAGTTTCCCTCCGGCAATTCGGTTTTAATCAAACCATTAGCATCCATAAATGCGCTTAAATCAATAACCGAATTTTTATCAATCAACATGGATGGTTCAGGGCTTCCTATAGGTAATAATGCTGCATCCTCAGTGCGTGCCATACTGGTGCGCCCAAGTACATTCTGAAAACAATAAGTAGATAACAATTTGGCCTCTTTTATGGTAAAACCTTCACTGAGTTGAAGTCGGAAAAACCGTGAAGTAACAGGTTCAAAATTGTCATTGATGGCCCATTCTCCTTTACCTGTCCGGACTTTATATAGTTTTTTATAAGATTGAAAGGTCTTGCCATCATCAGAAAATTGAAGTTCGGCTTCGCCTGCACCGGGAATAAAAACCATAAAAACAGAACTAATGGTTTGTGGCGTTTTATATTCATATTGTATCCAAGGTTTCTTTTTACCATCCATTTTAATGGATGTACCTCTGTCAACTTTTCCATCAGTAGCTACATCCCCATCAAAAGCCTTATCTGATGCGGTAATTTTGGGTTTATTGGTAGCGTCAGCAATTTCCGATTTTAATGATGGATATGCAACAACCGCAATGTCTCTATAAAAACCCTCACGTTTGGTTGGTTGCGAAAGCTGCAGTTCAACAGCTTGCCCCCCTTGCGCAATGGTTTCGCTCCACACCACCATTTTCATACTCTCCTCTGGTTTCACCCAAGGGCCACCGCTGGATGTCCATCCATCGCAATTATGAACCCCAAAACTTAAGCCCAAACGCTCACACTCTGTAGCTGCATGTGTAATTATTTCATGGTGCAAATCTGAATTATATTTAACAGGTCCATTGGGTATCCCCTGTGAAATATTAAACAAAAGCACTCCACCGATACCTACTTTTTGAATGGACTCAAGATCTTTTGTCATTCCTTCCTTTGTCATGTTGCTGCTCATTGCATGCATCCATGTTTTTGGCTTGGAAGATTCCGGTGGATTTTGGAAATTCATTTCCAGATTTGATTCTGATTTTTTTTCTGTGCAACTCAAAAATATAATTAGGAATAGTAAAAATCCGACACTGTTTTTCATAACAAATAGCATAATATCATGTGGTTGTATAAACAATCATTTGAAAAAAAAACGAATTACGAAATTTAAATCATCTCTATCCAAATTTTAACATTTAAAAATAATATTTGTCGACCTTTAGTTTTTGTAATCCTGATACAATTTCTTGTACAAATTCGCACGTTCTTTAAATCATGATGCAACAATGGACATAATTTAAAATGCATCTATGAGATCAACCTAGAAAAACCTTTATATTCGTAGCAGTTTTCGAACAAATAGTTTATCGACAAGTTTTGAATGTTGGATGTTGGATGTTGGATGTTGAATGTTGGATGTTTGGAAATCATGGAGGGACAGTTGGAAATCATGGAGGGACAATCTAACACCGATCGCCTTACAGTAATCTGTCGTACGTATTGATTTTTAGCGGTCTATAATAAAATCAGAAAACTAAAATTAAACAGTTAATTAAACGGTTATGAAGTTGAAAAAAATCACCTGTGCAAAAGCTAAAAAA
>JAGXIO010000241.1 GCA_024635555.1 Saccharicrinis sp.
ATACAAAAAAACACCTTGTCCCATGGTTGCGATCCAAAGAAAACCAGATTCGCTTTTTAATATTTTGGTAACCTTACTACTAATTATCACCCCATCTTCGGTTCTGGTATCAAAAAAAGAGAATGTCTCTTTGCGGCGATTGAACACATAGATTCCGTTATTGGTACCAACCCACAAGTTTTGGTTTTGATCTTCATGTAAGGCCTGTATATAATTATTGCCTAATGAAGTAATATCTTCTGGATTGTGTCGGAAGATTCTAAAATCTTTACCATCAAAAAAGTTTAAGCCATCGCTTGTACCAAACCACATGAAATCATAACTATCCTGCAAAACACACCAAACAGAGTTATGAGACAAGCCATTCTCAACCTGATACTTTTCAAAAAACAACGCATTGGAAGCCGTTGCACTTAAAACATGTACTATATTTATAAACAAAAACAGTATTTTCTTCATGTTTTTATGTTTTTGATTTTTCAAAGTATAAGTTGCACCCTTAAAGATAGACATAGTATCATACCATCCATGCAAAAGATGGAATTTCCTTATACCGGATTTATTTATCATTATTAAATCTCAAACAAACATATTGGAATACCAGAGCTTTTAAGGCTACTAATTGGTCAATAAACAACAAAATTGAACCGATATAAGCCTATTACCTATATTAGATAACTTTAAAACAACTCCACAACATAACCCATGTTGACTCAAATTAAATTAAAAAGAGGGTATCCATAAAGTGAACACCCTCTTATGTTAGGTCAATTTTATTTTCTGGAATCACCCGAATAAACCATCTTAATAATTCCGACATCAATAAACTGCCCACCAACGTTTTGATGGCAATGAACAGCAATACAGTTTTCACCGTTCAGAATTAAAGCCTTTTTCCCATCTTCATTAATAGGTACAAATTCATAATCTTTTGTAAATCCCTTTGCCGAGCCGGCTAAAACACCATTAATATAAATTTCATAATCTTCGTCGTTAAAAACGGTGAAAAAGAGATTATCCTTATCATTTTCAGAGAGGTTACCTAAAACAAATTTCTTTCTCATCCAGATGTCGTCCGTGTTCCAAACAGTTCTTGAAGGGGCCTCTTTGGGTTGACCAAACCCAAAGCCGGCTGAACCAACTTTCCAACTTTCGTGGTTAAAAGATGGGTTTGTCCAATCCTGCTTTGGCTTAAGGAAAGTATAATGCCATGTCTGTTGTTTCTTCTTAGAATTCGGAAGTATTTCAGATGTCGAGATAATAGTTTGATAAATCAATTTCTCGTTAAGTTGTTTCACTTTGACCGCATCAATCTTTAAAATACGATCATAGGTCAAAAAACCATTCACCTCTTGTTCAACATCTGTAAGCTGCGTAAAAACTGCTCCACTCATACCTTGATTAGATTTAAAATCAAGCAACTGATTGACAAAGCCTTCATAGGTTTTGGTTAATTCTTGGGCGCTATTTACCATGACCCCGCTCACACCCTTATTTTCCATCCACTCGTGGTTTTTAACATTAAGTCCGATACTGCCAAACTCCCCACAAACCAATGCCATATTAGGTGCGCTTGGATTGATAGGTCCAGGATACGAATGCTTATCGAAGATGTGTCCCACATAATCCTTGTCGATATTATCACTTGCAGGGTTTATCAGGCGCGAAGGATCTAACTCGGCAACCAACCGTGTTAGTCTTTTTGTATCGTATTGCCCCTGCATCTCGTTAAATATTACCCAGCTTACTATTGATGGACTATTCATATGGGTGTTGACCATATTGACCAGTTCTTGTTCGAATGCTGCTTTTTCGATAGGAGGATCATTGGAGATATAGGAATTAGACGAAGGCATATCCTGCCAAACCAGTATCCCCAGTTTATCGGCCCAGTAATACCATCTTTGAGGCTCCACTTTAATATGCTTACGCACCATGTTATAACCGAGTGCTTTCTGAATTTCAATGTCTGCTTTTAAAGCTTCGTCGGTAGGTGCGGTATAAAGTCCATCGGGCCAATATCCCTGATCTAAAAACCCATAATTGAATACAAACTCATTATTCAAGAGTATTTTTTGATATCCATCGACCTCTCCCAACGAAATTTTGCGCATACCAAAATAGCTACTTACCTCATCCAAGGTAAATTTGCCCTTTTTAAGTTCAACTTTTATATCGTACAGAAAGGGATCATTGGGCGACCATAATTTCACATTGGGAATAGGAATATGGAAATCAGCATTGGCCTTGCCTTCACTTTTAGATACTATCGATTTTCCATCCATTACGGTAGCTTTAACAACAACATCTTTATCTAAGCCGGGTACTTCCACCGTTAGTTTCAGAAATTTGTTGTCAATATCCGGCACCATTTTCAATCCTTTAATATTGGTAACAGGCACAGGTTCGAGCCAAACGGTTTGCCATATGCCTGTTATGGGAGTGTACATAATCAGGATTTCGTGAGGCGGAATCTCCTGCTTACCCCTGGGCTGCCCCATTTTTTGGGAAGGATCATATACCCGCACAATAAGTTCCTGTTCGCCAGAGCCCTGAAGATATTGCGTTATATCATAGCTAAACGGGTCGTAACCGCCTCTATGAATACCAATACTTTTCCCGTTCACATAAATCTCCGATTCCCAATCGACGGCTCCAAAATGTAGCACAAGCTGTTGCCCCTCCCAACCTTTAGGAATTGAAAACATACGTCTGTACCAAACTCTTTCGTGTTGTTCCATAACACCTGACAGTGCAGATTCAACAGGAAATGGCACCAAAATTTGCTTTGACATTGGCGTTCCAAAGGGTACTCTATCCCCTTGCTCCCCAACCTCAAATTCCCATAGGCCATTTAAATTAAGCCATTCGCTCCTTACCATTTGAGGCCGAGGATACTCTGGTAAAGTTTTTTCGGGGTTAAGATCGCTTGCCCATTGGGTCATTAAGGGTGCTTTTTTAGGCGACCACTCTTGTGCTATGGAAAAAACTGGCAAACATAAAACCAATAATAACCAAGCTGTTTTAATCAATACTTTTGTCATCCTATTTATAATTAAAATATTTTAGATATATTCATATACATGCGATATCCTATCAGTGTATTAAAAAAACTCCAATATACCTTAAGCCGAATTATCTAAATAAATATAGGGAAGCACGGTAAAAACTACGCACTTCCCAGAGTCATCTATTCGTTTGAAAAAGAATAAGGAAAATCCACCTCTTTTGCACCTCTCTTTTTATTTGGCTTATCCCCCATTTTATAATCTATCACAGCACCATTCATCAGTTCTGAATATTTAAAATAGTTTTTGTCATAAGTCTTGCCGTTCATATTAACCTTTTGCACATAACGATTTGCATCACTATTCTCAGGTGCATTGATCTCTACTTTTTTGCCATTTTCTAAGGTCACAGTTATTTTTTTAAACAAAGGTGCTCCCAACACATATTGGTCGGCAGCGGGTGTAACAGGATAAAAGCCCATAGCACTAAAAACATACCAAGCCGAGGTTTGGCCATTGTCCTCGTCGCCACAATAACCATCGGCTTGGGGTGTGTACATCCTGTTCATCACTTCGCGAGCCCAATATTGCGTTTTCCATGGTTGTCCGGCATAATTATAAAGATAGATCATATGCTGAATAGGCTGATTTCCATGTGCATAATTACCCATATTCATAATCTGCATTTCTCTAATTTCATGAATAACGCCACCGTAATAAGAATCATCAAAAATAGGCGGCACCACAAAAACAGAGTCGAGCATACCAACGAACTCCTCCTTACCGCCCATCAGATCAATAAGGCCCTGCACATCATGAAGAACAGACCAGGTGTAATGCCAACTGTTACCCTCGGTAAACGCATCGCCCCATTTAAAGGGACTGAATGGGGACTGAAATTTACCATCGGCATTTTTACCACGCATCAGATTTGTTTCTTTATCAAAAACGTTGCGGTAATTTTTGGACCTTTCAGCAAATATGGCAATTTCCTTTTCTGGTTTCCCAAGTGCCTTACCTAGTTTATAAACACAGAAATCGGCAAAGGCATATTCGAGCGTGCGAGCCACATTTTCATTTATTCCAACATCATAAGGAATATAGCCCAGCTTATTGTAATAATCCACACCATAACGCCCTACGGAGTGCAAGGATCCTTCGTGTTCTGTATTTTTAACTACACCTTGCCAAAGTGCTTCAATATCATATCCTCGTGCACCTTTTAAATAGGCATCGGCAATGATGGTAGCCGAATTAGATCCTATCATGCAATCTCTATGGCCGGGGCTGGCCCATTCTGGCAAAAATCCGCTCTCTTTATAGGTATTTGCTAAGCCCTCTTGAATTTCGGCATTTAAAGAAGGATACATCAGATTAAAGAAAGGAAATACGGCTCTAAAGGTATCCCAAAAACCATTATCGGTATAGAGATAACCGGGGAGCACCTCACCATTATAAGGACTATAATGAACCACTTTTCCGTTAGCATCAAACTCAAAAAACTTACGGGGAAACAACAATACCCGGTAAAGACATGAATAAAAGGTTTTAATTTCGTCATCAGTACCACCCTCTACTTCGATACGAGAGAGTTCTTTATTCCAGATAGCTTCTCCTTTGGATTTTACCTCATCAAAAGTATCATTACCCAATTCTTTCATATTAAGTTCTGCCTGTTCATGACTAATAAACGAAGAGGCTACTCTTGCATGTATTTGTTCTCCACTTTTGGTTTTAAATCGGATAGCCGCACCCACATGATTATCCTTCAACTCCTTAACACCATCCACTAAGTGATCTTTACTCCACACCTTGGCATCTTCAAATTTTTTATCGAAAACCACCACAAAATAGTTTTTAAAATTATCAGGAACACCTCCGCTATTTCGAGTGGTATAACCAATAATTTTGTTTTCCTCGGGTACAAGCTTAACATATGACCCTTGATCGAAAGCATCCACCAATACATATGATTGCTCATTTTGAGGAAATGTAAAACGAAACATGGCCGCTCGTTCTGTAGGAGTAATCTCAGTGGTTACATCATAATCTGCCAGATAAGCTTTATAATAATGAGGTTTAGCCGTTTCGGCTTTGTGAGAGAACCAACTGGCTCTGTCATCTCCTGTGATTTTTAAATCACCCGTTAACGGGAAAAGAGAAAACTGACCATAATCATTAATCCATGGACTGGGTTGATGCGTTTGCTTGAAGCCTCTAATTTTATGTGCATCGTAGCAATATACCCATCCATCACCCATTTTATTCGTTTGAGGAGTCCAAAAGTTCATGCCCCAAGGTAAGGCTATGGCAGGATAGGTATTGCCGGCAGAGAGTTGATGTTCCGAATCGGAACCCATTAACGTGTTGACATAATCAACAGGTCCATTTTTTTGAGCACTGCTCCAGAGCGTTGTCAAACAAAACAAACAAAAAATGAAAATTGATTTACGAATCATAGTATTTATTTAAGAGTACTAAATGAGGATTATCACATTATTATAGTCATTAAACACCGGATGGAACTTGCTCCATCCGGTAAACACTATAAATTTTATTCTAACAACTTTATAAAATAACCACCAACAACGGATCTGGCCTGAAAACCAACTTGTGTGGCATCTGTTGTTTCGTACCAATCCGACATGGGTACACGACTAGGTGTATTAGTTACATAACGATGAACAGGATCGATAAACTGCTGGAAAGTAACTTTATCATCTGCCAATGTAGCTGTCCAAATAATCCAGTCGGATTTTGTATAGGTTCTGCGATTATCCAAAGGTAAACCAAATTTATTTTGCTTAGTCAAATAATAAGCAATTTCCTTTTGAGCTACTTCTGCTGGGAATATGCCAAGATTTAATAACTTATCCCAAACCAAATTATATTTCTGACTCCATGTGCCTGGCTTATCAAAAGTTAAACGATAATGATCGCCATCTGCTGCCATTTCCATCCATTTCTTTGCCATTTCCTTGGCTTCCTTTGTGTACTTATCGGCAATATCATTTTTACCCAGCATTTTTGCCAGTCTTCCATAACTTGCTATACCCATAATTGCCTTAACCGACAAGTTCACATTGTGCGCAAAGTGACCTGCAAAATCATCGGTACAAAGCTGATTTTCTGGATCAAGGCCATTTTCTAGCAAGTAATTTGTCCAAGTTGTGAGAACCTCCCAATGACTCTCTGCATATTTTGCATTACCTTCCATTTCGGCAATCGCCGCAGTTAATATTACCATATTACCCGATTCTTCAACTGGCATATCCCCACCATAGGTTTGACCGTTTGCTAAGGGGTATGTACCTACATCATGCGCTGCAAAAGGCTTAGTCCACTTACCGCTCTCTGAATAATAAAATATTGGATTAAGCATTCCCTTGAGTAATTCGGGATTGTATTTTAGATATAAAGGTGCTGATGGATAAGTTATGTCAACCGTACCTATAGATCCATTACTGAAATTTTCTTTCGATAAAAATAAAATTTCTCCGTTTGTATCCTTCACCAATTTATGTGCAGCTACTGACTGACGGTAGGCCAATGCACAAAGGTCGGCATATTTCTCACCTCCGGCTTCTACGGCTTCTTTCCTTAATTGATTATCAAATTTGGTACAAAGCGATATTACATCATTGTACCTAAGAGAGGCTGCATGCAAAACATCGGCAAAAGAAACCTTACCATCCTTGGTCCACCAAGCTTTTAAATTATCTCCAAAATATTGGATCGATTCCACATCGTCGTAACCCAACATTACATATCCACATGTTGATTTATCGGTAATTTTTCCTACTTTATTAACATACGCCATAGATGGCATAGCATGTGTCATGTTCATCTTTTTTGAAGATTCACCGGCCACTAGTTCTCCATTTTTTACAAAGGAATTCTTTGCATCAAAATAATCGTTGATTTCAATCATCGAATTATCCGATTGATTCGCTGCCAAATAAAAATGCCCCCAATCAATTCGAACATCATCACCCTTTTTACCCAAAATAGCTTGCTCAACTGTACCTGTTTTCAGATAATTGATTCCATTAGTTTCTCCTTTTGTAATTTCAACTTCTTGGCTGTTATCATTCACAGCCCATTCAGGTGTTCCTTCAAAAAATATTTGCACATCATGCTCCTCGCCATCCGAAGAAGCAACTTCGTAATTAATATAATTTATAGGGCGCGACAACAAATCAAGATCATCAGGTATTAAAGGAGATACAAATTGTAGCTTTAAATCGACAGGACCACAAGCAAATATATATTGCGTTTTGGTGGCAGATATAGCAGCACTTTTTTGTATCGCCGTTGTACTAAAAATCTCTTGCTGCGTACTTTCGGAAAAAAGCCCAAAATCTAAATATCCCGGCCCCATTCGGTTAAGGCAATGGGCAGCAAACACATTTGTTCCACCAATATTTAAAAGCGACCTATCCAACTCCACTACTACATCACGTTTTGCAGCATCACCTGTATTCACAACCTCAGTACCATTTAAATACAATTCAAAATCGTCATCGTGGGTAAATTTTATAAAAAGCTTTTGCTTAGGCAAATCAGTAGGAATTTCAAATTCGCGACGAATCCAAATATTTTCGGTTTCCCAAACACTGCCTAAAACA
>JAGXIO010000242.1 GCA_024635555.1 Saccharicrinis sp.
ATCAATTTTTCAAAAAAATGTGCATTCTTCATGTTTATATTTTTAGTTTGAATTCATAACAAAATACGAAAAAATAATATCATATGCAACTGATTAATAGCTTAATACGTTATTTTTCCTTAAGTAAATGGCATTACCCAATCGGGGGAGTTGGAGGGGGCTTCTTCTTTCTAAAACATCAACTCTCCTTTTCCCTGTCTGATTATTTCAAAGCCGCCTTGGGTACAATCCACAACCGTTGAGGGATTATTGTCGCCATAACCGCCATCAATCACAATGTCAACCATGTTCTGATATTTTTCGTAAATAAGTTCCGGATCGGTGGTATATTCTATTATTTCGTCGTCGTCGTGTACCGAGGTGCTTAAAATGGGATTGCCCAATTCCTGAACAAGCGCCCTGATGATGTTGTTGTCAGGAATCCTAATGCCCACAGTCTTTTTGTTATTTTTAAAAAGCTTGGGTACATTGGAGTTGGCGTTAACGATAAAGGTAAAGGGGCCAGGCAGATTTCTCTTCATCATCTTAAATGTGTTGTTATCCAGACTTTTCGTGTATTCAGATATCTGGCTCAAATCATAACAAACAAAAGATAAATGTTCCTTTTTTGTGTTGATATTTTTTATGCGGGCAATGGTTTCAACAGCCCTAGAATTATTTATATCGCAACCGATACCATATATAGTATCGGTAGGATAAATGACGATGGCACCTTTGCGTAAAGCCTCAGCCACCTCCCGTATATCTTTAGGATTTGGGTTCTCTTCGTAGATTTTTAAAAGCATAGCTATTTTTTACCAAAAGTAAACTTTTATAGCGAATAATGTGGAGTTGGAATATAAACGTAGTTAAAAATGATAGCTCACCCCGGTGTAAATACCTATCGAATAGGGTTTATAACTGCTTTCGGGGCTGTCCGTAACAGAGTTCATAAAATATTTAATCCTAGGCTCTAAATTAAAATCGAGCGATTTTAGGATTGGCGCACGAAAGCCGAAGCCAAATATGGCACTATAACTTATTTCGTTAATATCCTGTGTTTCCCCTATTCTATTTTTTGAGCTATTTTCTAATCTGTAGGCATTGTTTCCAATTAAAAAGTTGGTACTCATGCCACCCGATACCGACAGTCCCACTGATTTGTTAAGTAAGTTGTAACGCAAAAGAAATGGTATTTCAAGGTATTCCAGCTCTTGCTGCACAGTTATGGCCTCAACCTGAGTTGGAGAATAGGCCAAATCGTTTGAATTTAAACGGATAGCTGCGTTACTAATAGCCACATCTTTAACTAATTCCTGCTGAGCCGTAGATTCTAAGCTTATATTACCCATAGAGTTATTTAGGTTGGGCTTTTTGCTTTGAATACCCGCACCGGGACTTGCGGTATAAATAATTTTATCGGGTTTGCCAATAATGGGATTGCTAAATTTTTGTCCAATCTGTGAATAATATACACCTGTTTCTATTTCCCATCTTTTTCGGGTTTTTATATTCAGATTTATCCCTCCGGTGTACGACATAATACCGTCTTCGTTAGCGGCAGCCGCACTTGAGCCATCGGACTGTCCTGCGTCGTTATTGGAATAACTAGGCGAAAACTGACCTCCCAATGCAAATTCTAAACCTTTTTTGTCGCTTGGTTTTAGAGGTTTGTGATTGTCGAAAGCTAGAATCCAATTGTCTGTCTCATTGCTTTTTAAGACAGGTTTGTCTGTGTTTTTTTTAAGACGCATGGTATTTGGCGCTGAGTAATCGGCAAGATTATGCATGGCCTGTGCATCCATTTTTTTAAGCAAGGGTGTTTTATTTTTTTCAATATCCGTTCCTTCCGTAATTATAGGTGTAATTATTTGGGCATAAGTTTGATCTTCTTCGCTTGCAATAGGTTGCATTTTTTCATTTGCATTATTTTGAGCACCGGTGGTTTTATCTGCACTTTTTTTATCTGTAATATTAAAATCTGGTTTATTATAAACACTGCTGGCTTTATTAGAAGAGGCCAAAGATTGTGTTTTGCTTTCTGATAGCTTGTTGTTATTTGAGGTCAGATTTTGGCTAGTCTTATTTTGTTTTTGTGTAAAATTAACTGGGTTTTTCTGATCTTCGTCAATGATTTCGTCAATGTTTGCTTTAATTTCGTTTGCTCCCATAGTATCAAGGTCTAATTGCTGCATGGCAGTGCCTTGAGGTTTCAAGTTGGCATCGGCCAAGGTATTGTTGGTGTTGTTCCAAAATAATCCAGCCAAAAATATAAGCCCAATAATGGCCGCAGCAGCTGCGCCTCTCCATAGTAGTAGAATCTTTTTGTTTTGCTTAGCGCCTTGCATACCATCGGATATTGCATCCCAAACAAAAGCAGGAGGCGATTCGGAATAGTTGGCTAGGCCCTCCGAAAATATACGGTCTATATTATTCTCTTTTCTCATTTCAAGCTATTTGCGTCTTGTTGTTTGTTTTTGCAGCAAGTTTTTGCTTTAAAAATTTCCGGGCACGTGATAAATTCGATTTTGAGGTTCCCACTGAAATATCCAACGACTCCGATATTTCTTGATGCGATAAACCCTCCAATGCATAAAGGTTAAAAACCAATTTGTATTTGGGAGGTAATGATTCTATTATGTCGAGTAATTCTTTGGCCGAATGTTGTGGGGATTCATCAGGAATATCTTCATCTTCAATTTGATAATCCTCCATTGAATCAACCAGATAAACTGGATTTTTCTTCCGGAAAGATTCAATGATTGTATTAACCATTATCCTTCTCATCCAACCTTCAAAAGAACCCTCAAACCTAAACTTACCTATATTGTTAAATATTTTAACAAAGCCGTCCTGTAAATTATCTTCTGCCTCAGTTCGGTCTTTGCAATATTGCAAGCAAACACCAAACAGCCAAGGCGAAAACTTCTGATATAGAATCTTTTGCGCTTTGGAGCTGTTACTTTGGCATTGTTTTATAATTTCATTAAGGTTTTTCACGCTTATTAAATTATCCTTATTGAGTTAAAGTTAGTGCCTTGCAACTTTAACTCAAAACCAAACTGAGGATAAAGTTTTAAGGATGATGAAAGAATTAGGCTAAGGTTGCGTGCTAAAGAGAAAAAAACAAATATAAAGTGATTATATCTGCACCGTTAGTGCATTTTTTTTATCCTATCCATTTCTCTATTGGCATCTTTGGTTCTAAGTGTTTCACGTTTATCGTGAGATTTTTTTCCTTTGGCAAGTCCTATTTCCAATTTAGCCCATCCTTTTTCGGTAATAAATACTTTGAGGGGAATAATGGTAAGACCTGATTCTTTGGTTTTTCGCAGCAGCTTTTGGAGTTCCTTTTTGTGTAAAAGGAGTTTTCTTTCGCGCAGAGGCATGTGGTTATTGTAGGTGCCAAAAAAATACTCCGAAATATTGAAGCCTCTTACCCAAAGATCGGTTTTTATAAAATAGCAATAGGCCTCAACTAAACTTGCTTTTCCTAGTCGTAACGATTTTATTTCGGTGCCCGATAGTTGAATACCCGCCACAAATTTGTCGAGTATTTCGTAATCGAAATAAGCCTTTTTGTTACGTACGTTTATTTTATTTTGCTGTTGCATAATTAAGTTTCAAGGATAGTGTTCTGTTGTAACAGTTTAGCTGTAAAACTTGTTTACATAGGGATGATTTCGGTGAAAATACGAAATGAAAAATAAGGAACAAACAATATAAGCACGCTAACAATAACAGTAAAAACGATCCTCAAGTCGGTTGATTCAAATTTTCCCACCTCATTGGAACCTTGCCAAACTATATAGCCTATGTATAATCCAAGTATCTGTAAAAAATATATTTGGGGGATAAGGGCAGTGGTTATTTTAACCAGATATAAAATAATTGAGCTGTAGGCGGTTATTTTATAGGCTAGTATTTTTATGTCGTTGCCATACGTTTTCAGTGTAAATTTAGGGATGATTTTCAGGGTGATAAAATAGGTGACATAAAGACCTATAAAGAAGGATGCAAATAGTACTATAGCATGTTTTAAGGCAGGTTCAAAAGGATAGCCGGAGCGTGCTGCTATATAACTTACAAAACTTACTAACGATAGTGCACCGATATAAGGCAAAATATAATTGGCTAGTATCAAGTTCATATCCGACTTTTCCTCATAAATAATCTCCCATTCCTCTTTTGGCGAAACAATAAGATTTTTAGTGCGGATAAAAAGGTTGCGGTATTTTAAACTCATACTTTCCGGTATGTTGTTTGTTTTCATTTGTTTATGGTCTTTTAATTGGACAAATAGCCTACAGGGATTCTGCCATGTGGTTGCTACGTGTTACAGCTATCCGTTATTGCAAATCCTAAATTGAGCGGCATTGATAAAAAAATAACGCCTTAAAATACTTAGATTTGTAAAACAAAAGTATAAAAAATTGAGTCATTTTGATGATACAACATAGTAATAAGTATAATTTGGTGGTAGTACTTGGTCCAACAGCAAGCGGCAAAACAGCCTTGGCTGCACCATTGGCACACCAAATAAATGGGGAAATAATCAGTGCCGATTCTAGACAAGTGTATCGACATATGACGCTGGGTACAGGTAAAGATTACAATGATTATATTGTTGAAGGCCAGCAGGTACCCTATCATTTGATAGATATTGCAGAGCCTGGATATAAATATAACGTTTACGAATACCAACGCGATTTTTTTAAAGCATTTGAAGATATACATGACAGACGCAAGTTCCCAGTCATGTGTGGGGGAACAGGCATGTACATTGAGGCTGTACTCAGCGGTTATAATATGATTCAGGTTCCATCCAACCCGGAGCTTCGAAAGAAATTGGAGAATAAGGAGTTGGTGGAATTGGCGGAGATGTTGCATACCATGAAGAAAATGCACAACACCACCGAGGTGGATACAAAAAAAAGAGCCATCCGTGCCATCGAAATAGAAACTTACTACCAAAGCAATCCACAAATTGATGTGGTGCTACCCCAATTAAATCCTCTGATTATTGGTGTTGATATTGATAGACAACTCCGCCGCGATAAGATAACAAAACGATTAAAGGATAGGCTGCAAGAAGGTATGGTTGAGGAGGTGCAAGGTATTATGGATTCAGGGATTAAACCCGCCGACCTGTTGTACTATGGTTTAGAGTATAAATACGTTACCCTTTATGTGTTGGGCCAAATTAGCTATGCCCAAATGATTGAACAGTTAAATATTGCCATCCATCAATTTGCAAAAAGGCAAATGACTTGGTTTAGAAAAATGGAGCGTAGCGGCTTTAACATACATTGGTTGAGTGCCCAAAGCCAATTGGAAAGCAATATTCAGGAAATAAAAGGAATGTTGTTAGGATAAGGTGTAATTGTTTTGTCACTGGGATATTTGTTAAATTATTTTCTTTGGCAAGTCGGTTTCATCAAAAAATAAAGCTTATTCAAATAATGAATAATGGAATTGATACAAAAACGATTGTAATGTAAAACTTATTTGGCATGCTCCCGTAACAGTATTTATTGCAGTTTCAACAATAACGGAATAATGTTTATATGGAGAATATAGAGTTATATATTAAGAGGATTTTTAAGTTAGCCAACCGTAATAAGAAGCTTAGTCAACAGATGGATGAAATTGTTGGTAGATACAATTTTATTCAAAACCAGAATGATAAGTACCTTAATTTGCTATCTAACTTTTCTTTTGATGAAAACGCAGGGGGAGCCAAGGCACGGAAAAAAATACATCGTTTTAACAGAGCTTCCTTATTATATGCTTCTATCGAAGGATTTGGCAACTTAAGTATTAACGCCAATGCAATGCCTCTAATGGATAAGTTAGATGAGCTGCTATTGGCCATGGACATTATCTCAAAAAAATACAACATCTTAAAAATAAAAACGGTAGGCGATATACATATTTATGGAGCCGGTATGTTGGAGGAAAATCGTACCAACCCCATCGAGGTTATTATGGCAGCATTTGAAATGCAGCAGGCTGCGATTAGGATTAATGGAGGCGAAAATAATAGTGCTTTTTGGGAGCTGAGCATTGGTATTCATACCGGCCCGGTATTGGCCGAGCCTACCGGAAGAAAATCGGCTCCCTACAGATTGGCCGGTGATGCCGTTAACTTTACCAGCAGATTGAGCAAAGCTAGCGCAACGGGTAAAATAAATATTTCGGCTATGACGTATGAACTGGTTAAAGAGTTTTTCGTATGTGCACCATCGGGTCGAATGCCTGTAAAATATAAAGGTTTGATGGAAACGTATTACGTAACTGGTTTCTTGCCAAATTTTGAAGATGTAGAAAATATAGGACAGAAAAATAAAGATTTTGATATTAAGTTTTCACTAATACAGTTTCTCGATATCCAAGAAGATGTATTGGATATGATGGAGAAAAGCCTGCCCGAGAACCTTTTTTATCACAATATAAAACACACCATAGACGTAATAACCGGGGTTGAGCTTATCGGTTGGGCCGAAGGTTTAAGTGAGCTGGATATTTTGACACTTAAGTTGGCGGCCTTGTTTCATGACTCCGGCCATATGATAAATTACGAGGATCATGAATTTCACGGTGCGGTGTTAGCAAAAAATATGCTGGATAAATACAATTATCCCAACGAAATGGTCGAGTCAGTTTGTAAATTAATCATGGCCACCAAAATGCCCCCGGATCCTAAGGATTTATTACAGAAAGTAATATGCGATTCGGATTTAGATTACCTGGGTCGGACCGACTTTATCCCGGTATCTAACATGCTTTATCAGGAATTGAAGGAAAGAGGCATGGTAGATTCTTTTAGCGAATGGAATAAAAAACAACTTGGTTTTATCAAAAAGCATCAGTATTATACCGATACCGCTCAAAACCTGCGCGAGGTTAATAAAGCAATGCAAATAGAAAGACTCGAAGGTTTATTGGCCATTGAATCCAATGTGGAGTAA
>JAGXIO010000243.1 GCA_024635555.1 Saccharicrinis sp.
ACTTAACCAGTCTGGTTGAAACTTATACCAGTGAATTGTATTCGTGGGCTTTATATAAGGTCTCGGATGTGGAACTGGCAAAGGATTTGGTACAGGATACCTTTTTGGCTGCCGCTGAAAAACTGGATTCCTTTCAAGGAATTAGTACGCCAAAAACCTGACTGTTTTCCATCCTGAATTATAAAATTATTGATGTGTACCGCAAAAGAGTTAAAAAATAGAAAATAATAAAAAGTAATTTTTATTATTAGTGGTTGCGGTTTTGTTAATATTGTATGCCGGATATGCACAGGATTCGGACAAATTAGTATGTTCAAAATCACAAATCAGTTTTGAATAATAAGAAAAAACTAGATAGAGTTTATATCATACTCCCGATTAAAAAGTCAAATGTAAGAATGAATTTTATGTATTAGTGCCCTAAATGAAGAGTCAGATGAAAATTTCACATCTCAACCAGTCATCACGATATATCCTCTAGCTTTATCAACTGGTTTAAAATGGCATATACGGTTAAACCCGATACGGTTTTAATACCAAGTTTACGGGTAATGTTTTTCCGGTGCGAAATAACCGTATGTGTACTTATAAATAGTTCGTTGGCCACTTCTTTGTTCGTTTTACCCAAGGCTACTTTTTGCAGTACATCTTTTTCGCGGTCTGTTAGATCGTCCGAAGTATCGAGCTGTTTAACCGATTTCTGATTATTTTTTACCTGATCGCGGAGTTTGTTCAGCAGTATTGCCTTTGAATCGAAAATGGAGATGGACTTTTCATTTACTTGGTCGGGTAGGGGCGTGTTAAAAATGGATATCACATCCATTTCAAGGAGATATTTTTTTATTATCCGATCTCCTTTGGGTATGCTGCTTATGGTAGTGTTAACAAGTAAAATATGGGGGATGGTATTTTCTAATGCTTCCTGTAAATCGTCCAAGTTAGATGCCTCTTCTACTTTGGTTACTGCCTTAAGTTCGTTAAGGATGGTCAAAATACCTTTCCGTACGAGGTACGAAGGTTCTGCTACTAATATTTTTACCATATCCGGTTCAGTAAAGGTCAGCCATCTTCATATTGGGAGTTATGAGCATTAAATTCTATTTTGATGTAAAACTAACGCTTATTTAAAATCTTTCCAGATAGCTATGGTAGGTTTAAATGGTATTTTTTCATCAGCTTAAGCTGCCTAAAATTGATGAGACGTTGATTTTGTTCGTCCCACAGGCGAAGGTTTAGCGTTTTTAAAGCCGTGAAAAATGTAATAGGTTTTACGTTCCGAAATAATTCGTTTTCCTTATGACACTTTGGTAGATTATAGTTGGGAATAATGGGCGAAAGATGATGAATGTGATGAAAGCCTATGTTACCAGTGAACCATTGTAACAGCAAGGGTAGCTTAAAGTATGATGACCCCTCCAAGGCCATTGTTTTATAGTCCCATTTGCTATTGTCGGTCCATACCACATCTTTAAATTGATGTTGCACATAAAACAGCCAGAGACCAATGCTTGTGGTAATAAACAAAATGGGTAGCTGTATAAGCAGATAGGCTTTCCATCCCATGATCCAAATTAAACCGCCCACCATTATAATAACGGCTATATTGGTGATGTGAATATAGCGGTTTATGTTTTTTGGAAGACGTTTAAGTGTTAATCGGAATCCCAGTGTAAAGTGGAGCAGTGGTGCAATGCCGAATAAAAACATAGGATGTCGGTACACCCGGTAGATAAAACGTTGCCATTTGCTTCGGTCAAGATATTCTTGTACGGTTAATGTTTTAACGTCGCCTATTCCTCTTTCGTCCAAATTGCCAACGGTGTTATGGTGTATTAAATGGTCGTTGCGCCATCTGTGGAATGGGGTAAAAGTAAATATGCCCAATATTACACCTGCAATTTCGTTGTGACGTTTCTTTTTGAAAAAAGCACCGTGAACACAATCATGGAATACAATAAATGTACGGATTAAGAAACCTGATGCAAATACAGCCAATAGCAAAGTTAACCAGTACGAAACCTGCAAACTGTAATACATGAGCACCCAAAGTGCTAAATAGGGGATTACGGACGTAAACAGTTGCGAAATGCTTTTTGATAGTTTAGGTCTGTTGTATTTTTTTATAATCTCTATCCAAGCAGGTAGAGCGTTTTCGTTTTGTATATTTTTCATTTGATGCGTATTGAGGTGAGGAGGCAATAAGTAAGTTGTAATAGCTTGCCTCGTAATATTCCAAATTCAATTGGATGTGCAAGTCTAATGGTGAGTGCGTGAAGGCATTTGCTTCAATTGTGTCAATTTTCTAGCGTAAAGATAATAAAAACAATTAAGATACAATTGTCTTAATTAATGTGTAAAATCTATGGTATTTTTTTAAGTCTGCGGAGTCTTAATATACGAAATTCCTTGTCTCTTTACAAGTGATTTGTGAGACTAATAGGATTATTGCATTCGATTAGCGTTTTCCCTTCAATTACTAATTTGTATATTTTTGAAAAAAGTAATTACATTTTTTTTCACGCTTTCAGACTGTGCATGTCCAATTTTTTCATAGGTCTTAATAATTATGATTACCTACTGTATTCCATATAGAACCAAAAATTTAATTGTCCCATAAAACCGAGTTTTGTGAAACTATTGGAGCGGAAATTCATTAAGAGCATTTCCCTTTAATTCTTGTTGGGTAATTCCAAGCAGATTGGATTAACAGAAAACGCAAAAAGACCATATGGGATATGTAAATAATAAAATATGATGTTAAAAGTAAAACAACCAAAAGGTTGTTCTCTTTTAACATCATAAGGGGATGTGAGAACTATAACCTGCCCTATTCATAAATTTTATGAATAGGGCACCAAAGGCCGATTCTGCCTAAGCAGAATCGAGGGTTAACCCTCGAAAAAGTTTACTTAAACTTTTTCGGCTTTCCGCCTATGATAGCGGAAAGTGAAAAATGCGTGCATTTTTCAGGATAAAAAAATGCCAATCAGAAAAATACATGCTATTACAGTTGCAATATTACAATTCTTTTTATCAATATTTAATTTTAATTTGTTTCGTTTTTGTAACAGCGTTTTATTATATATGTTAAATAAATAATAGCGGCATATAACAAGCTATTAAACCTAAATATTTTTCGGTGGTTTGAACTTCGTTGATTAAAACCCCCTGGTTAATTAGTTTGTTTTGATCAATTTTATACATTACCAGCTCTTTTTTAACCGATCGTAATGACTTGTCGACCATTTCAGCTCCAAATCCCTTGTTACTGCTGGAGTATTGGATTTCAAAATTTTCGCCACGCACAATAAAATAGCAATTCTTCGTATTGGATGGTGCACATAAGATTTGGTATTTTTCTTTGCATTTTTGATAGCAAAGATCCCAAGTTTTATAGGCTACATTGTTAATAATAATCACGTTGTCAGTTTCGCTTAATGTGTAATTGCCATAAGCGGTGTACGTGTTTCCTTCGATTTTTTGGTTTGCCCAAAGTGTTGAAATAGTAAACAATAGGACAGCGGCGATAAAAATTTTTTGTTTCATGACTATTTGTTTTAAATGTTTAAAAGGTTTTTGTTATTGCTATATTTATTATGACGGCTTGATATTTGAAAAGTTACAATTTTTATAAGTTTTAAGTTTTTGAACTTATCCAATCTTTTTTCAACAGATTAAAGTCAAATGGTAATGGCAATCGTTCAAACTTGTAGGTTTAGACCATACAGTGGTTTAAACCTATGATTTAGGACTGCTAGAAATCAGTATATGAGCGGATTAATATTTACGTTTTTTTTTCTTCTTATTTTCATACCTGCCCTTCTTAGGCTGGTTTCAAGTAATATATCTATAAAAGTTGGAGATTCGGTATCCATTCTGGATGTCTTGAAAGAAGTCAAGCAGACATGCATAATACACTTATGGTTAGGGATTATTTTGGATCATACTCTTATCAAAATTATTTAAACTTACTAAGTGTGGTTTGTGAAATGGTGGAATTTTTGGGGGATAGTGTGTAGGAACAAGCTCGAAAGACCACTGCTTATAATTCAGTGATTTGTGATACTTGTTCAAAAATACATCTAAAAAAAAGGAGCTCATGTAACACGAACTCCTTTTACTAATATTTTTATACTTTATGCGCGTTTATTTTTTCCGCATAAATATTTGAACCGGTACACCTGAAAAATCGTATAGCTTACGAATTTTATTTTCCAGAAATCGCTTATACGGTTCGTACACATATTGGGGCAGATTACAGAAAAATGCAAATGCCGGGTTATTGGTAGGCAATTGCATGATGTATTTTATTTTAATGTATTTGCCTTTGGTCGAAGGTGGCGGATTGTCGAGCACTACCTTTAGCATGGCCTCGTTGAGCTTGGAGGTAGATATTTTTCGAGTTTTGTTTTCGTACACCGCAGCGGCCATCTCTAATGCCTTGTGTATGCGCTGCTTGGTTATTGCCGAAGTAAATATAATGGGGAAATCCACAAATGGCGCAAACTTGCTACGGATATCTTCTTCATATTTTTTGGTGGTCATGGTGTCTTTTTCCACCAAATCCCATTTGTTAACCAATAAAACAAGGCCTTTTTTGTTTTTTTGTATCAGCTGAAATATCTTTTGATCTTGACTTTCCACCCCTCGTGTTGCATCTATCATGAGCATGCAAACATCTGAGTTTTCGATGGCGCGGATAGCCCGCATCACGCTATAAAATTCCAGATCTTCGTATACTTTTGATTTTTTGCGTACCCCAGCGGTATCAACCAAATAAAAATCGTAGCCAAATTTATTAAAACGGGTATAAATTGAGTCGCGCGTTGTTCCCGATATGGGTGTCACTATATTTCTTTCCTCACCAACAAAGGCGTTAATGATGGACGATTTACCCGCATTGGGGCGTCCTACAACAGCAAAACGCGGTATATCCAAATCTTCCACATTTTCGGCACTTGGAAAAAGCGTTACCAATCGGTCGAGTAATTCACCGGTTCCGGAGCCGTTTATCGACGAAACCGAAAAGAGTTCCTCCACGCCAAGGGAGTAAAAATAACTTGCGTCGGCTAGGCGTTCGGGGTTGTCCACTTTGTTAACAATCACCATCACCTTTTTCTTGCTTCTTCTTAGCAGGTCGGCAACCATCTCGTCGTAATCGGTTATTCCGGTGGTTACGTCCACCATAAACAGGATAACATCGGCCTCTTCAATTGCTATGAGTACCTGCTTTCTGATCTCTTCTTCAAAAAAATCGTCCGAACCTACGGCATATCCGCCGGTATCTACCACCGAAAATTCCAATCCGTTCCATATGCTTTTACCGTAGATACGGTCGCGGGTAACTCCGCTCTCTTCGTTAACTATGGCGCTGCGCGATTCCGTGAGCCTGTTAAAAAGCGTCGATTTTCCTACATTTGGCCGCCCTACTATGGCTGCTATATTTCCCATTTTCCTGGTTTTGTAATGTGCTAAAAAATTAAAAAGCGTGCAAAGATAGGTATTTATTTACCACAACTGCATGCTGCGGAGTTAAACGCCACGTTATTTTTGGTCGTAGCCAAAGTTACGTAGCGATTTTTCCTTGTCGCGCCAGTCTTTGTTTACTTTTACAAATAGTTGCAAAAACACCTTTTTGTCCAAAAACTTCTCCATATCCTTTCGGGCTTCGGTTCCTGTTTTTTTAAGCGCAGCCCCCTGGTGACCTATGATAATTCCTTTTTGCGACTCGCGTGCCACATGAATAACACCTCGTATGCTAATTTGCTTTTTTACTTCCTTAAACTCTTCAATCTCAACTTCAACCGAATAGGGAATTTCTTTTTGGTAATACAAAAGAATTTTTTCCCGTATAATTTCTGAAATAAAAAATCGTACCGGCTTATCCGTCATTACATCCTTGTCGAAATAAGGTTCGCCCTCGGGCAGTAACTCTTTGATGCGCTTCATCAGGTTATCGGTATTAAAGCCGCGCAACGCCGACATGGGGAATATCTCGGCCTTGGGCAGTTCTTCTTTCCACACCGAAACCAATTTATCCAACTGCTCGGGGTTCGATTCATCTATTTTATTGATGACCAACAGCACTGGTGAGTCTGTTTTTCTTACACTATCCAAAAAATCGCTATTTTTATCTAATTTCTCCACCACATCCGTCATGTAAATTACGATATCGGCATCCTGTAAGGCCGACTTGGAAAAGCGGAGCATGGATTCCTGTAATTTGTAGTTGGGTTTTAAAACACCGGGCGTATCCGAAAACACAATCTGATAACCCTCCTCGTTTACTATACCCAAAATACGATGGCGTGTGGTTTGCGCTTTTGCGGTAATTATCGACAGGCGTTCGCCCACCAACTTATTGGTTAATGTTGATTTTCCCACGTTGGGGTTGCCTACAATATTTACAAATCCAGCTTTGTGCATCATCCTTGCTTATTAGGAGTTTTTTTAAGATAAAAGTTGGCGCAAAGATACATGTTATTAGCGTGCCACGCAATAAGGATAGCCGATAGCTAATAGCCGATAGCCAATCGCCATCTGGAGCGAAGCGACATCCCGCCACTTAATATTTAGTATTGGCGGGAAGCTAATAGCTACTAAATATGCTTATAATACACGTTCATGCTTTCAATTTTACCCGCTATATTGGTGTTTTTTATCAGTGTTCCTGAATAGTGGTAATTAAGGCGCAAAAATGTTTTATTCATGGGCACGGAGTTTAACCTGGCAATGGTAAACAGGGTTTTGATTCCCTGCTCTTTCATTCCTCCTTCCATGGCATGCAGCAGCACGCTCGAAAGATTGTTTCCATGATGTTTAAAATGAGTTGCAAAGTCGGTCATCTCGGCATACTTTCCATTCATATCAATTTCGGACGAGGCCAATGCCGCCAGCTTACCGTCTTTTTCGGCACCATAGTATTGCACATTTTCGGCCATCGTTTTTCTGATATAATCGGGATTGTGTATCGGAAAAGGATAGCTCTCGAATACCATACTGTATATTTGAGTAATCTGTTCAACATCCGATTCATCGAGTCTTCGGATTTTATATTTGGCGCTTTTTCTGATGGCTTTAGCACTATGGTAGGGCTCCAATAATAGCTTGCTTAAGTTTGTAAGCTGTTTTTTTTCAAGGTTCAATAACCTGTCGGCATCTAAAAATTTTGACATAAAAAACACATCTTCTTTTCCATCATAAAAATTGGGAATAGAAGCTTCTAAAATGTAGCCCCTTGCAATAAACAAGGGTGCTACACTTTTAGGTATCTTACAAAATATTTTACCGTATTTGTTCGCTTCTGATAGTTGTTGTAACTCGTTTAAAACGAGTTCGGTATCCCTGGTGTCAAGTTTCAGGAGATATATCCTGTCGTTGTGTTTGCCATGCTGGATAAGTGTTCCCTGACCTATCACTTCTAAAACATCACGCATTATCATCCCTCCTTTGCAGTCTGTTGTTATTTTCGGGCACCAGCGAAATGGTTTTGTCATGATCGGATAGCAATCTTTCAATACCCACGGCTTCCATTTCGTCACCTTCTTTTAGGTTTAAATCTAAGGTACATGTTTCGCAATTTCTATCGCAAACCCGAGCCTCATAGCTGTCGGGCTCTTTATAGGTGGTGATAACGCCTTCGTAATTTCTCAAAACCACTTTGTTGGTAGACCAGGAAATAATGTAATTGGGCATAACGGGTATTTTTCCTCCACCACCGGGGGCGTCAATCACGTAGGTGGGGCGGGCAAAGCCGCTTGTATGGCCTATCAGACTTTCCATAATCTCAATTCCTTTGCCTATGGGAGTTCTAAAGTGGGAGAGTCCTTCGGATAAATCGCACTGGTAAAGATAATACGGGCGTACCCTGTTTCTAACTAGTTGGTGTAGCAAGGTTTTCATAATTCGGGGGCAATCATTAACATCGGCCAGCAATACAGATTGGTTACCCAACGGAAAACCACCATCGGCCAACATGGATAACGCCTCTTTTGAGGAAGTGGTAATTTCGTTTGGATGATTAAAATGGGTATTTATCCAAAGAGGCTGGTATTTTTTTAGCACCGAAATTAAATTGTCCGTAATACGATATGGCAAAACAACAGGAACCCTAGTACCTATCCGGATTATCTCCACATGGGGTATTTTGCTTATTTCCGACAGCAGCCAATCAATTTTATCATCCGATAGCATCAACGGATCACCGCCAGAAAGCAATACATCCCTTACCTGCGGTGTGTTTTTAATATATTCTATTCCTTTATTTAGTTGCTCTTTTGATGGCACCGAATCAATATCACCCACCTTGCGCTTACGGGTGCAATGTCGGCAATACATGGCACATATATTACTTACATGAAACAATACCCTGTCGGGGTATCGGTGCGTGATGCCTTCTACCGGGCTATCTTTATCTTCGGATAAAGGGTCTTCGAGTTCCGATGGAAGCGTGGTCAATTCTTCAATACCCCCAAAGGCCTGTTTAAAAATCGGGTCGTTTTTGTAATTTTTTTTGTCTATGAGCGATAGATAATAAGGTGTAATAGATAGAGGGAATTTGTCGAAGGTAAGGTGCAGGTTAGCTCTTTCTTCATCGTCGAAATGGATTCCGGTGACTTGCTCAAATTTATCTAAAGACCGTATGGCATGTCTGAGCTGCCATTTCCAGTCTTTCCAATTGGATAATTTTGAGCTGTTATCCATTTTATTTGCAATTTGTTTTTGGGCATTGTTGTAAATCATGCGTTTGTTTTTTGTTAAAAATTTATTGGCATAAGCACCGATTTTTTTTTACGTATTTAATAAGATATGCGTTATGGTTTTTATGTATGAGTGTTCAGTAGCTTTTTTTTAATTTGGTTAAACCTTTATTGTAATGTCAGGTTTATTTTGAGTGAGGGCTAACTAATAATAGTTTCTATGGAACAAATATAGGTATTTTAAAATAAATGAGAGGTTTTTTAAGTAGGATAGGGTAACCCGAACGTTTTTTAAA
>JAGXIO010000244.1 GCA_024635555.1 Saccharicrinis sp.
ACTTGGATGAATATTCATTTAGAATTAACCGATCAATATTTAAGGACACAATATTTCATAAGCTTATAGGACGTATGGTATCATCTGAAAATATTGAATATAAGGGAATTATAGCATGTAGCTAAGTGAATACCTCTATAAATTTAAATATTATCGGAACTAGGATTGGTTCTAATAATTGGGTAGATTTTGACAATGATAATGACTTGGACTTCTTTTATATTGGTTATACTGGATCTGAAAATGGCAAGGACAGTAAATCTGCTAATGTCTTTTTATATGAGAATAAAGGGAATGACGTTTTTACGCAAGTTTCAAATGAATTTCCTGGACTTTATTATTCAAGTTCTGATTGGGGAGATATCAATAATGATGGGTATATTGATTTAATAATAAGTGGTTCACAAGGATTTGAGAATTTCACAAAGATTTATTATAATGTAGATGGCACATTTACTGATGCTAATACAAATATTTTAGATTTAAGTGGAGGTGGTGTAGACCTTGGAGATTATGATAATGATGGCGATATGGATATATTAATTTCAGGCTCTACATCATCTCCAGAACAAAGAAAAGCATTAGTCTATGAAAATATTAATGGTGTATTTACTGTAATTGATGCTGGATTAACTCAAGCCGATTTGGGAGATGTCAAATGGGTGGATTATGATAATGACGGATATTTAGATATTTTCATTTCGGGCTTTTATGGCGTTGAAGGTAACTCTGGAGCTGTGAGTGAGATTTATAAAAATATGGGTAATTCTCAATTTCAAAAACAGGATATTCAATTGCAAGGTATGTATAAGGGAGAGGTTGAATGGGGTGATTTAGATAAAAATGGATATTTAGATTTAGTCTTATTGGGTAAAACAAGTTCTTCTTCAAGCAGATTTGGATACATATATTATAATAGTGGAAATGGAATTTTCACAAAGTCAGATTTTGAAATAACTGGACTAGGATTTTCTTCAATTGACTTGGGTGATTTTGATGGAGATAGTGATCTAGATATATTAGTATCAGGAGAGCTTTCAAACGGTGAATATTCAACTCAGATATATAGAAATGAAATTGTATCAGATACGCCAACAAAAGTGAATCTTTTACAATCAGAATTGAAGGTGTTTCCAAATCCAGTGTCTGATTTTATTCAAATAGTAATGCCAGTTAATCAATTGATTAGATATGATATTTTATCATTGACGGGTCAGAGTATTATTTCTGGCATAATCCAAAGCAATAGTAATATTGACCTAGAAAATCTGAATTCTGGTACCTATCTACTTAAAATGAATTTTGAAAACAGAATTGTTATTAAGAAGATCACAAAGCAGTAACGCTCCACAACAGAGCATGATATAACATAAGTGGCTCAGTGGTTTATGCAATATATGAGCGCTTAATCAGTCCGCCAAAGCTTTTGCTAGTGAAAAGATTAAATTTATAACCAAAACAAAAGCTTTGGCTAAGTGCAAATATGATAGTTCAGTGCTTTTAAATCACTTACGTTTCATATTTAAACGTTATAAGCAATGAAAAATTAATTTTAACTCAAAAAAAAAGAATGAAAAACAAAATTTTACTATTATCTATTTTACTTGGATTTATTCAGATCAATCTTTCATCTCAGACAAATGTGAGTGGCGTAATTTCGACAAATACTACATGGTCTTTAGCTAATAGTCCATATGTAGTAGTAGGCAATGTCTTAATTGAACAAGGTATAAGCTTAACTATTGAGGCAGGTACTCAAATTAAATTTGATAACGATAAATACATTAAAGTTGAAGGCTTTATATTGGCAGAAGGCACCATTAGTAATAGAATTTCATTTACATCCAACTCTATTAATCCATCCAAGTCTTCATGGAAAGGAATCGTTATTAGACCAACAGGAGGTTCTCAATTTAATGCCAATAAAGAGTATCAATCTGGAACTAAAATAGTCAATTGTGACATTTCATTTGCAAATAAAGGCATTTATGTATACGGGGCAGGATTGTACGTTGAAAATTCAGATTTTAATGATAATAATTATGGTATTGAAATAAGAAACACAAATTCTATATTAATCAATCTTTGTCTTTTTGAATCAAATTCAACTGGTATCTATTCCGAATATGAGGATTATTCCTCTGGCGATTATGTTGAAGAAATCAAAAACACGTTTATTCAAAACAATGAATTTAAAAGTAACAGTTATGCGATTGATTTAATTACTAATCAGCGTGACTTTATAAATTTAAACATTGAAAATAATAAGTTTAAGAATAACTCAACAGCTATTGACTTTGGTGGTGGCGGATATGGACCAAAGGTTCATAGTGTATATATCAGTAAAAATGAGTTAATAGGGAATTCATCTGCAATTAACATCAATCAAATTTATGGCAATTCAAATTATGCTACTGGTAGACCTGAATTTCCTTTACAAGTTTTTAATAACCTTATTATAAATAATTCAAATAACTCTATAGCTTTAAAGTCTGTTCGTGTTAAAGCAGAGATCTCTCATAACATGGTAATTAATAATACGAATGGTTTTCAAGTAAATGGTGCTAATACTTCAGGTCACGTTTTTAGGAATAACTATTTGTCTGGAAATGACTACGGAGTAAAAATAGGTAATACTTCTTCAAATTCTTACCACCCAACAGATGTATTGTTTTCAAAGAATACATTTTCTAGTTACAATGACGAAACGCTAGTTGAAATATTTTTTGGAAGCAACTATATTTTTGAAAATAATAACTTTGAGTATGTAAATGATTTTTACTTTAAGAATTCAACAGGCAACCAGGTAACATCTTCAAATAATTATTGGCACAACATAAGTTCGTCTTTAATTTATGACTACTATGATGATTTTGAATTAGGAAAAGTTGTATATTCTCCAGCTTTAAGTACCCCCGAAACTGATGCTCCAATATCAGCTCCTCTCAACCTCACCAAGCATTCATCAGGGGATAGAGTAACCATATCATGGAATTCAAATATAGAATCTGATTTATCAGGGTATAGAATCTATTACAATGCTATAAGTGAGTTTATTTTTGAAAATAGTATTGATGTTGGAAATAAGACTTCATACACATTGAGTGGCATTGATTTGTCGACAGAAATTGTTGTAACAGCGTATGATGCAGAAGCTAATAACATAGACGATGTTATAGAGGGGCATGAAAGTTGGTTCTCGGTAAGAGCAATAATTAATTTTACAACCGAAATTAATTTGAATGATGATAGATCTATAAGAGATTTTGAAATATGGCCAAACCCAGCAGTTGATGAAATTAATATTCGATCAAATAATGAGTTATCGCAATTTAACTTGACAGTACTATCACTTGATGGTAAGATTTTATTACAGACTCAAAAAGGAGAATGTCCCTCTAAAATAGATATTTCTAGTTTAAGTAAGGGTATTTACTTAATCAGTATAAGTGATCGCAGGAAAACAGAATTTTTTAAAATTGTAAAACGATAAGAATAGCAAAGCTTAAAGGAGTAGACGGCTGACGGTCAAATGACCGCCAGTGCGCCTCTCACTATTTATCCCCCTATGCGGGAGCACCGTATCCCGCAAAAAAAAGCGGGACTGGCTGTACGGGTCTTCCCGCAAGGTTGCGGGACAGGCAGTATACGGCGGTTCTCTATACCATGGGGAATTGAAAATCGACGAAGTCAATAATGAATTTGAATTTGCCAGTTTTAGAACTATTTGATTGTACATTTCAGCCAGTTTAACATAGCCTCTCTTTTTGAGGCGGTCGGTAGTGATGGTGGTTCCTAAAATAGGATTTGCCAACAAAAGTTTAATATTAATTGCATTAGCGATTTAACTATCGTTGATTTTCAATTTCGCTACGCTCCAATTGGGCAATGGCCCATCCACCTCCCGAATACAAGTTCGCGACAGGCTATCCGACTTCTGCTCCAAGCATATGCCATTCCTGTTTCCCGCAATGCTGCGGGACAGGCTGTTAGTACCGGAGTTTGCCGTCGGCATTTGCTCATTATTCAATCACAAATAATCTTCACTCCCAAGGTTGCCCTTGGCAACTACATTTTTGCATATGCAAAAAGTGCCACTTGCTAACGGTTCGGAGTTGCTTGTCCCGTAGTTTTATCGTACGGGATTACCCCCGCCCGTGATAGCCTCCCGTAATTCTACGGGACAAGTCGTTCCGAACTAGATTCGGAAGGACTTTACCCTGTGGAATATTAGCAAGCTATTCCACGGGGTAAACCCTCTGGATAAAATACACTACAGCCTTTGGTTTATTGAAGATAATTTGTATTTTTAAACTTTTTCAACAATTTCCGGCTGTTGTAGGATAGAAGAAAACTGACTGCAAACAATAAACAATTGAATAAAATATGACTCAATTAAATTTAACTGGTGGAGCAAGGATTGGAATGGCTAATGCAACTTGGCCATTTGCAAGTTTGAAAGTAACTAACGACCGACTTGATTTAAATGCTACGATTGTTGGAAACCTTGTCTTTAAACCCGAGGACATCATTTCTATAGAGCCTTACTACATGATTCCGATAATTGGACAAGGAATTAAAATAAATCATAGGATTCCGAAATATAAAGAAAAAGTTATTTTCTGGACATTTAAGAATCCCAATGAGATAATTAGACAAATTAAACAAACTGGATTTTTTGACAATTCATTAACAACAGAAAGACAGACTGATTCAGATATTATTGCAGAGCGACAGAAACAAGGCGGATTCCCTGTTAAGATTCCTTTTGCGATAGGGATTGTAGTTATCTGGAACATTTTGTTTATAATGAATTTTCTAAATTTTGCCAGTAGCGGTTCAGAAGGGTTTCCATTAGGCAATGGTGCGATTGGTGCATTAGGAATTGTGTTTTTATCTTGTTTATTGACTTTGATTTCTAACGATTTCCGAAGAATTGTTTTGAAAGAAGGTCGAGAACTAAAAGACATAAATAGATTCTTATATTTCCTAATGTTTATTAGCGGAGTAATGTTACTTTCAATATTGTCTTTTCCGAAATAAGAATATAATGAATATGAATAAACTACACCCTACAACGTGTGCTCATAAATATTTGCCGTTTAGTAGGTTATTCAAGGTTTGTAACCCGCATTAGGTTCAGTGTAACTGGACGGGTAAGTAACCCGCAATCGGCAACTAACCATACCGCCAAGGTTCTCTTGTATTAAAAAAAACGAAGCCATCATAATTAAAACACAATATGAAAACGATAAAGACAGTGTTATTTCTCATCGCGATAAGTCAATTAGGGTTAGCACAAATTCCAACTCTTAGTGTGCCTCAAGAAACTGGAAATGAGAATCTTGAAATTTCTGAGCTCAGTATTGGTGTTGAAATTGTGGGAAATACAGCCACAACAACTTTTGACATTGTTTTTTTCAATCCATATAATAGAATATTAGAGGGCGAATTATCAATGTCTCTGAAAAATGGTCAAGAAATCTGTCGCTATGCCTTAGATATAAATGGAAAACTGCGCGAAGGTGTTATAGTTGAAAAAATAAAAGCAAGGCAAACATTTGAGGCTGTTGTTCGTCGGCAAATTGATCCAGGAATAATAAATAAAACCAAAGGAAATAGTTTTAAAACAAAGATCTACCCCGTTCCAGCTAAAGGAAGCAAGCGTGTTGTTTTGGCTCTTGTAGAAACTCTTTTAGGAGATGCTGAAAATCTGCACTATTCCCTTCCATTGGAAAATATGCAAGAGGTAAAACAGTTTTCTCTCAATGTGAAAGCGATAAAAAGCTGTGTGAAGTCTAAGAAGATAAGCTCTAGCTTTCAAAATATAGAATTTGACAATCAAGATGATGCTTATGTGTTTCATTTAGAACGTGATAATTTCACAACAAACGAACCGTTAAGTTTTACTGTTCCTCGTTTTTCAAAAGATAACTATCAGCTTTTTACCTACGATTTTGATGGAGAAACATATTTTTATCTGAATATGAAACCCGATGAATTAGAAAGCAAAAAGAAAGTATCACCTAAAAATATGGCTATATTCTGGGATAATTCATTTTCGGCAACAACGCGGAGAATTACAGAAGAACTAAGTCTTTTACAATCCTATTTAAATACATTAAATTCAAAAGTAAATATCTCTGTTATAGTATTTAATCAGGCTGCTTCTGAACCTAAAAGTTTTACGTCTGCTAATGAGGTGATAAGTTACATTAAGAGTTTTGAAAATGATGGTGCAACCTTATTTGAAAACATAAAACTACCTAATAATGTAGATGAGATTTTACTTTTCTCTGATGGTGTAAATACAATCGGGAAAGATGAAATGGTATTGACAAAGATACCAATATACGCAATAACGTCAAGTGCAGGTAGTAATTACTCCTTTTTGAAACAGATCTGTGCTAAAACAAATGGAGAATTAATTGATTTAGGTATGGTGTCAAACGATAGGGCATTACAATTATTAATGTATGACGAGGAGAAGTTCTTATCGTACGATTACGATTCAGAATCGATCAAAGAAATTTACCCAAAAGTGCAGAAAAGAGTTGATGGTTACTTTGAAGTAGCGGGAATACTTATTGGGAATGAGACAGAATTAAAGGTGAATTTTGGAGGTAAAAGCGGTGTTACACAAACAAAATCTTTTACAATTACGAAAAAAACAGGTTCTCAAACTATTGCACGACTATGGGCTGCAAAAAAAATTGCGGCTCTTGATGTTAATTATGAGCAAAATAAAGATGATATACTTATTTTGAGTCGAAAGCACAACATCATAACAAAGAATACATCATTATTGGTGTTAGATAGAGTAGAGGATTATGTATCTCATAAGATTACACCTCCTACTGAATTGCAGGATGAATATAACAGGCTTTTGGCATTACAAAAAGATAGTGAACCACAAAAGCCATCAGTTGAAGCCATAGAGGAAAGAAATACCAACCGCATAAAAAAAATAGAGCAATGGTATGAAGAACCTTTGCAACCTACTACTAAGGAAAAGTCTGAAAATATATCTGAAGTTCTTGCTGGAAGAGTATCTGGATTAGATATTGAAGAAGCCATTCCCATTACAAGACAAGATGTTACCTCTCCGCCACCTCCTCGTAGTGTTTCAGGGTCGTTGAATATTGTTGACGATAATATGGAGTTAAGTGAAGTGGTTGTGATGGATTATGAAGAAGAAGAAAGTGAAGATATGGTGTTAATGGTAGCCGGTTCAGCTTCTTCAGCATCTCAACACACAACACCGAAATCTTCAATTAAGGTACTATCTTGGATTCCCGATGATCCTTATATTAAGGAGTTAAGAGCAGCAAAAGATGAAGATCTCCTTCCGCTTTATTACAAACTGAAAGATGAAAACACAAGCCGTCCAGCGTTTTACATTCAAGTATCCGACCTGTTCTTCTCAAAGAGAAGGAAAAGCGAAGCTATCAGAATTTTATCAAATGCAATTGAATTGGATTTAGAAAATCCCGAACTACTTAAAGTGGTAGCAAGACGACTTTTAGATGAAGGAGAGTATGAACTCGCTATCAAAATATTTTTGGAGATTAAAGATTTACGTCCTGAAGAACCACATTCATACAGGGATTTAGCAATGGCATATAGTGCAAACAAAGAGTATGACAAGGCATTAGAAATGTATCAGCGCATTTTAGATGATGAATGGGGGCGTTTTGAAGAAATTAAGGATGTAGTATTTAATGATTTAAACTGTCTTATTGCATTACACAAAGGTCATTTAGACTTAACCGAAGTAAACAAGGATTACATCAAATCAATGCCACTTGATGTCCGTATAACTATAGATTGGAGCAGTAATGAAAATGATATTGATTTATGGGTAATAGACCCCAATGGGGAAAAATGCTTTTACAAAAACACCCATACAAAAATTGGAGGGAAGATAACAAAGGATTTTACACAAGGATATGGACCCGAGGAATTTTCATTAAAAAATGCTAAGCGAGGTTTTTATACTGTTTACGTAAACTATTATAGCGAATCTCGACAAACAATAACAGGACCAGTAACTGTTTATGCTGAATTAACAACACACTATGGAACAGAGAAACAGGAAACAAAGAGGATAGCCGTTCAATTGGAAAATGACAATAACAAAAAAACAATACAAATAGGTCAGTTGGAATTTAAAGACTGAAAAATGGACAATACCACTAAAAAATTGGGCCATAACTACTCAACAACTGCATATAAGGTTTGGGGTGCGGATGAAAATAGATATATGAAACGAGCCATGAGAGTTGCTTCTCACAAAGGGGAATGATTGTAATGGCTAGTTCCCTGCCTACCGGCCATAGCCGTCAAGCTAAGGATTTAAAGTATTGACATTCAAGTTGTTATAGGAGCACAACTCCCCCGTTGGGGAATTGCCAGTATTATTCTCCATTTTTTTATATATTATGTAAGACAAAAAGAAGGGC
>JAGXIO010000245.1 GCA_024635555.1 Saccharicrinis sp.
CAGCACTTGATGCAGGTCAAACGGTACTACTCACGCTCACCGCCGAAGGTAAAGCAGACTGTGCCGATGCCACGGATCAAATGAATATCATTGTTGAAGCTGCTGTAATTGCAAATGCTGGTGTGGATGCCACCATCTGCCAAAATAGTTCGCATACAGTTAGTGGAGCTAATGTTATCAATGGAACCGGAAGCTATCTATGGACGCATAATGGAAAGGGTACATTTTCGGGTAATACCTCATTGACACCAAAATATACCCCAGCAGTGGTTGATGCAGGTCAAACGGTACTACTCACGCTCACCGCCGAAGGTAAAGCAGACTGTGCCGATGCCACGGATCAGATGAAGATCAATGTTGAAACTGCTGTAATTGCAAATGCTGGTGTAGATGCAATTATCTGCCAAAATAGTTCGCATACAGTGAGTGGAGATAGCGTTACAAACGGAACCGGAAGCTATCTATGGACGCATAATGGAAAGGGTACACTTACGGGCAATACCACATTAACACCCAAATACACGCCAACAGCGCTCGATGCAGGTCAAACGGTACTACTCACGCTCACCGCCGAAGGTAAAGCAGACTGTACCGATGCCACAGATCAAATGAATATCAATGTTGAAGCTGCTGTAATTGCAAATGCTGGTGTGGATGCGGCTATCTGCCAAAATAATAGTTTCACGGTGAGCGGTGCAACAATAGATAACAGCAACGGTATTTTTAAATGGACGCACAATGGACAGGGCAGTCTAACAGAAAGTAACACCCTGTTTCCAACTTATACGCCTGGCGCACAAGATGCGGGTCAAACAGTAATGCTCACATTGACGGCAGAAGGAAAGTCCAATTGCTCCATCGCCACTGATAATTTAAATATAAGAATTGATAAACAGATAAGTGGAAGTGCAGGCCCTAACGATGTTATATGTGGCAATACTTATCTTTTAAGTGGAACGGGAAATGGAGGTATGGGTATTTGGTCGCAAGCCAATGGATCAGGAGAAGCAACGTTTTCACCTCGTGATAATATGGATACGCCTAAGGTAACGGTTTCTGAACCGGGAGTTTATACTTTTAAATGGATGATGAGTAATGGTGAATGTAAGGACGAATCTAGTGTGACCATTCATTTTAAAGAAATTCCAAATGCCGCTATTGAGGCAGAAGCAAATGCTTGTGGACTAGAACAGGTAATATCCGCTTTTCCTAAAAATGCTTCAGGAAATTGGCAAATCGTCTCGGGATCCGAAGGTTCATCTTTAGATAATAACAACGAAAAGCACAACAATAAAATAAGGGTGAAGGAAACGGGTGTTTATGAGCTTTCGTGGATAGCAAACATGCAGGGTTGCATAGATACAACCTTTAAAAAAATCACCTTTAATAGCATACCTATAGCTGATGCCGGGTCTTCTCAAGAAGTGTTTTATACTAACCAAACTGTGTTAGAGGCTACGTTGCGCAACAACGAAACAGGCCGTTGGGAAATTGCAAAAGGATATGGCCTTTTTGATGACAAACACTCGCCTAACTCAAAAGTAACCCAGATGCAAACGGGAGAAAATATATTTGATTGGGTGATAAGTAATGATTGGTGCGAGAGCAAAAGCTCGGTGTATATAACTTTGAGCGATGCGCAGATCCCTAATATTATAACACCTAATGGAGATTCGAAAAATGACCATTTCATTATTAAAGATATTGAAAACTTGGGTCCCATAAAATTAGTAATATTCAATAGGTGGGGGAACACTGCTTATGAGAGTATAGATTATAAAAACAACTGGGATGGAAGAGATATGAATAATACGGAACTCACAGAAGATACCTATTATTACTATTTACAATTTGCGAACAAAAAGATGATAAAAGGTTATGTGCTTATTCAAAGGTAAAGTTATTAAGTGGACTATAATAATAATGTTACTTGCTTTTGTCAGTCATGTAAACGGACAGCTGTTCCCTGTTTCGAGTCAGTATATGCATAATGCTATCGTTATTAATCCCGCCGAATCGGGAAGTGAGGGAGCTTTAAGCCTGAGCCTAGCATACCGAAACCAGTGGGTGGGCTTTGATGGTTCACCCAAAACTTATACAGCATCGGCGCATGCTCCGGTTAAAAGCGATAGGGTAGGTTTGGGTATTGTGGTTCTTTCCGATCATTATGGCATTTTTAACCATACTATCGTCAGGGGTAATTATGCGTATCGCATCGAACTAGGGAGGGGTGTTTTGGCCATGGGTCTTGCCTTTAGCCTCACAAATCAAGGCGTTTCCATGGCAAAGTTAATAGCTGAGGATGCCGATGATGACGTTTTATACGGTTTTGGCGAAAGCACCACGAAACCTAACTTTGGTGCCGGCCTTCTGTATAGTTCGCAAAATTATTATTTAGGCTTTTCTATTCCCGAACTTATGTCGCATCATTGGAGAAATGATGTTGATACTCATCGCAATACAAGTAGTGATTTAAAGTATGATTATTTTATTTACGGTGGTTATCATTTGCAACTGCATCCCCAAATTGCTTTAGCTCCATCCATTATGACTCGATACTTTAATAGTAACTCCTTACAATTTGACATAACGCCCCAACTAATAATTAGCGATAAAATATGGTTAGGTGTCAATTATAGGACGGAAGGCATATTGTCGGCTTTATTGCGTTGCAAAATAGACGACCAACTTAGTGCAGCCTATTCGTATGATTTCGACCTGGGAGATAAACGACAGTATATAAATGGTTCGCATGAGGTTATGCTCAAATATATATTGAAATATAAAACACAAATTGCCTTACCGAGATAAAAACAATAATTGTGGATAAAATATTTGTAAAAACGCCTCGGCTCGTGGATTCAAAATATATGAAGGTATACTTATTTTGTATCCTATTTATGTTGTGGGGAGGTGTCCTGTTTTCGCAGTCACCACTTTATTCGGTAAAAAAGACCTCTTTTAGTTCCGGTATTTATGATGAGTTTTCGCCATACCAAATTAAGGATGGTATTGTTTATTGTTCTAACCGACCTAAGGGTTCAATGACAAAATATACAAGCGAAACTGGTTTTTTATTTAACATGTATTTTGTGAAAAACAAAAAAAGTGGGGGATGGGGAAAGAGCAAATTGTTCGCCAATGAGTTAAACACTAAATTCAACGATGGGCCAGCCACATTTAACAATGATAAGACCACCATTTATTTTTCAAGAAATATCTATGTTCAAGGTAAAAGAAAAAACATAAGTGGATCCAATAATAAAATAGGATTATTTTCGGCCAACTATATTAACGGGGTTTGGACAAATATTACCTCTTTTCCGCACAATGGAACCGATTATTCTTTGATTTCACCTTCGATCTCTATAGATGGCACAAAAATATATTTCAGTTCGGATAAACCGGGGGGATATGGAGGATACGATATATATTATAGCCTAATGGCAGATGGCCAATGGCAACAGCCTGTCAACATGGGATCTACGGTAAATACACCTTCCGACGAAACGCATCCTTATATTAGTGCAGATGAAAAATTATTTTTTGCCTCGGAAGGTCATCCTGGATTGGGAGGTAAGGATATATTTTATGTCCAACAATCAAAGGATGAATGGATTGGACTCGTGCATTTAGATACGGAAATTAATTCTGCTTCGGACGATTTTGGGTTAGTGACAGATGATAATCTCAAATCTGGATATTTTTCATCCAACAGAAAAAATACGGACGATATTTATCATTTTCAGAAAAAACAGATTGAGTTTGAAAATTGCAAAGAGCAACTAGAAAATAACTATTGCTTTGTTTTTTACGACGAAAATGTAGAGATGTTGGATACTGTTGCTTCAATTTATGAATGGGATTTTGGGAGTGACGAAAAATTATTGGGCAAAAAAGTAAAATATTGTTTCCCCGGACCCGGGGAGTACTCCGTTACATTAAGAGTTACGAACGGCTATACTGGTGATACAATTAATATCCCTTCTCCTTATGGAATTGAGCTCAAAGATTACGAACAAGCTTATATTAATTCAGTTAATGATGGGAAAGTGGGAGACACGATATACTTTGACGGTTTAAAAAATAATATACTCAATTTTGAAGTAGAAGAATATTTGTGGGACTTTGGCAAAGGTTTTGACCATTCTGGCGATTCCTTATCTCATCAATTTATTCAAGCTGGTGAATATAAAGTAAAGTTAGGATTGATTGGAGTAGTTGATAGTGGAGGTGAAATCCGTAGAACTTGTGTTTATAAAAGAATATTGATAACTGAGAAAGATTAAACCAATCTAATAAAGTGCAAACATTTATAATAAGATGAATTATTTTTCTATATCTATTGTCAAAATAAAGAAGGCAAACCTTTTATGGTTTATTTTGATCCTTTTTATTTTTTCCGATCAATTCAGCTATGCCCAAAGTGTGCCCAGCATTGATGAAAAAATACCATTTTTGGTGACTTTTGGTAAAGATTCGGAGACCTCGTGGGGCGATGATAATTTCCGTCAGATATTTTTTGCACTGATACCTAAAGAACAAACGGGTGAATTTTATATTCGGGTTTACGATCCTGACATAGGAGGTAAATTCGATGAGAATAAAGGCGCATTTAATACTAAAACAAACTTTATAATTTATGGGGGTGCCAAATGTTGGTCTAGCATTAAGACAGACGGTTTAGAAAATACTGATAACTACAAAAGCGGTATATTATTGACTTCTAAAACCTTTGGAAACAATCCTGAATACGATGGAAAATGGTACACTTTTGGACCTTTTAATGCTACCGAAGGAGAGTACATCGAAAAATTCAACGGATATATGTTTAAAATTATTGCCGAAGGAGGCTCTGGCGACGATGGAAACCTATATCGATATTTTTTGAGTAGGAGCTTAACGGATAATCTGGTGGTAGAAGGTGGTAATATGTTTACGTATAAATATACGTTCCGATTGCCAGACAACGTAAAGGAAACATGTCAGATTTATCCTTATATAGATGATAAAACTATATCGATAAAAATATCAAATTTTGATTGGGATAATGATGGCGAAATAAAATTAACATCCGTGGCTAAAAACGGAATTCTTGTCGATGTTTCGAGCGAGGATAAATGGGTGCAAAATGAATTTCAGATTGTTGAAGAAGAAAAAAACAGCTCTATTCAATTACAATTCATTAAAAAGCAATCTTCACTGATTAGGAATAACAACGTTACTATGGTTGTTCAAAACCAATATGGGATAGCTTTACCATTTTATGTTCTGCCCATTGGAGGAGTACCTGTTTATAGGCCAAAAATAAAAATGCTACCTGCAAATTAATTGTAGTGTCAAAATACTCACCCCGTGACTTTTGGTGTCTTGCACATAGTCACGGGGTGAGTAAATTAATCTATTTTCAAATCTTTAACTATAGCATTAATTTTTTGCTCGGCAGCGGCATCCGCTTTATAATATTCATCGCGACTTTTCATGGAACCACGAACTTCAAAATAAAACTTAATTTTAGGTTCTGTACCCGATGGGCGAACACTTATTTTTGAGCCGTCTTCAGTAAAAAATTGCAACACGTTTGAGGTTTCGGGTAGGTCTATGGCACTATCGGTTCCTTTAATTTTGTCGAATGCTTTTAAAACGGCATAATCTTTAACAACGGATACTTTAGAGCCTGCCAACTCCACGGGTGGATTTTCGCGCATGTCCTTCATAATCTGCTGAATTTCTTCGGCACCTGATTTACCTTTGCGAACAATGTAAATCATTTTTTCTTTGGAGAAACCATACTCAAGATAGATGTTTTGTAACAATTCGAACAGCGAAACACCATTATCTTTTGCCCAGGCCGCTATTTCGGCAAACATGGAACATGAAGCTACGGCATCTTTATCGCGTACATAATCGCCGGGAAGGAAACCATAGCTTTCTTCTCCACCACAAATGTATTTTTTAGTGCCTTCGTATTGTTTAATTTTATCAGCAATCCATTTAAACCCAGTGTAAACGTCAAAGTATTCGATGTTGTTTTTAACAGCGATATCTTTCAATAGCTCCGTGGTAACAATGGTTTTAACGATGTATTCTTTGCCGGTGAGTAAGTTATTTTCTTTCCATCGCTTTACCATATACCAAGTAAGCAATAGCGCTGTTTGGTTGCCGTTGAGCAGAATAAACTCTCCTTTTTCGTTTTTACAAGCAACACCTAATCGGTCGGCATCGGGATCGGAAGCCATCACCAAATCAGCGTCTATCTCTTTGGCTTTATCAACGGCCATCTTCATAGCTGCCGGCTCCTCGGGGTTGGGTGAAATTACTGTAGGAAAATCGCCACTCACCACATCCTGTTCCGGGATATTGATGATATTGGTAAAACCGTATTTTTTTAAAGAGGCGGGTATCAACTTAACTCCGGTTCCGTGTATGGGTGTGTATATAATCTTCAGGTCGTGGTTTCGCTTAATAGCTCCTGTGTCCAGCGAAATGGATTTTACAACGTCCAAATATTTCTGATCCATGGCGTCGCCCAATACTTCGATCAAGTCCTTGTTGCCCTCAAACTTTATTTCGTCAATGGATTTAATTTTTTGTACTTCATCAATCACATTGGTATCGTGCGGGCTTATCAACTGGCCACCGTCGTCCCAATAAGCTTTGTAGCCATTGTATTCTTTGGGGTTATGCGAAGCCGTAATGATGATACCGCTTTGGCATCCTCTTTCGCGTATCACAAACGATACCTCAGGTGTGGGGCGCAAGTCGTCGAATAAAAGGGCTTTAATACCGTTGGCCGATAAGATTTCGGCAGATATTTGGGCGAATTCCTTGCTGTTGTTGCGGCAGTCGTGACCAATACACACTTTTATCTCGGGTAGTTTGCTAAACTGTTGGTTCAGGTAGTTTGCAAGACCTTGCGTTGCAGCGCCCACGGTATAAATATTGATACGGTTGGTGCCCGGTCCCATGATACCTCTAAGGCCTCCAGTTCCAAATTCCAAATCTTTATAAAAAGCATCTATCAAGTCGGTTTTGTCTTCATTTTTTAAAAGAGCAGCCACTTGATTTTTAGTTTCCTGGTCGTAATTTCCTTCCAACCATTGATTGGCTTTTTTAGTTACCAACGTCAAAAGTTCTTGGTTTTTCATATTATTTGTTTTTTTTTTATGTTTTTAATTTGCTGCCTGCCGGTTTGCTTTTATTATTTTCAGGCACTTTTCAAGGCTCGCTCCCCAATAAGGAATATTCAGTTTATAGTTTGTTTTAATTTTGCCTTTATTCAACACGCTATAAAAAGGCCGGGGAGCGGCAGTGGGGTAATCCTTAGATTCGATGGGTGATATTTTACAGGTTATCCCTATTGCCTCATGGATGCGTATGGTAAAATCGTACCAACTGCAAACACCCTCGTTACTATAATGATAGATACCTGGGGTAAATGTTTTTGAACCCTTTTGCACCTTTGTTATGATGGTCAAAATAGCATTGCCCAAATCAACGGCATAGGTAGGCGAGCCCACTTGATCGGCCACTATTCGAAGCTCGTCTTTTTCCATTCCAAGTTTGATCATTGTTCTCACAAAATTGTTACCAAACTCTGAGTAAAGCCATGATGTACGTATTATTATGGAATCGGGATGAGTTTCCATCAAATATTTTTCGCCCAGCAGTTTTGTTTGTCCGTAAAAGGACTCCGGCACTGCCAGTGAACTTTCGGTGTATGGTTTAAATGTTTTTCCATCAAAAACATAATCAGTGGAAATATGAATTACTTTAAAGTTATTTTGGGTGGCGGCAATGCCAATATTTTTCACCGCATCCGCGTTTAGCCTCTTAGCTACAACCTGTTCGTGTTCGGCTTTATCCACCGCAGTATAGGCTGCACAGTTAATCAGGTACTCTATGTTGGCACTTTTTGTGTATTCTTTTAGCTGTTCCAGATTGCAAATGTCGAGTTCCTCAACATCGGTAAAAATGATGTCAAGGTTATTGTATTCGCTATAAATCGAACGGATACTTTGACCCAGCTGACCGTTTGCTCCTGTTACTAATATTTTAGTCATTTATTTGTGGCGTTAAAAATTATATTCGGCATCTTTAAACAGGGGATGTGCCAAATCTTTATCCGAAATGATGGCATCGCTTTGTGGCACGCCCCAGGATATGGCCAAGTGCGGATCGTTGTATTTTATACCTCTTTCGGAAGGTTTGTGGTACAGGTTATCACATTTGTAACTAAACAAAACTTCGGAGCTTAGTACAGAAAAACCATGTGCAAATCCTCGTGGTATCATCAACTGCAAACCATTTTCCTCCGATAGCTCCTGACAAAAGCTTTTACCAAAGGTAGGCGAATCCTTTCGCAAATCAACCACCACATCCAGTATTTTCCCTTTGATTACCTGTACTAATTTAGCTTGGCCATATGGTGCCAATTGATAATGCAAGCCCCGTATCACGCCATATTGCGAGGATGAAAAGTTATCCTGTAAAAAATCGTTTGTGATGCCATGGCTCAAAAACCTTTCTCTGCTATACGACTCTAAAAAAAATCCTCGGGCATCGATAAATTTCTGCGGTTTTATAACCAACAAATCCTGAATATCTGTTTTTCTTACTTCCATTATAAATTAGGGTGATAACTTTACAATATATGTTACGTAACTTATTTGGCAATTAACTTGAGGTAAGCACCATACTCGTTTTTTTCAAGTGGTTTGGCCAGTTTTAGTAATTGCTCTTTATCTATGTAGCCCATGTTAAAGGCTATCTCTTCGATGCACGAAACCATCAGCCCTTGACGGCGTTCGATGGTGGCAATAAAGTTAGCTGCCTCCAACATACTGTCGTGCGTGCCGGTATCGAGCCATGCCATGCCACGGCTCATTAAATTAACCTTGAGACGGTCTTCTTTCAGATACAACTTGTTTAAATCCGTAATTTCCAGTTCTCCACGTTTAGAAGGTTTTAATCCTTTGGCTTTTTCAACTACTGTGTTATCGTAAAAATAAAGTCCGGTTACTGCATAGTTCGATTTTGGTACTTCAGGTTTTTCTTCCAGACTTATTACATTTTTATCTTTATCGAATTCAGCTACACCGTAACGTTCCGGATCGGTTACATAATAGCCAAAAACTGTGGCTCCTGCGTTGTTCTCAACTGTTCTGGCCAATAGTTTGGGTAGTTCAAATCCATAAAAAATATTGTCGCCTAATATCAAACAAACATTGTCGGAGCCAATAAACTCCTCGCCAATAATAAATGCTTGTGCCAGTCCATCGGGGCTGGGCTGTTCGGCATAGCTTAGTGAAATACCTAGTTGACTACCATCGCCAAATAATTTTTTATATAAGGGCAAGTCGTGGGGTGTGGAAATAATCAATATTTCGCGGATTCCCGAGAGCATTAAAACCGATAGGGGATAGTAAATCATCGGTTTGTTATATACCGGTATAATCTGTTTCGAGATGCTTTGCGTAATTGGGTACAGTCTGGTACCGGATCCGCCTGCCAAAATTATTCCTTTGTAATTTGCCATAACCGTGTTTTTATATTTTAATTGTTTATTGCTTTCCTGATTTTAGTACGTTGTCAAAATATTCTATTGTCTTTATCAAACCTTCATTTAATTGGATGTTAGGTGTCCAGTTGTCCAGCTCTTTTCGGGCTAATTCTATATTTGGCTGTCGTTGGGTGGGGTCGTCTGCCGGAAGGGGCATAAAGGTCAGTTTTGATTTTGTGCCGGTTAGTGCAATCACTTGCTCAGCCAGCTCAAGCATGGTAAATTCGTTGGGGTTACCAATGTTCACAGGGCCATAGAATCCGTCTCTTGAATTCATCATCCTGATCATTCCTTCCACCAAATCGTCGACATACTGAAAACTTCGCGTTTGTTTTCCATCGCCAAATATGGTGATGTCTTCGCCTTTTAGGGCTTGCACAATAAAGTTAGATACCACGCGTCCGTCGTTGGGATGCATACGAGGGCCGTAGGTATTAAAAATTCGAATTACTTTAATATCCACATTATTTTGTGCCTGATAGTTGAAGAACAGGCTTTCGGCGCAACGCTTTCCTTCATCGTAACACGAGCGTATGCCTATGGGGTTCACGTTGCCCCAATAATCTTCCTTTTGTGGGTGAATTTCCGGATCGCCGTAAACCTCAGATGTGGAGGCTTGCAGTATTTTCGCCTTGATACGTTTGGCCAGTCCCAACATATTGATGGCACCCATCACCGATGTTTTAATGGTTTTGATGGGGTTAAACTGATAATGAACAGGCGATGCAGGACAAGCCAGGTTGTATATTTCGTCCACTTCGATATAATACGGGTGCGTTACATCGTGACGTATCAATTCAAAGTAGGGGTTATTAATCAAGTGGATAATGTTTTGTTTGCTTCCGGTAAAGTAATTATCTAAGCAAGTAACTTCGTTACCTTCGCGCAACAAACGCTCACATAAATGTGAACCAATAAAACCCGCACCGCCTGTTACTAATATTCTTTTCATTATGTTTTTTAATTAGATATTTATCCCGCAGTATTGAGGGAAGAGACTGTTAGATAAGAGATAAGAGACTGTTGTCGCCTAGCTAATTTCAATTATTTCCCTATACAAATCCTTAATAGTTATGGGTGTTTCATCTTTATAGCTAGTGCTAAAATCTTAATGTTTGATAATTACATTCCCGCTTGGATGACGGGACAGGCTTTGATACTAATGTTTTTAACCTCTTGATGCTTTTATCTCTTATCTCTAAGTCTATAATCTCTAAGTCTCTTCCCGCCCAAAATACATTTGAGGCGGCGGGATGTTGAGTGAAACGAAATCCCGATACTCATAATTTATATCACTTCGGGATCGCTTCGCTCCATATCTCTAAGTCTCTTATCTCTAAGTCTCTTCCCGCCCAAATTATATTTGAGGTGGCGGGATGTCGCTTCGCTCCAAATCTCTAAGGATGCCTAGCCTTACGTCCGATGCTGTAATACGAAAAACCATTTTCCACCATTTCGTTGGGATCGTAAATGTTTCTGCCATCAAATATAGTTTTGTTTTTCAACAGTTTATCGATAACCTTAAAGTTGGGTATGCGGAATTCGGACCATTCGGTAATCACGATCAGCGCATCAGCATCAATGAGCACATCATAAGGGTCTTCGCCATAAGTGATTTTATCGCCCAAAATGAGTTTGGCTTCTTCCATGGCTACCGGATCGTATGCTTTTACTTTGGCACCCATTTTAATTAATTCGTCAATAATTACCAAGGAAGGGGCTTCGCGCATGTCGTCTGTTTTAGGCTTAAAAGAAAGTCCCCACATCCCAAAGGTCATTTTACTTAGGTTGGTTCCGAAGTGTTCTTTTATTTTGGATACGAGTACATGCTTTTGAGCCTCGTTCACATCTTCCACAGCCTGCAGCACCTTAAGTTTATATCCATTGTCGGCAGCAGTTTTTATCACGGCTTTTACATCTTTGGGGAAACATGAACCGCCATAGCCAGCTCCGGCATAGATGAATTTATTACCTATACGCGAATCCGAACCAATACCCTCGCGCACCGAAGAAATATCGGCACCAACTATCTCGCACAGGTTGGCCATATCGTTCATAAAACTAATTTTGGTGGCCAGCATGGCGTTGGCGGCATATTTGGTCATCTCAGCTGATGGTATGTCCATAAATATGATGGGGTGACCATTCAATAAAAAGGGTTTGTAGAGCCTGCTCATCATTTTTTGCGCCTTTTCCGATTCGGTTCCCACCACAATGCGGTCGGGTTTTAGGAAATCCTGGATGGCATTGCCCTCTTTCAAAAACTCGGGGTTAGAGGCTACATCAAAATCAATGTCAACACCTCTTTTCTCCAGTTCGTCGGTGATGGCGGCTTTAACTTTTTTAGCGGTACCAATGGGTACGGTACTTTTGGTAACCACCACCATATAATGATCCATACTTCGACCGATTTGTCTGGCCACCTCCAAAACGTACTTTAAATCTGCGCTTCCGTCTTCGCCGGGGGGAGTGCCAACGGCAATAAAAACGACATCCGTATTTTCAATAGAATCTTTTAAGTTGGTGGTGAATAGTAGCCTGCCTTTTTCGATATTGTTATGAACCATGGTTTCTAAGCCCGGTTCATAAATGGGGATTATACCTTTATTTAGCGCGTCAATTTTTTTTTCGTTGATGTCAACACAAGTAACGGTTATGCCCACATCGGCAAAACATGTTCCGGAAACTAATCCAACATATCCAGTTCCAACAATAGAGATTTTCATATTTCTACATTTTTTATGCGCATAATAATCACGACCCAATCCTTTGCACTCAATTGAAACTCGCTTTATGCTGGTTGTAAGGTAAAGTGTTTGTGATAACGATTGTACTTTAATTTTTTTGATGGAATAGGTACAATAGCAAATTGAACGTATAGCAATTGGCTGCGTAGTTATCTAATAAACTTCAAAAGTAAAGAAATTTAGCAATTATTAATAGTGGTGAATTTATATTCTTATAAATCATCTTTTTTTTTGATAGAAAAGCCCTAATACTGATAATACGTTTTATAACATTTATTAAGGCAACATAATGAAGTTCAGCCTAGTTTATTATTGGGGAGAAAAATTTTAAGCCCTGGATTCCAATAATGTTGGGTATTTCCAGTTCGGTTTCTAGATAAGTGATTTTTTTTTTTAATATTTACAGTGTTAATTGTTAAAAAAAATTTCATGAGTAATTATTTTAAAAAATACCCGAATAGCGAAGGTTTTTTCGAAGCCTATGGTGGGGCATTTATTCCACCGTCATTGGAAGTTGAAATGAAAAAAATAGCGGATGCTTACCATACCATAAGCAAATCGCACAATTTCATTCAAGAACTTCGTAGTATTCGTAAGCATTACCAAGGACGTCCAACTCCTGTTTATTACTGTGCTCGTTTGTCAGAAAAATACGGTGGGCGTATTTATTTAAAGCGTGAAGATTTGAACCACTCGGGGGCTCATAAGCTTAATCACTGTATGGGCGAAGCCCTGCTTGCCAAACACCTGGGCAAAAAGAGGCTTATTGCAGAAACCGGCGCAGGTCAACATGGAGTGGCTTTGGCCACGGCAGCCGCTTATTTTGGTTTGGAGTGCGAAATACACATGGGCGAAATCGACATTCAAAAACAGCACCCAAATGTTGTGCGCATGAAAATATTGGGCGCCGAAGTTGTTCCTGTTTCACATGGCTTAAAAACCTTGAAAGAAGCTGTTGACTCGGCATTTCAGGCTTACCTCAAAGACCCTGAAAATACAATTTACTGCATCGGATCTGTGGTAGGACCTCATCCGTTTCCTATGATGGTTCGCGATTTTCAGCGTGTAGTAGGAATTGAAGCGCGCGAACAGTTTATGGACATGACAGGCGAACTGCCCGACAATATTGTTGCTTGCGTGGGCGGGGGAAGCAATGCCATGGGAATATTCTCCGCATTTCTTGGTGATGAAGAATGTAAGCTACATGGGGTTGAACCCGCGGGACGCTCTTTAGTTTTGGGCGAACATGCTGCAACCATGAAATTCGGCACACCGGGTATAATTCACGGTTTTAAATGCTATATGTTACAAGATGAAAATGGCGAGCCGGCACCGGTTTATTCTGTAGCCAGCGGGCTGGATTATCCGGGTGTGGGACCTGAGCACAGTATGCTTAAAGATATGAATTCGGTAAATTACGATATTATTAACGATAAAGAAGCCATTGATGCTTTTTACGAACTAAGTCGTTTGGAGGGTATTATTCCTGCTCTTGAAAGCGCTCATGCCGTGGCTTATGCATTAAAGCTGGCCCAAGAGCAACCTCAAAAATCCATATTGGTCAATTTAAGCGGTAGGGGCGATAAGGATATTGATTTTGTGGTTGAAAAATATGGTAAGGAGTACGGTATGTAATCCGTTTCAAAAGATTTTTGAAAAATAGGATTAAAGCCAGTAATTATTGTTGTATTTTTTTTCACTTCCATTAAACAATTCTGCTTTTTTTCGGTTTATAGATTGTATTAAAACCAAAAATGATGAAAACTTATAAATCAATATTTTTTGCTTTTGCCATGTTATTATTGGTGGGCGGTATGAATGCACAAAAATCCTTTTATGACTTTAAAGTGAAAACGCTAGAAGGGGAGGAGTTTTCGCTGTCGGAGCTGAAAGGCAAGAAAGTGATGGTGGTAAATACTGCATCTAAATGCGGATTGACAGGACAGTATGAGCAGTTGGAGGCCATATACAAAAAGTATGGTAGCGACAAATTTGTTATAGTCGGATTTCCAGCAAATAATTTTATGAAGCAGGAACCGGGTTCGGCAGATGAAATTAGAGAATTCTGCACCCAAAATTACGGAGTTACTTTCCCTATGATGGCTAAAATATCGGTTAAAGGCGACGATATGGCTCCATTGTATCAATGGCTTACACAAAAAGAAAAAAATGGCTTAGAAGATAGTAAGGTGCAATGGAATTTTCAGAAGTACCTGATTGACGAACAAGGGAAGTTAGTAAAGGTAATAGCACCCAAAACAAAGCCCAACGACCAGGAAATAATAAATTGGATTGAAGGCAAAAGTTAGAAATTTGGTGTGTTTTGATTAACTGAGGAGGCCGATACTTACAAGTATCGGCTTTTTTTGCGTTCATGGGTATTAGTTTTGGATAATTCTTTGCAAATTCGGGCTTTTAAAAATCTGTATATGGGAAGATTAAGAGGCTTTGCCAGCGACAACAATTCGGGTGTGCATGCACAAGTGCTTGAAGCATTGGCAAATGTAAATAAAGGTCATGCCGTGGGTTACGGCGGCGATGAGGTTACGGCTAGAACAATTGACAAGTTCAGAGAGCTATTTGGTACTAGTACCGACGTATTTTTTGTGTATAACGGAACGGGAGCCAACGTAATTGCCATACAGGCATTCACCAGTCCGTATCATTCGGTCATTTGTCCGCAAACGGCGCACATAAACGTGGACGAGTGCGGTGCTCCTGAGAAACACTCGGGATGTAAATTGTTGCCCGTCCAAACAGTTGACGGCAAGCTCACTGTTGAAACTATCGCTGCGTACATGCACGGTATCGGGTTTGAACATCACTCTCAACCCAAGATGGTGAGCATTACCCAGACAACAGAGCTGGGGACCTTATATACGATTGAAGAGATAAAGCAAATTGCTGATTATGCACATCAAAATAACATGTACTTGCATATGGATGGAGCCAGAATATCGAATGCTGCTGCGGCATTGGGGTGTGCGTTTAAAGAAATGACGGTGGATGCAGGAGTAGATGTGCTGTCGTTTGGAGGAACTAAAAATGGTTTGATGTACGGCGAGGCGGTATTGTTTTTTAACCACAACACGGATGCGGTAAAATATATACGCAAGCAAACAGCCCAGCTTCATTCCAAAATGCGTTATACCGCGGCACAGTTTGAGGCCTTGTTAAGTAACGATTTATGGCGCAAAAGTGCAGACCATGCCAATAAAATGGCACAAAAATTAGCTTCTAAACTTAAAGACATTCCGCAAATAAAAATTACCCAGAAGGTGCAAAGCAATGGTGTGTTTGCCATAGTTCCGCACCAAATAATTGAACCGCTGCAAAAAGAGTTTTTCTTTTATATGTGGGATGAGCATAAATCAGAAGTGCGATGGATGTGTTCCTTTGATACCCAAGAGGAAGATATTAATGATTTTGTAGAGTTGATTAAGGAGAAGGTAGCTCAGACCTGTCAGCGTCCTTAGACCTGACAGCGTCGAAAGGCATAGAGATATGAGCGGAGAGGGATGAGCGTAAAGCGTAAAACTTAAAGTAGCTTAGACCTGACAGCGTCCAAAGGTAGATAGATTAGGAATGAGCGTAAAAAATTTAACACGCATGAACAAAACTACATACGATTTTGAACTTGAATTTAAAGTTAGAGATTACGAATGCGACCTGCAAGGGGTGGTAAACAATGCGGTGTATCAAAATTATTTGGAACATGCACGCCATGAGTTTTTAGATTCGATAGGCGTTAATTTTGCTGAACTGTTCCAACGGAATATCATGGCTGTTGTGGCGCGAGCGGATATGCAGTACAAATACCCGCTCCGTAGCAACAATATTTTTGTGGTGAGGCTGAGATGCGAGCATAAAGGAGTTAAGTATATGTTTTATCAGGATATATATCGATTGCCCGACGAAAAATTATGCCTCAAAGGAGTTATTACCACTACTACTTTGATAAATGGAAAATTGGGTATGTGTCTAGAAATAGGGGAGGCACTGGAGAGGTTTAGAAAAACAACAGGAAACAAAACTTTATAGCATTGTTAATATCCTTCTCGTCTGCTTTCCTCCTTAGGAGCCCGAATCCCAATCTGCTTGGCGACATATGGGTCTTATAGCCTAAGCATTAATCCAACGGCATATCTTGTTCTCTAACAATAAATTGGAGAACTGAATACATTAGAAAAATCTCTTTTTTGATTAAATGAACAAATAATTTGAAAGGTGAAATTTTGCGTCTGTTCTGCAATTATTAATGACAAACTGTATAGCGAAAAATATTTTGTTAGTACGTTGCAACGTTTTTGAAAAATAGTAAAATACTAAATATTTATATTAATGAACAGACTTATTTTCGCAGTTTTACTTGCAACATTAGCTGTAAACAGCTACGCCGAAGGATACCAGGTAAATGTGCAGAGCCAAAAGAATACGGCTATGGGGCATACTGGTACAGCATTAATGCTTGGGGCTTCCTCCATTCATTTTAACCCAGGTGCACTGAGTTTAATGGAAAAAACATATGATTTTACATTGGGTGGTAATTTTGTTTTGTCTGACATTACCTTTTCAAAACAAAACTCCATGTATCAAGCAGAAACCAACAATCCAACCGGAACTCCTTTTTACTTTTATGGTGCGGTTCGGTTAACGGATAGGCTTGCGGCTGGTTTAGGTGTTAATACTCCTTTTGGTAATTCCTTGGCTTGGAATAAGGACTGGGACGGAAGATATTTAATCCAGGATATCTCGCTTAAAGCCATTGTTGTACAACCAACTTTGTCGTTTAAAATAAGTGATAAATTAGGGTTTGGTGTCGGTGCCATGATTGTTTTTGGCGGTGTGGATTTGAACAAAGCATTGCCGCTGATGGGGCAAGATGGTGAGGAAGCCCATGTAAATATTAATGGATCAACTACGGCTTTTGGCTTTAATGCTGGTTTGTATTTTCAGGCCAGTGATGCCTTGTCGTTTGGACTAGATTATCGCTCAAAAGTGTCCATGAAAATGGAGGGTGGTGATGCCAAATTTTCTGTTCCTTCGTCTTTAGCAGCTGCTTTCCCAGCTAACACCAAATTTGATGCTGAGTTGCCTTTACCGGCCAACCTAACTTTTGGTGCTGGTTTAAAGGTGAATGAAAAATTTACCTTAGCGGTTGACTTACAGTATGTTTTTTGGGATGCATACCAGGAGTTAGTGTTTGATTTTGAGCCCAATACTCCTCAATTAGAAGATTCGAAAAACCCTAGAAATTACGAAAACACCTTAATTTATCGTTTGGGTGCAGAGTATGTGGTCAGTAAAAAACTAATCGTTAGAGCCGGAGCTTATTACGACGAGACTCCAATTCCGGATGATTTCGTAAATCCCGAGACTCCAGGAATGAACAAGATTGGTGTGTCGGGAGGTGCATCGTATATGCTTACGAATAATTGGAGTTTAGATGCTTCGATTTTATACATCACAGGTGTGGAACGCGAAGCAGGATACCAACCAGCTAATTTTTATGGTGCCTACAATAGTAGAGCTATTATTCCGGGGATTGGAATCACCTATACTTTTTAAGCAAATCGTAAATTATTAGTGAACAAACAGTTAAAAATAAGATGATGCAAAAAAATAAATATATCGTATTGTTTCTTTCTATCGTGCTATTTACGCAGTGCGAAGTAGAATACAAAGATTTTAAGCCCTCCAATGGTGAGGCAGACTTTACCACCTATGTGGCTTTAGGCGATTCGTACACTGCAGGATACACGGATGGTGCTTTGGGTCGCAGAGGTCAAGAGAGTAGTTTTCCGAATATTATAGCTGGGCAGTTGGCTACGGTTGGCAATAATGGTTTTACACAACCTTTGGTAAAGTCGAGCGGTAGTGTAGGGAGCGCAGGATTAGGTTACTTAGATTTGGAAATTGCTGGGCAAAGCCTGTTGCCGGTTCCCGGTGCTGGTGATATGGCAATTTTTGCCGAAAGGGTTTATGATGCTTCAGCTCCCGTACATAACTTGGGAGTTCCCGGTGCTACAGCTGCAAGTTTGTTAGCTCCTGCAGCAGGTGGAAATCCATTTTTTAGTCGGTTTTCAAGTAACCAAACTACAAGTGTGGTAATAGATGCGTTGGTTCAAGATCCAACCTTTGTTTCGTTATGGATTGGAATAAATGATGTTTTGGGTTTTGCGCTTGGAGGTGGAGAGAATGGTGCACCTACTTCGCCACTCCAATTTGCAAATTCAATGGGTACAATAGTTTCTCAATTATTCACCGACACAGGAACCAAAGGCGTAATTGCTACCATACCCGATATTAAGGACTTACCTTATTTTGATGCCATATCCTATGATGCTCTAGAAATTGATCAGACTACGGCCGACTTGTTAAATGCTGCATATACGCAGTATAATGCTGTGTCTGTTGCAATGGGTTTGCCCAAAATAGAATTTGTTGCAGGCAAAAACGCATTTGTTATTGCTGATAAAGATTATGCACATTTAGGAAAGATTAGACAAATTAAGAAAGACGAAAAAATACTTCTTCCAGCCTTAGGGTACATTAGAAATACAGAAACTGGTTGGGGTTCTAAAACTCCAATACCTGTTGAATATGTGTTGGATGCAGAAGAAGTAGACAAAATTAATTCAGCAACAGAGGCTTATTACGAAACTATAAAAAGCATCGCTAACCAATATGGTTTAGCCTTTGTAGATTTGAATTCTGTGATGAAAGAAATAAGTGAGAAGACAGTCAGTGAAGATAAAGGTGTTGCAATGGATGGCAATAAGTATTCATCTACTTTTGTTTCGGGAGGCTTATTTTCTCTGGATGGTGTGCATTTCACAGCACGTGGCTCGGCCATTATCGCCAATGAGTTTATCAAAGCCATAAACAAGCAATACAATGCCAATATTCCTCAAGCACCTATAAATAGTTATGGAACGGTGACATATCCGTAGATGATAGAGGAAGTAAGATTTTAAAAAAAAGCCCGGAATTGCCGGGCTTTTTTTGATTATGGATGAGTAGTTAAAAATATTTACATCACTATTAAAGCAAGATATAGGATATGAAACTCAAAACTTATGTTTCGGTTAAAACCGATTGACGCTACGCAATGTTTCACGGCATAAATGCCGTGCCTAATTATTAAAAGGTTTTTTTTAATAACCTTAACTAGATCCGGGATTCCTGCCCTCCGTCAGGCGGGTATCCCGGGGTACTACATCGTATTCACATCGGGCTTTAGCCCAACTCATAAATTGTAATTTTACCAACTCCCGCCAGCGCCACCGCCACCAAAGCTGCCACCACCAAAGCCACTAAAACCACCGCCACCTCCGCCACCAAAGCTTCCTCCACCGGAGTTGAAGTTGCCCCAGCTACCAGAATGTCGACCTGAAGAACCGAGCATAGACATCAGCATCCAAAAAGGAAGGCTTCGTCCTATAGAAGAGTTATTCGTGTTTTTGGCTTTACGCGCCATGGTGAAAATTATAATAAAAATTATAATGAACACAATAAATACTGATCCGCCAGTTTTACCAGAATTCTTTTGAACATACTCATCAGCAGTATATTCGCCACGAGTTAATTCCATAATTACTTTAACACCAGCATTCACGCCGCCATAGTAATCATTATTTTTAAATTGTGGAATCATCTCATTCTCCACAATGCGTTTAGCAATTGCATCCGGCACTGCACCTTCAACCCCATATCCGGTTGCAATGAAGGCATGACCTTTGGAATCTGTTGTTTTGGGCTTAACCAGTATGAGAATTCCATTGTTTTTACCCTTTTGACCCACGCCCCATTTTTCTGCCAGCCGGAAGGTGTAATCTCCGGCATCGTAGCCTTCTAAATCAGGTATAGTAACCACTGCCACCTGTGTGCTGGTTTCATTATTGAATTGAACCAGAGACCGCTCCATTTCCTCTGCCTGCCCTTGATCAAAAATACCAGCAAAGTCATTCACTATTCGTGGTGGTGTGGGACGCTCAGGTAAGTTATCTGCCTTAGATGAAAAAGTAATCAATAATGCGACGGCTACTAATCCAATTTTATGACTAGATGATTTTATTTTTTGCAAATTCATAAATTCAATTTTTGATGATTCATTTATAAAACGCTCTTTATAAAACGCTCTACTTTCCAAAAGAGATTTCATTTGACAATTCATTCACATCATCAGATTGATAAGGAAAATGCGATTTCAACTGCTCACCAGCCATTAAAACGCCTGTTTCAATAGCACCTACGGGATTATCATTTTTAAACAGCTTGGTCATCTCCTCTTTTATATCATCCCAAAAACCCTCAGGAACTTTACTGTTAATTCCGGCATCGCCTAAAACTGCAAAAACCCGATCCTTCATGGCTAAATAAAAGAGAACACCATTTCGTAGTTCTGTTTTATGCATTTCAAGTTTTTCAAAGAGAAAGGCGGCTCTGTCCATCAACTCTTCAGAGCAACTGTTTTCTATATGAATCCGAATCTCACCAGAGGTGTTCTTTTCAGCTTTCTTAATAGCCTCTTCTAAACGCTGGCGATCGTTTTTATTGATGATATCTGACATAAATTTTTTTTTAAAATTCAACTTTGGGTGCTGTTGATGCTCCAGCAGCCGCTTCGAAATACGGTTTCTTTTCAAATGAGAACATACCTGCAATGAGGTTTTTCGGAAATTTGGCAATATAGGTGTTGTAATCGCGGGTTGTTTCATTAAACTTCATACGCTCCACTGTAATGCGGTTTTCCGTTCCTTCCAATTGAGATTGAAGTTCCAGGAAATTCTGATTGGCCTTTAAATCTGGATATCGCTCCACAACCACCATCAGACGTGAGAGCGCAGAAGAGAGTCCTTCTTGTGCTTGTTGAAACTGCTTCATGGAAGCCTCCGTCATATTTTCGGCATTTACATTTATCGAGGTTGCTTTGCTGCGTGCTTCAATAACGCCTTCTAAAGTTTCTTTTTCGTGAGCAGCATACCCTTTAACGGTATTAACCAGGTTAGGAATAAGATCGGCACGACGCTGATAAACGTTTTCGACCTGTGCCCATTGCGCATCTACAGCTTCGCGTTTCTCAACCATAGTATTATAGCCGCAACTGCTAAAAAAAGGAATAGCTACAAGAGCTACTAAAATAAATTTTATTGTCTTCATAGTAAAATCGTTGTTAAATTAATAGGGGTAAAAGTACAAATTTTAGTGGAGAGCTCATGTTTTATGAGATATTAAATTTCAAGCAGGAGGTATTGAACAAAGTGAATTGGAGTAAAGGGTATATCCGCAAAGCCAAAACCCAATACTCTTTATTCATATCACCACCGCTTGAATAAGTATGTCCGGCGCTGAGCTCAGATACTAGGCTGGCTTGTAGATTATTGATATCGGAACGGATGCGTGCATCTTCAACCAGTCGGCTATAGCGAATGCGCAACTCATCCCAATCGACACCTTGCATATTAGGGTCGTAAAAGAAATAGCGATGGCGACGCCAAGTATCCGTAAAAATCTGTTTCCACTCCACCTTGGGTACCCAATTCATAGTCATGTCTGAGGTGGGGATAGGCTCTTCAATTTTTTGCGATGCTTCGGGTTTTATAATCCCATACTTATTTTTCACCTCTACCAATAAAGCTTTTCCATCAGCAGTGAGGCTGACCTTGCTTACGTTATCGATAATTTTTTCTCTTCGCGTTCTTTTAGATCGAAGAAGTACAAAGTGTTTTCCTTGTCGTCGGAATCGGTATTGGGTCTGCGTAAATACACTGCTTTATCGTCAAAGGCTGCAATACCCATCATATTATCGGCTGAGGGAGGGAGAATTTCCAAACGAGCTTCGGTGTTGGCAAAATCTATTTCTACCTTAATGTTCTTATCCTTTTTTAAGGCGATGGCAGCTATTTGTGTTGAGTTGGGATAGATCCACGTGCTAGGAATAGGCTGCGTCCATGTTTCGATTGGTCAGGTAAAACAGGTACTTACCATCATTGCTGAATACGGGATCCGAATCTTCGTAAAAACCGTGAGTAATCTGATGCTGTTGCGTGTTCTCGATATTGAACACCATGATGGCACCATTGGCATTTTCTTTTCCCAGACTAAACCTAGAATATCCTATGTGTACCACTATTCAATTGAAAATCTTAGATTTGTTTATTAGGCTTTTCTTCGTATTTTCATATACTCTTATAATTTATGTTTTTTGCCACATAGCCTGCCCCGAACTTGATTCGGGGGAACTCGCCATTACAATCATTCTCCCTTTGTGTGAGGAGACTCTCATGGCTCGTTTCATATTGCAATTATATATATGGTATAGTTTGTTTTTAAGAAGGATACAATGCTTTCCTTTGGTTTAAATTTTTTAGTATACTTATTTTATGAAAGGTAATACTTACATAGTCTTATATTGGTTATCCTTGATATTGGTTAGCAATAACTTATTGGCTCAGGAACTCCCACCTATACAAGTATTTACTCCCGAAGATTACGATGCCGACAACCAGAATTGGATGGTTTCTCAAAGTAGCAAGAATTATATTTATGTGGCCAACAACAAAGGGCTGCTGGAGTTTAATGGTTCGCAATGGCTTTTATATCCATCGCCTAACAATACAATTTTACGGGCGGTAAATACGGTGGACGACAAAATATATACCGCCTGTTATATGGAGTTTGGTTACTGGTTAAAAAATTCGGTAGGCAAACTTGAATACCATTCCCTGCTGCCAAAACTCCCGGAAAGTATCGATGAGAATGAACAGTTCTGGAATATAATCACTTATCACGAATGGGTTATATTTCAATCAACCCACAAATTGTATTTTTATGATACTTTAAATGAAAAGTTTAAGGTGATCAAATCCGAAAAGGTTATTTTTAAAATATTTATGGTGCAAGAGGACATATTGTATCAAGTGCTGGGAGAAGGGATTTACAGGATAGAGAATGGAAAACCGAAGCTAATAATAGCAGATGCATTGATAAAAGACAAAAGAGTAACCAACATATTTGAACAAAATGATGGGTTTGTTCTCCTAACTCGTGAATCGGGTTTTTATAAACAACAAAGCAATAAAATTAGTAAATGGAACATACCCACTAAAGGCTTAATAGAAAAAGTGAACGTTTTTTGCGGGTTACAACTAAGCGACGGTAATTTTATCATTGCAACAATATCCGATGGCATTATAAATTTAAATCCCGACGGCACACTAAACTACCATATTAATCAACGTAACGGATTAAGCAACAACACGGCGCTGGCTTTGTTTGAAGATAACGACCGTAATTTATGGGTGGGGCTCGACAATGGTATCAACTGCATAAATATATCATCGCCCATACAATTTTTTAACGATTATGATGGTGTTTTAGGGACTGTATATGTATCAATGGTATTTAATGACTACCTGTATTTAGGGACTAACCAGGGATTGTTTTATCGGAAAGTAGGCAGTAAGGATGCCTTTACATTTATGGACGGAACTGGAGGGCAGGTTTGGAATTTGTTCAACTATAATGATGAGGATCTATTATGTGGCCACCATTTGGGAACTTATATTATTAAAGGAAACAAAGCCCGGGTCATTGACGATACGCCCGGCACATGGATATTTAAAGTAATACCAGGGCGCAACAATTTGCTGCTCAGGGGCAGTTACGATGGCCTGTCGATAATGGAAAAAACGGATGGGGCGTGGAAAGTGAAAAATATGATTGAAGGGTTCAACAGTTCTTCGCGGTTTGTTGAATATGACCATGAGAACCGGGTGTGGGTGAACCATGAATATAAAGGTGTATATAAAATTCATTTGAACGACAGCCTGACAAGAGTTACCGAGGTGCAATTGGAACCCTCTTTGGCCATAGGTAAAAATTCTAGCTTGGTAAAATACAGGGGAGACATACTGTATGCATACGAAAAAGGCATCTACAAATTGGTCTCAAGTGGTAATTCTTTTGCGTACGATAGCACGTTGAGTTCCATTGTGTGCAATAAAGAATTTGTTACAGGAAAATTGGTGGTTGACAACAAGGAACGGCTTTGGGCATTTGGGAAAGATAACATCACTTACGTAACCAATGACAATTTGAGTAACAAACCTAAAATAAATATCATACCCATTCGGGCGAGTATAAAAAAGGGAGCCATAGGTTTTGAAAATATCAGATCAATTGACGATGAGGTATATTTATTGGGAACTACAAACGGTTATATAACCATTGATCTGTCTGGAACCAATCGAAATCGAGATTATTACGTTTATATGAATGCGGTTGGTTTAAAAGATATTAACGACAATTGGATTGATTATAGCCTGCACGAACCCGGCGAATTTAGGCATAGGCCGGGCATTATTACATTTAATTTTTCCGTTCCGGACTTCGACCATTCCATAGAGATCAGGTATCAGCACAAACTAAAAGGAAATCTGGACAAGTGGAGTAATTGGATGAGCGAGGCCAAAGTGAGTTTCGAGAATCTGACTTTTGGCGACTATACTTTTTATGTAAGGGCCAAGGTAGGAAATAAAATATCCAATAATATCGCTTCGTACAGCTTTACCGTAAATAGGTCATGGCATCTATCAAATCTCGCTTTTGTGGCCTATTTTGTAATTCTATTGACTCTTGCTTTGGTTATAAACAGGGTTTATAAACGTTACTACCATAAAAAATTCCGGCACAAGCAGTTAGAGAGCGAAAGATTGATAATGCAAATTAAAAACGAACAGCTTAATCAGGATATTGAAAATAAAAACCGGGAACTGGCTCTCTCTAAGATGAGCATCATCAAAAAGAATGAAGTTTTGAACTGCATTAAAAGCGAGCTCAAAAGTAAAGAAAATGCGATAAAAACAAGTTCAGTGGTTTCTTTGATCGATAAAAATTTGAATAACACCAAAGATTGGGAACTGTTCGTGGAGGCCTTTAACAATGCCGACAAAGGGTTTTTGGATAAGATGAAGACATTGCACCCCGACCTTACGCCGAGCGATTTGCGGTTTTGCGTTTATCTGCGGATGAACCTTACCTCAAAGGAGATTGCCCCCCTGCTCAATATCTCCGTAAAAAGTGTGGATACCAAACGGTATAGGCTCCGGAAGCGCATGAATTTGCCCCATGAAGAAGGTTTGGTGAACTACATACTCAATGTATAATCACTACACACCCAAAAATCATCACAACATTAACACTACAATACATTATTTTCTTAAAAATACGCTCCATAATTAAAACGCTCTAAAAGCCCTGTTTTACAATGAATATAGCAACTTTGTGCTGTGTTTGATACGTACTACATCAAAATATCACATTGTACACTTTTTGTGGTGGTAAAAAATTGACTTCCTTTTTGTTTAATGCGTACATTTGTTAACATCATTTAACGATTAAATAAGTTTCATTTAATTCAAACACTTATGAAATTAACACTTAGTTTAAAAAGAGCAGCCATGTTTTTTACGTTTTTTATTGTAGTTGGCTGCATGGGGCTTTTGGCCCAAACGCTCGAAATACAAGGGAAGGTAGTGGATGAGAACGGTCTACCTTTGCCAGGGGTATCTATTGTTGTCAAAGGCACTACAACTGGAACAATTACCAATACGGAAGGGATATTTAACCTGTCGAACGCTGAAATCGGTGAAACGCTGGTTTTCTCTTTCTTGGGTTACAACAGCAAAGAATTGGTGATTAGCAATTCCAATTTCTTAAACATCAACCTGATCCCCTCGATCGAAAGTTTGTCTGAGGTAGTGGTTACCGCGCTGGGCATAAAAAGAGAACAAAAATCTCTTGGGTATGCTGTGCAAGAAATTAAAGGAGAAACCTTACAAAGAGTTCAGGGGGTTGATGTAGCTACATCCCTATCTGGTAAAGTGGCCGGGGTATTGGTTACAAACTCTACAGATTTCAATGTGGAACCTAAAATTACTATTCTTGGTGATGCCCCATTGCTTGTAATTGATGGTATTGCTTATGCCAATAAAACTTTAAATGACATTGCTTCTGAAGATATAGAGTCAATAAGTACACTTAAAGGAGCAACTGCTTCTGCATTATACGGTTTTCGTGGGAGAACAGGTGCTATCTTAATTACCACTAAAAACGGTAGCGAGAGTAGTAAAGGGGTGTCGGTTGATGTAACAACCAACACTATGTTCACTGCCGGATATTTAGCTATACCTGAAAAACAAAGCGTTTATGGCCGTGGTGAAAATAATACCTATCAGCAGTTTGCGGATCAATCTTGGGGTGGATTAATGGATGGTTCTATTAAAACACAATGGGATCCTATTTTAAAACAATACAGAGATTATGCGTACTTGCCTGTTGGGAAAGATAACTTTAAAAACTTTTTGGAACAAGGATTCATTACTAACAATAATGTTAATGTTGCATTTAAAGAAAATGCAGTGGCACTTAGAAGTTCGTTAAACTGGACAGAAAATAAAGGTCGCTATCCAAATTCAAAATTAGATAAATATACCTATACCTTAGGTGGAGATATCAATTTAGATAAATTTAAATTAACATCCAATTTATCCTACTCCAGAAGATATACGCCAAACATGGGTTCAAATGGCTATACATCCTATGACCCTATGTACACCTTATTGGCAAATAGTTCATCAGATTTTAATGTGCTGGATTATAAGGATAATTATTGGTTAACGCCCGGTGTGCTCCAAAACAACCATTTTGGTTATAATTTAGCAAGCAACTCATATAGCGGCAAAGGCCAGAACAATCCATATTTTGACAGATATCAAAGGTTAAATGAAGTAACTCGTGATATTTTTAATGCAGATTTAACCGCAAGTTATGAAATAACAGACTGGTTAAAAGCCACGGTGCGTTCAGGTTTAGATTTTTATGGAGATACAGGACGACTAAGTTTGGCACAAGGTTCTTATACGTCGCTTGGTGATACCGGTCTTCCATATTTCACATATAGGTCTGGATTAACTTTTAATGGAACAAACACAGGAGCTTACCTGGTAGGTAAAACAACAGGATATAGCACTAACAGCGATTTACTATTTACTGGTATGACGAAGTTTGTTGATGATAAACTTGAGGTAGAATATCTTGCAGGAGGGACTATTTTTTATCAAAAAGACGAAAATATTAATGGTACAACAGTAGGTGGTTTATCTGTGCCTGGTTTTTTCTCATTAGCTGCATCAGTAAGTCCAGCAACGGTTGCTGAAGAAAGACGTGCACAGCAAGTTAATTCAGCTTTTGGCCGTTTGGCATTGTCATGGAATAAATTAATATATTTAGATATTACAGGTCGTAATGACTGGAGTTCTACCTTAGCAGGGTCAGGTGTTTCAGCATCAAATAAACATTATTTTTACCCATCGATTTCAGGTAGTTTTATAGTGTCTGAATTACTAAACGAATCAACAAATAATTGGTTGGATTTATTAAAAGTTAGAGGTTCATGGACACAGGCAAAAGATCCTGCAGGAATATATGATATTAACAGTTTATATACATCTTCTTCGAGTATTTGGAATGCTGTTAGTGGCAGTTATCCACCCGACACTTTGTATGATTTGGATATTGTTCTTCCTTCGGCTTCTGATACTTATGAAGTTGGGCTACAGGGAATGTTTTTTAAAAGACGGCTAACGGCTGATGTTACCTATGCCAACAGACGAAGCTACGACGCCTTATCAAAAGGGCCTTTGACTTCAGCTTCTGGATATAATTATAAGTATATAAATACTGATGAGGAAAGAACTAGAAAAAGTTGGATTGTTGCATTAACAGGAACTCCAATTATGAGTGTAAACCTACAATGGGATTTGGGAGTTAACTGGTCAGCATATAAAGAGGTGTATTCCAAATTAGATCCAATTTATTCTACCAAAAGACCATGGGTAAAAGAAGGAGAGCGGGTTGATGCTTATACGCTTAGAACATTTCAAACAGTTCCTACAGGAGAATTTGCAGGCCAACGTGTTCTTAAATCGGGGCTATTACAAAAAGATAACTATAGCGTTGTGATTGGAAACAGGAATCCTGATTGGATTTGGGGTGTTAATTCATCTTTGCGATATAAAAACTGGAGTTTATTTGCATCGTTTGATGGCGTTGTTGGAGGAATGGCATCATCTACCACGGAGGCTTATATGTGGTTACAAGGTGTTCATCCGGGTTCTGTAACTCCTGAAAGGGCTTTAGATGTGGCAACACCGGGATCTAAAAATTATCTTGCTGAGGGTGTACAGGTCGTTGATGGCAAATATATAACCGACGCAAATACTGGAGAAGTCATTGAAGACACCCGTGTTTTTGCGCCCAATGATGTAGCCACTACGTATAAAGATTACATCAGAAGTTTACACGGGGGCACTGCTTGGGGAGGTACAGGAAACCAAGACGATATTTTGGATAGAACGTTTTTTAAGCTGCGTGAAATATCATTAACCTATAACTTCCCTAATTTAATTTTAGATAAAATGGGACCTGTTAAAAATGCATCAATAAGTTTTATAGGCCAAAATGTATTTTTATGGACAAAGGAATTCAAATATTCTGATCCCGATGGTGGAAGTGATAATTTTGCAGATCCATCTTCACGATATTTAGGAACTAGTATTAAACTTTCATTTTAATAAATAGAATTATGAAAAACTTAATATATATTTTTATTATAACAATTTCCCTTTTTGCGGCCTCGTGCAGTAATTTTGAGGAAATTAATACAAATCCGGATAAATCAACAGCCGCTAGACCGGATATGCTTGCATCCTATACATTGGTAAAAACATTCAAACTGCCTAATAGCAGTGCTGATGTTTATACTCAAATTACTTTGTTCAACCATCAGGTAACAAAGGTGGCCTCTTCCGCGGATCCAGGCCAATATTATTGGTCCTATTGGCCTTATGGTAGTTTTGGAAATTATAAATATTTAACCGATCTCCAAGATATGGTTAGGTTCTCTGAAGGAAGTACATCAGAATCTTCTTATAAAGGTTTGGCTTTATTTCTAAAAGCATATTATGGCTTTTTAGCCACTTTGGATATGGGAGATGTTCCTTATTCGGAAGCTGGCATGGCAAAGGAAGGTATTTTACAACCAGTGTACGATAAACAAGCCGACGTATTTGCTCAAATTTTGATTGATCTTCAGGAAGCTGAAGGTTATTTTGCAAATGGGGCTGTTCTGAGTGGAGATATAATGTATAATGGTGATGCCAGCAAATGGCGAAAACTATGCAATGCCATGCAGTTAAAAGTTATTCAAACCATGAGTAAAAAAGCAACTGCCGACCAAAAAGCCCGATTTGCAGCAATTGTAAATGCTGGCAATTTAATGACCAGTTATACTGATGATTTAAAATTGGTTTATACAGAAAATACCAATGCAAGTTATCCTTTTTATAATGCTAATAATCAGAGATTGCAGATGGCTCCTTCTGATTTAGCTGTTGATGCTTTAAAAATGAATACTGACAATAGATTATTCTATTTTGCCGATCCTGCCCCAGCTAAAATAACAAGCGGTTTAAACCAAACCGATTTTAATGCTTATGTAGGTGCGCCTTATGAAATGTCTTCAAATACATTGTCGTTAAATAATGGTGCTGGTATGTATTCTTTAGTGAATTTGCGTTACACAAAATTTAGAGATAATGACCCTTTGTTGTATTTTACTTATTCTGAACAATGTTTTATTATAGCTGAAGCCATAGAAGAAGGTTGGGTTGGTGGCAACGCACAACAGTATTATGAAAATGGCGTAAAAGCGCAATTGTCTTACTACAAGAGTCTGACCAGAACTGCCGGTTTAGTGCATGGTATGGAAATTACCCAAACTTATATCGATAATTATTTTACCGGTGAAGCAGCTTATAAAACAGGTGGTACAAAACAAGATAGATTGAAACAGATTTTGACACAACGTTGGTTGATTGATTTCTTCCAACCCAATAGTAGTTATTATCCTCAATTTTTGCGCACCGGTTATCCGGAATATATTTTAAATCCCGTAACCAGCTTAAATGACGATAACTCAAGTGCTTTTCCAAAACGCTGGAAATACCCAACTATTGAGTTGACTACAAATCCTGAGAATTATCAAAAAGCTATTGATGAACAGTATGGAGGAATAGACAATACAATGCAAGTTCCTTGGTATTTAAAATAGAATAAGGTAATAGTTTAGTTTAGTTTGAAAGGGATGGGAATCTTTCCCATTCCTTTCTTTATAATTACGAAAATGAGACGAGCCATGGGAATTCTTCACACGCAGAGTAGGTCATTATTGGCGAGTTCTCCCGAATCGAGTTCGGGACAAGCTATCGAATATCAATAAAGAACAAATATTTATAATGAGATGAAAACCCCTATTATATATACACTGATTTTATTGTTTTGCACCAATTGTGTGAACAGTAAAAAAGAAAAGGCTAAGAACAATGATTCTCAAGAAAATAGTTGGGAATTGATGTGGAACGATGAATTTATTGTTGATGGGTTAATTGACACCTCTAAATGGAATTACGACACCCTTGGAAATGAATATGGCTGGGGAAACAACGAAAAGCAGTGGTACACTGTAGCCAATCCTGAAAATTGCCGGATAGAAAATGGAGTGCTTCAGATAACTGCGATAAAAGAACCCACTTTTGGTAAGGACTACAGCTCGGCAAGGCTTACCACCAAAGGGAAGGGTGACTGGAAATACTGTAAAGTGGAGGTTCGGGCTAAGCTCCCTTCCGGAAACGGGACCTGGCCGGCTATCTGGATGTTACCAACCGATAAATCATTTTATGGAGGTTGGCCAAAATGCGGTGAAATAGACATAATGGAACATGTGGGGTTTAACCCCGACACGGTATTTTCAACTGTGCATACCGACAAGTTCAATCACATGATTGGCACGCAGGTAGGAAAAAAGACAGGACTGCCAACCGCCACCACGGAATTTCATGTGTACACGACAGAATGGGACGAAAACGAAATACGGAGTTATGTCGATGGTAAACACTATTTCACCTTTAAAAATAACGGGGAAGGCTTTGAAGCCTGGCCTTTCGACCAGCCGTTCCATCTTATCCTAAACCTAGCCATTGGAGGTGGTCTGGGCGGAATAAAAGGGATTGATGACACTAAATTTCCGCATACCATGGAGGTGGACTATGTGAGGGTTTACAAACGCTAATTAACACTGATTTTCGGAACTAAGACTATCATGCAATGAAATACAAACTATTGTTCTTGCTAACTTCGTTGGTGTTCTCTGGGCAAATCAAGTCGCAGGTGGCCACGACTGCTTGGGACAATACCCTTGATAAAAGCTGGCCCGAAGACTTTACCCAAGTTGAAATAAAATCGTCGTTTGACGGTAAAGTACAAAAGGCTGTATTTTATAAAACAATACTATCCGAACCACAGCCTCTCATCGTTTCGTTACATACCTGGAGTGGCGATTATTCTCAGGAAGACCCACTATCCGAAGAAATTGTTCTGCGCAGCTGGAATTACATCCACCCCGACTTTCGTGGTCCCAACAACAACCCCGAAGCCTGCGGGAGCGTAAAGGTTGTTTCCGATATTGACGATGTTATGCGTTTTGCCATTAAAAATGCCAATGTCGATACCACTGAGGTACATATTATTGGGGTTATAACAAGCGGTCAAACGAACTATCTGCTGTTAAACACTCCAAGCGTTTTGCCCCTGTATATTACCATTTAATAAATGCCTTGTCCCTTTTGTCGATTTAAAAGATGTTTTGTTACAGGTATTCTTAAAGGTACATTGGATATGTTGACTAAACCCAGTTTCGATAGCTGGAGCAGGATTTGGCGAAGATTGAACCAGGAAGTTATATGTTAGTTGCACTTCATATTCCCATTGTTAGCAGAGGTTGAAAAGGATAATATAACAATTTGCCCTTGGAGTTAATTATAAATGAACCATTCTTTTTACGCGACCTTTAAATTTTGATGATATGCGAAATTTATTTCTGATAATTTTTATTTTAAGTTTCAATGCTTGTAAACCATCAGCCGATGGAGAAATTAGCTTTGCCAACAATCCAGTGGTGGCACATCGCGGGGCATGGAAAAGCAGTAACCTGCCCGAAAATTCCATTGCATCCTTAAAGCAAGCGATTCAATTAAATTGTGTAGGTTCTGAGTTTGATGTTAGAATGACGGCCGATAGTGTGTTGATTGTAACGCACGATGAAGATTATAACGATTTATTGGTACAGGAAACTACATACGAAGATCTGGCCAAATTTAAACTCTCGAACGGAGAGGTTTTGCCAACCTTAAAAGATTATATCCTTGCGGGAATGGAAAATAACATCGGTACCGGATTGGTATGCGAAATTAAACCCACCAACAATAAGGAACTTAATTTTAAAATAGCAGAGAATATAATTGCCTTGGTTAAAGAGCTAAAAGCCGAGCCCTATATCCACTCCTATATCAGCTTTGGGTACGATATACTTAAAAAAATAACTGAGCTTGACCCTTTGGCCAAAACACAATACTTAGGTAGTACTAAAACGCCACAACAATTAAAAGATGACGGAATTTCAGGTTTAGATTATTATATGGATGCTTTTAAAAAAAATCCGGATTGGATTAAAAGTGCCAAAGATTTAGGATTAAGCTTAAATGCCTGGACAGTGGATAAGCAGGACGATATGGATTGGTTGTTGGCCAACGAATTTGACTTCATTACCACCGACGAGCCCTATTTGTTGTTTGCCAGGATTAAGGCCAGCCCTGTAAGTAAAGGCTATCAATTGGTTTGGAGCGATGAATTTAATTATAATGGCAAACCAGATAGTGCCAACTGGGGCTACGACTATGGTTTTATAGCCAATCGGGAAGATCAGTATTATACCGATAGTTTAAAAAATGCAAGGGTAGAAGATGGACATCTGATTATTGAAACACATAAAGAAGAAATCCCCAACAAGGATTATAATAATCCCGATCTTTTAAAGAAAAGTTGGATGAAATATGCCGCGGAAAGGAAAACAGCAGTATACACCTCAGCCAGATTAACCACTAAAAATCTTGCTTCGTGGAAATATGGACGTATCGAGATAAGCGCAAAATTGCCTCGGGGAGTTGGTCTTTGGCCGGCCATTTGGATGCTGGGCGGAAACAGAAATGAAGTGGGATGGCCCGAGTGCGGTGAGATTGATATTATGGAACACGTAGGCTTTGATCCGGATTCTATATTTGGTACCATCCATACCAAGGCATACAACCATATGAAAGGCACACAAAAAGGTAAAAAGATTTTTATTGACCAGCCCTATGATTCCTTCAATGTATTTGCCTTGGAATGGACACCGGAGAAAATGGATTTTTTATTAAACGATACGGTTTACAACCAAATATTAAATGAACATAAAACCACAGATGAATGGCCTTTTGACCAAAAGTTTTATTTAATTATGAATACCGCAGTAGGAGGAATGCTCGGGGGCAAAAAGGGAATTGACGATAGTGTTTTCCCCCAACAAATGCGAGTGGATTACGTGCGGGTTTATCAATTAAAGTGAAAAAAACATTTATTCATCTCGGGATCAATTGAGAAGGTATCTTCTATTTTAGAATGTTGGTTTTTAGGCTCAGAATCCGGGAACGCCATTGCCGATGTTTTATTTGGAGATTATAACCCGTCAGGCAAATTGGGCATTTCGTTTCCGTACAATGTGTGACAGGAACCCTTATGTTATAACCAAAAAAATACAGGAAGGCCTTATAGCAAAATTCATGTAACGTACTCGGGCTATACGGATGCCCAAAAACCGCTTTATATCCTTTTGGATATGGACTGAGCTATGCCACTTTTGAATATAAAAACTAATTCCTTGGATAAGTGCTTGATTTGTGGAGAAGTGGTTATGGAACACATGTAGCATAATCACTTCTCACATTTTTGGTCTAAAATTGCAAACATTTATCCCTAGGTAGGTATACTTATAATATTAGTCCCTTATGAATTAATATTTTCCATCTTTTTTTTTCGTATCCTGTACCAATTTAACAATCCGCTCAAAATAGTTTATATACGATTCGCCTTGCAGGGACGGAACACTCTGCACTGCAAGGCTAAAGTTGTCGATTAATGTGCCAAGCGTCTCGTGTTTACTTTCCAATAGCTTTTCGTCACCTGTTTCCCAGTATTCACCTTCGTCTATTAAATTAAATTCCTCAAAGTAATTTTTATCCACGAGGTGACGGAAAAGGTGGATGATGGCTTTATGCACCGATACATCAGCAAACTGGGTTTTAGTGGCAAGCATATAAAGGTATTTCCGTTCCTCTTCATCGTCCGACTCGCCATATAGTTTTAAATGAACAATGTCCGACATTCTGCGGTTAGATAGGAAACATAACGAAACGGATTCGCATCCCGGAGGTGTAAAATCAATACCATATAAGTCGCCATCGTGCGATTGGTTGTCTGTTTCGCCGGGGGGGAACTCTTCGGAAAATATAAAATAGTCCCATTTTAATATTTCAGCAATGTCCCGCACTTCCGCTATCAGCTCAGCCAAATCTGCCTCTTTGTTAAATCTAGCGTTGTAATGAATACTTAGTCCCATAGTTTATTATTTTCTTCGATATAAGACAAAAACGGCAGACTCCAAAAATTGAAGTCTGCCTTTTATATTGTTTAATATTACTTAAGTATTGTAAATTTATTTTACTGCTTGTGGAACATACATTACGGCCAGCTCCTTTTTGTAAAACGAAAGATCCTCTAAAACTTTGTCCCTCATATTCTCTAACAGCTCATCACCCTTCGAAAACATCTCTTTATAATAGATGATACCATCCTGCATATTGGATTTAAAAGTGTTAAAATACTTTATCTGTGGTGGTGTAAACTCATCCTTGCATTCATCAATCTTATTTTTGAGATAATCCATATATATCTTTATCTCCTTGATGAATAAATTGGGACGATTTGCGTAGAACAGTTTGTTCGATTTACCGTAGATATGATCAATCATCTCCTTTAACGAACTTATCTTATTAAAATAAGCCAAGTTGGGTCCCGGACAAACAACCACACCATGGTTGCCTTTGGGCAGCTCTAATTTATGGTAATCCATAACTGCATTGCCCAGTCCAACACATAAACAGGCTTTTTCTACCACTTTACTTATTTTCTCCTTAAGCTCCACTCCGTTGGTGATGGTTTCTTTAAGCTGTGCTATTTTTGTTTTTTGATACTGAACGGATGACGTACAAATGGTTCTCTCGGTAAATTCGGTATTAAATTGCAAAAAGTTTTTTAAACATACAGCACCAGGTTTTCCAGCGTCTATTCTTTTTTGTTTTTCGATATCGGCCCAATTGCCGCGTACCGAGTTAAAAGGAACGCCCAAAGGAGAAACTTCACTTAAATAAAAATCATCTTCGGTGGCGTCTTTGAGCAGATTCTGGGTAAATTCATCAATTGTTACCGCTTCGGGAACCAGTAAAAAGGGAGAACCCCAGCCTATGGATTCCATTTCGTAAAACTTCAATAACATTTCATGCTCATGTGTGTCGCCCACACCGCCTTGAACAGTATAAATTACCTGATGTGGTTTTTCTATTTCAATATCTTTTTGTGCTTTTAGAGCCTGAGCATACTCGCCATGTAACATATTAACAAGGGTTTCCTTGTTATCTTTAAATTCCTTTAAAATTGGTCCTAACAAATAACCATCGGAAGCAAAAGCATGGCCGCCGCAATTCAGTCCCGACTCAATCCGGAACTCCGAAACCCAAAGACCTTTTTTGGCTAAAAACCTACCCTGCACCATGGCTGATCGGTAGTCGCTAACTTTTAGTGTGATACGTTTTTTTATGTGACCGTTTTCATCCGGATAAAAATCATTGAACTTAGCCATATGACTATAAAGACGAGGGTTGAGGCCGGCCGACAAAACAACCGAAGAAGTTAAGTTGCTGGTAGCAAAACCTTCAATGGCTGCGTGCGCATCGTTATACTCAATAGGCAATGCGTTATTCTTCTTATCGTAGTTTACACCGTCGAGCTTGGTCATGATGTTCACATCAATTTCGCCCACACTTAACATCGTCCTTAATTTCTCTTGCAAATTTGCTTTTACCTCACCATCGGCATTAAGCATCTCTGCATAGGCTATGGATAGAGGAGAGTTGACAGGCAACAGCTCAAAATATTTACTTATTTCGCTTCCTTGCTCAAACTTAGATTGTTTTAGACCATCGAAATTACGCTGAACCAGTGTGTGCAATAAATTCAGGTAGTTCTTAATTATAAGGGCTCTGTTTTTCCTGTCGGATGGATTGGTAGGTGTATAATCCAAACCGTTTTTTTCGCTATGAATTTTGATGAGGTGTTCCATGATAAAATGATCTGTAATTGGAACTACCGAGCTTATACCGTAATGGGCAAGCTTAATGGGGGATTCAATGGTAAAACCTGTACCCATTACAGGTACATGAAAGGTATGGGGTGACTTATTGTTGTTCATTTTGCAAGTTATAATGGTAAAAGATACAAAGTTAGGGATTGTATATGGTGAAGCCCATATAAAAGGTGAAATTATTAATTAATAAAATGCAAATAAACTATTTGACTAATTTGTTCTAATCCGTAAATAATTGTATATAACTAAGTTATATGAAGGAAGCTTGCAGATAACATTATTACCTTCTAAATAGTTATAAAACGGCCTTCAGAAAATTTTTCGGATGCCGTTTTTTTTTGCCTAAGCAAAAGCGGAACATACATGCGTAGTTCGGCTGCTAATTTTCCAATAATATCTTTTAATAAAAGAAAATTTCTATATAATGAAAACGGAGAAATGACATCTGTGGATATTGAAAACCAAATGAACGAATTTATCGTTAACTTTGTATAAAATAAGTTTATCATGAGAGAAGCAGAATTAA
>JAGXIO010000246.1 GCA_024635555.1 Saccharicrinis sp.
AACAAAATGCCAACTTTGGAACCCATCGAATGATGGATAATTATCCAAAGCAGACTCCAAAAACAACAAATTACGAATCAATTGTATCATAAATAATCGGGAACTTCAATTTTTTATGTAGTTTGCGGATATGAGGTATTACTACGGCTACTTCTAAAGGATTTAAGTTCGATTCCTTTATAGTCTGGTTGTTTGGATGAATTTATGTCAATTCCTAAAGCAGCCTCTATTTTAAATTTGAATCAAAATTCTTAAACCAGTATTCATCAACTATAACTGATTCTTTTAATTCCACTTTCAACCCAAGATTTAATTCTTTCAGTTTTTCAGCTAGTTTTTCACCATCCATCAAATCAATTGCTGGAGCCCCATCTCTGGATGCTTCCAAAATTGCATCTCTCGTAAAAGAAGCTGTTGTAATAAATAACCCTTTGTCTGTACGCCCAACCATCGCACCTCTAAAATCCCTAATATCTTTTGAGCCAACTTTCGAAGTACTTTTATACCTTTTGCATTGGAAAATAATATGAAAACTTAAAATTCCATTTATTCGAGCAATTCCTCTTCCATCTATACCACCATCACCAGTTCTTCCGGTAACTTCGACTTGGGTAAACCCCTTTTCCCGTAATAATCTTTGAATTAATCTTTCGAAAGCTGACGGTGATAAATTCTCAGTTATCACATTTAAAACTTTTTCTTTCCAGTCTTCATCTTCTTTTACCTCTTCATTAACTTGCTTTTCCATTTTTTTATCCCAAACTGGATTAACTAATGAAAAATCAGCATAACTATTTAAAGACCAAACCCCTCTTCTTGAATTTTCCAAAAGTCCTTGACTTTTAAGCATTGTTCTTACCCAAGCCATCTGATATTCAAACTCAGTCTGGTTCGTGTTCTTATGCATTATCGCCAATAAGTCATCTGTTATTTTCAAAGATTCTATAACTTTATTATTTATCTCTTCATTGGTACCTGACCCGCCAAGTTGCTGAATTGCTAGAAGTACTGGTTTGAAAAAATATTCTCTTTTGGGAAAAGTTGCCATCTTTTTATTATTTTCCTGGTTTGAAATTCAAAAATACAATTAATTATGGATTGGAAACTAGTTTTATCGATTGAACATTTAAAAGATCTTTGCGACATTAATGGTAGAGCAGAATTTTATATTATTCTTGCTGGCGGTCTGAGTCGAAGTGGAAAGCAGATTCATTATGACAGAATATCCAGTAAATTCGAAATATATAACGAAATAGATGGAACTTGGCAAAGTGATTTATCAGATGAACAATTGCAATTCAAAACAATTATTCCTGAAGCGATTGAAAAATCATCTATGTTTTTTTGTGGTTATCAACTTTGGGGCATATGAAGTAGGATTACTTCACCTATTGCTAAAGCAATGTATCCCCTTTTAGGGGTTATCCCAAGGCCACATCCTTTGGGTGTGGATTTTTTATTCAATTTCTATAAAACGCTGACAAAGAAACAAGCTCTTTTGGTTTTTCATCATTGGGCTGCCTATCTACTAAAATAAATCTGATAGTTTGTGCGGTTGCCTTTTATTAGGACGGACAACTATTAGTCATTTCCCCATTCATCCCGAAAAAACGACCGTCCGGTAATTTCTATTTCATCATCTGCGTGTTTGTTGGCAATTTTGAATTGTTAATAAAACATACATAAAGCGATGAGACCACTTTATTCTTTCCATTATCTTTTTAACGGCAGTTAATGCTGTTGGCCAAACAATATTTATGGATATCGCCCAGGTCCCATCCGTAATGTAAACGGAAGCTCTGTTTATCTGCCTATCACAAACGATATTAAACAGTTTGCTTTTATAGGTGTTTTTATAACTTTAATCTGAAGCATTCATAAATTGATTAAATATGAATGTATTTCAGATTAACCCCGACATAGCTGAAGTTAAACTTTTTTCAAAAGTTTTTACTGAATTGAAAATCGACGAAGTCAAACTTAGTCGCTGTCGGAGACAGAAATAATTTTAATTATTTGGGTTAAAATAATTGCCTCAGGCACAAATATTATTATCATGAATTATAAAATGAAACAAAAAACAATTGCCATCAACACCATATTTATCATTGCTTCCCTTCTTAGCTTTAGCGCATCCGCGAGTAATTATCCGGAAGTGATGCAGCAGAATATCGAAAAAATGTACCAAGCTAAAACTGCTCAGGAATTAAGCGCCATATCGGGCACATTTTACCGTGTTTCTCAAAAGGAAACCGATGAATGGCTACCTTTGTATTATGCCGCTTACTCCTTGGTCAGGATTACTTTTTTTAGTAAGGATAGAGATGAGATTGACAAAAATTTGGATGTGGCTCAGGGCTATGTCGATAAGCTGTATAAGGTAAAATCTCAAGAGTCGGAAGTGCATGTGTTGCAAGCTTTGTTGTATTCCATGCGTATCAGCGGCCCTATGAGTGGCATGAAATATTCCACACTGTCCAACGAAGCACTGGATAAAGCCGAAGCACTAAATAAGGACAATCCGCGGATTTATTATTGCAGGGGAAACAATGTTTTTCACACGCCCAGTATGTTTGGAGGAGGGAAAGAAAAGGCAAAACCTCTATTCGAAAAAGCCTTGACGCTATATGATAGTAAGCCATCCGAAATATCTTTTTGGCCTTCTTGGGATAAACGGCATACGCAACAAATGTTAGAAAAATGCAATTAGAAATAATGAAAAATAAAGACGATAAAAAATCAGGATACCTAACAAGGATTCTTGTGATGGGTGGCGTTTCAATTTTAATTGGCATTATATCCGTGCTGCTGCTCTCCAACAGCATTCGTTGGGATGTTAAGTCGTGGTTATTTACGGCGGGTTATTCTTTAATGTTGGGTTATGGATTGTTTCTTAATGGCTTTGTATATCATTTTGTTGAGAAAAGGTGGATACATTGGGTTAAGCGGCCTGTTCGTAGTGTTTTTATAGCCTTTGCGGTTACAACGGTTTATTCTACATGTGTTATATTTTTCACAAACTGGCTATGGTACATCTTCTTTCTCGGGTATGCATGGAATAAGTTTCTAACTTATGGCAAATACATGCTCATTATAGAATATGCCGCTCTTTATATTATCACTATATTTTTTTTTTCAAAAGCCTTTTTTAGTGACTGGCGCAGAAGCCTTCACGCAGAAGAAGCATTAAAGCAAGAAGCAGTTTCGCTACAATACAAGGTTTTGAGCAATCAGGTGAACCCACATTTTTTATTCAACAGCTTAAATGTGCTCAGTTCTTTAATTAATTTAGATAAAGATAGAGCCCAGACTTTTGTAGGTAAGCTGTCCAATTTTTATCGCGATTTATTGGCTGTAAGAAGCAAGGAGATTGTGACGCTAAAGGAAGAAGTAGATTTTGTTAATCAATATCTCGATTTGCAACAGGAGCGGTTTGGCCAAAATATAGTGGTGGATATTCAAACGGACAACCTCAACAATCATCAAATCATACCCATGACCTTGCAAATGCTGGTAGAAAATGCCATCAAGCATAATCAGATAAATAAGGAAAACACATTGAGGATAAAAATATATTTGCAGAACAACTATCTAATAGTGGAAAATACTTTTAAACCTTATTTGAGCCCAGTTGAGGGAGAAAAGTTGGGGTTAAAGAACCTGAGCGAACGGTATAAGTTTTTAACTGACCGTACTTTAGAAGTAGAAAAAGCCCAAGATAAATTCATAGTAAAAGTACCTTTGCTGCAAATGGAAGATAACTTAATACGACCATGAAAGTTTTGATTATAGAAGATGAGCCTTTGGCAGCAACACACTTGGAGACCTTGATAAAAGAATGCGATTCGGGGATTGAGGTAGTAGATGTGCTGGATTCCGTGAAAAGTGCAGAAGCGTGGTTAAACGCCAATGAACATCCCGCCCTGATTTTTATGGATGTGCATTTGGGCGATGGGCTCTGTTTCGAGATATTTAAGCGGGTAAACATTGCTTCCTTTATTATTTTCACCACCGCTTACGATCAATATGCTTTGCAAGCCTTTAAAGTAAACAGCATCGATTACCTTTTAAAACCACTGTCGAAGAAGCCCTTATGCGATGCTTTGGAGAAGTATGAAACCTTTATGGCAAAGGAGGACAGGAATAGGATACTGCCAGATATTTCAAAGTTGTTGGATGCCATGCAAAACAAAAAGCCCGAATACAAAGAACGCTTTGTGGTAAAAGTAGGCGCACATATACGTCCTATTAAAACGGAGGAGATTGCTTGTTTTTACAGCTCCGAAAAAGCGACCTATTTACTTACGCAAAGTGGTAACAATTATTTGGTGGATTATGCCCTCGACAAGTTGATAGAGATGTTAGATCCCGCAAAGTTTTTTCGCATAAGCCGACAATACATTGTAGCCCTCGATTCCATCGATGATGTTATTTCGCTTGGGCCTTTACGTATTAAAGTAAAAATGACAGCCTGTAAGCACAATGATATACTGGTGTCGCGCGATAAAATAAAGTCATTTAAGCAATGGCTCGAAGGGTGAGAAGTTAGCAGTGCTTTCGCTGCGGAAAACGGCATATCCAATAATCTCTGCCTGCGGCAGGCAGGCAGGCGACGCACCATAGTTCTCGTAATATTTCTGCAATAACTTTGCGTCGGAACAGGGCACATAACACCCATAAACAACCTTTTTTTTGCAATTAGCTCATAAGGAAATAGTTACGACTAAATTTAGATAAATGTTATCATTAAATAGAGCGATGAGTTTAGATAGTTAAAGCTAGATTTAGAACAGGGATAAACGCCATTTCTTGCGCCGGAGAATAATGCAATAAGCCGAAGCATCATTTCTTCATTTAAAGCAAGTTTCAATCTTACTTTAATTCATTGTATTTTTTACTTATTTTTGCCATCTAACTTAGTTCATAAGATGGCTATCCAAATAGTAGAAGTAAAAGATCAAGGTCAAAGGAAAAAGTTTGTAGATTTTCCTTATCAATTATATAAGAACAATGCCTTTTGGGTGCCAGCCATGCGGGCGGATGAACTGGGAGCCATAACACCCGATAAAAACCCGGCTTACGATTTCTCCAGAGCAAAATTTTGGTTGGCCTATCAGGATGGGAAAATTGTGGGCAGGATTGGAGCCATCGTCAATGATTTATGGATTGAAAAAATTGGCGAGAATTTAGGACGCATTACCCGAATAGAATTTATCGATAGCTTTGAAGTGGTGCAAAAGCTTTTTGAAACTGCCGAGGAGTGGCTCAAGCAGCAAGGTATGGTGGGGGTTATGGGGCCACTGGGATTTTCAAATCTGGATCACTCGGGCTTGCTGATTGAAGGGCACGATCATATTGCGGTTATGGCCAGCGACTATCATCACGCTTACTACCAGCAGCATATCGAAAAATTAGGTTACAACAAGGAAGCCGATTGGTTAGAGTTTAGAATTACCTTCCCTGAAGCACTTCCCGAAAAATCACTGAAGGTATCGGAAATGATAAAGAAGCGTTATGGTCTGAAAATGCTTAACTTCAACTCCAGGAGCGAGCTAGAACCTTATCGCGAAAAGATATTTAAGGTGTTCAACGATGCCTTTGCCGGATTATTTGGCACCTTTAGATTACCCGATAGATTGGTAAAGTTTTATATCAACAAATTTTTCCCGGCCATAAACCCGCGTTACGTTAAAGTGATGCTCGATAAAGAAGATGAGCTGGCCGGTTTTGTGGTTGCCCTCCCATCGCTTTCTGTTGCCTTACAAAAAGCAAAAGGCAAGCTGCTGCCCTTTGGATGGTGGCATCTTAAAAAAGCCTTGGAAAAACCCAAAGAAATGGATTTGATGCTCACCGGCGTCATACCCGAACTGCAAAAAATGGGCGGTGTATCCTTATTGATGAACGAACTTTGGAAAACAGCCAATGCCGATGGAATTAGGTTTGTAGAAACCACCGGTATGCTCGAAGAAAACAAAGTAGCCATCCAGTTATGGAAATCCTTTGATCATGTTCAGCATAAGCGTAAGCGCTGCTATAGAAAGATGTTTTAATAGAAGAGACGTTTAGATAAGAGATTTATAGATTATAGACGTTTAACAGCCAGCCTTGCCTATGAGACATGCAGGCGGCAGGCTGTGGCAAAGACTCTTAGAGGTTTAGCCCGCAGGATTGAGGGAAGAGATTACGGATTAATTGAGTAAAGGATTAATAAACTATTGAGTAAATTAGGTATAGTTAAAAGTATCTTAGTCTTGAAAAACGACATAATCAATTATCCCTGTCTGTAGGCAGGTAACGAGGGCGGGTTGCGTAATAAACTTACCCTGTAGGAGTAAAATATGAATAGCCCCGGGTTGAAACCCGGGGAAAGAGCGCCATGCAAATCCGACGCACCACAGTTCTCGTTATATATTTACAACAACTTTGCGTCGGAACATGGCACATAACATCCATCATCGATTTTTTTTGTAACTAGCTTATATTATAGCACTTAAGTCTCCAGTTAGTTAAAGGTATAAGCTGACCTACACTTTTGCCGAAAAATGTTTAAGTTTTCTGATGACTTCGATGGGACTTGGGGCATTGAATACAGCACTACCAGCCACCAAGACATCGGCACCCGCATTAACAAGCTGCTCTGCGTTGTGTGTGTCAACACCACCATCCACCTGAATTAAAGCGGTGCTTCCTGTTTGGGCAATCAGTTTTTTCAGCTCCTCAATTTTTTTGAAGGTGTTGGGTATAAATTTTTGCCCGCCAAAACCTGGGTTTACCGACATGAGTAATACCAGATCAAGTTCTGCAATAATATCTTGCAATAAAAAAACGGGTGTATGTGGGTTTAATGTTACACCTGCCTTCATACCTTCATCTTTAATAGCCTGTATGGTGCGACTTAAGTGGGTACAAGCTTCGTAATGAACATTTAACAAATCGGCACCAGCTTTTTTAAAATCCGAAATATACTTATCGGGCTGTACTATCATCAAATGAACATCAAAAGGCTTGCTGATATGTGGGCGCAAGGATTTCAGTATAGGCAGTCCAAAGGAAATATTAGGTACAAAAACACCATCCATAATATCCAGATGAAGCCAGTCCGCCTCGCTTTGGTTAATAATTTCAATGGTTGATTCCATTTTACTAAAATCTGCGGCCAATAAGGAGGGTGCTAATAAGTGATTCATGGTTTATTTTAAATTTTTATTGCCGTCTGCTTCCTGCCCGTCCGGCAGGCGGGTAGCTGACGCCTATGTAAGCAACTGCTTAATTGGGCTTTAGCCACATTACTATTTATATTCGTTAAATGCCTAAGTCTATTATCTAACAGTCTAATGTCTAACAGTCTATTTTTTTTGCAAGCCTATCCCAAATACGAGCGCAGTATCTTGCTGCGATAAGTATGTTTTAGTCTTTTAATAGCCTTTTCTTTTATCTGCCTCACTCTTTCGCGGGTCAGGTTAAACAAGTTACCTATTTCTTCCAGCGAGTATGGTGGCTCACCGTTTAAACCATAATAAAGCCTTATTATATCGCCCTCGCGCGACGAAAGTGTGGATAAGGAGCGTTCTATTTCGCGACGGAGTGAATCGGAGAGCAATTTATTGTCCGGACTAACCGCATCAGTGGACAAAAGGGTATCGTACATGTCGTTGTCCTCGTCTTTGCGCAAGGGAGCATCCATCGAAATATGCCTGCTCATTGCCTTCAACGATTCTTTTACCTCTTTGGGAGCTAAATTCAGGGTTTGCGCAATTTCTTCGGGGCTGGGTTCGCGCTGGTACTCTTGTTCCAATCTCGAAAACGCGTTGCTCACCTTATTCATGGAACCTATTTTATTCAGCGGCAGTCTAACAATACGAGCTTGCTCGGCTAAAGCCTGCAATATGGACTGGCGAATCCACCAAACGGCATACGATATAAATTTAAAACCACGTGTTTCGTCAAATCGTTGCGCAGCTTTTATAAGCCCAAGGTTGCCCTCGTTAATTAAATCGGATAGGCTTAAGCCTTGATTTTGATATTGTTTTGATACAGAAACAACAAAACGAAGATTGGCATTTATCAATGATTCCAGCGCCTTTTGGTCACCTTCCTTTATCTTTCGCGCAAGCATTGCCTCCTCCTCTGAGTTTATTAGCTTTACTTTGCCTATTTCGTGTAGGTACTTATCCAACGATGGTGTTTCGCGGTTGGTAACTTGTTTTGTAATTTTAAGTTGTCGCATACGGTAGCGGTAATTTGTGTGTGTTGTGTTAATTTAAGCATCGTAAATATAACAAAAAAAGTAGGTTTGTGTTTCCCGGCAGGTATAAAAAAACTGTAAGCCCTTATTTTGTTGATGTAAAATATAAAAAAATAATTTTGTGTTTTGGTTCATAATGTGTAAGTTTGCATCAAATCTTCTAGGCATCTTTCTTTTCTTAGAATCTTAGCCTTACAGAACACTTAAAACTAGTAACATTAAAGTATATTACCGAACACTAGTTCATTTCATTTTAAAATATTCCCCCTAAGAGAATTTATTGGTTAACATTATGTATGATATTCTTGAATTGAATAAAAAGCTCTTGCCTGAATTGAAAGAGGTTGCTAAAGAGTTAGACATTAAACGCTTAGACTCGTATAAAAAGCAAGACTTAATTTATAGGATTCTGGATGAGCAAGCCATTGTGGCTTCGGAAAAAGAAAAAGGAACAAAAACAGAAAAAACACCTGTAAGAAAACCGGAACAAAGAAAAGTTACCGACAGAAGACCTATAAAAAGGGAATCAGATTCTAAGGTTAAGGTTGCTGATGCGAAAACAAATGATGCAACAGGAACAAAATCGGAAGAGAATAAGGCTGAAGAAAGCAAACCCGATCAGGGGACTGCAAAACGAGAGCCTAAGCGTGCAATACCTCACGTACAAAAAAAGGAAGAATCAAAAGCTCCCGAAAATAAGGAAAAACCCCAGGATACTGCCACAAAGCAAGAGAGTAAAGCACCTGTACATGCAAAAAAATCTGAAGAGATAAAAGATAAAGTAAAGGATAAGGAAGCGCCTACTGAAAATCGCAGACCCCCCCGTCCAACTGATGATAATACAAACCGCCGCCAACGCGAACCGCGTGAGCCACGTGAGCCTAAGGGTGGAAAAGATGGAAATCGCAGACCCAACAAACAGGATAAGTCCTTTGATTTTGATGGTATCATATCCGCTTCCGGCGTATTAGAAATTATGCAGGATGGCTATGGCTTTTTAAGGTCATCAGATTACAATTACCTGAACTCTCCCGATGATATTTATGTATCGCAATCGCAAATAAAACTTTTTGGATTAAAAACAGGCGATACCGTGTTGGGTACCATCCGTCCTCCAAAAGAAGGCGAAAAATACTTTCCGCTTATTAAAGTGGAAGAGCTAAATGGAAGATCGCCACAGATTGTTCGCGACAGGGTTCCTTTTGATCACTTGACACCCATTTTTCCTAACGAAAAATTTAATTTAACTGGCTCCGGAAAAGTTAGTTTATCTGCGCGTGTAGTTGATATGTTTGCTCCTATTGGTAAGGGACAACGTGGTTTGATTGTTGCCCAACCCAAAACAGGTAAAACGGTTTTACTTAAAGAGGTAGCCAATGCTATTGCAGCCAACCATCCCGAGGTATATATGATTATTCTTTTGGTTGATGAACGACCAGAAGAGGTTACCGATATGGCACGTAGTGTGAATGCTGAAGTAATATCATCTACTTTTGATGAACCTGCTGAGCGCCATGTTAAAGTAGCCAACATCGTATTAGAAAAAGCCAAAAGACTGGTAGAGTGTGGGCATGATGTGGTTGTTTTGTTAGATTCAATCACACGATTGGCCAGAGCTTATAACACTGTTTCTCCGGCTTCGGGCAAAGTGCTATCAGGTGGTGTGGATGCCAATGCGTTACACAAACCAAAACGCTTTTTTGGTGCAGCGCGTAATATAGAAGATGGTGGTTCCTTAACTATTTTAGCAACGGCCCTTACCGAAACAGGTTCTAAAATGGACGAAGTAATATTCGAAGAATTTAAAGGAACCGGTAATATGGAGCTTCAGCTTGACAGAAAACTTTCGAACAAGCGAATTTACCCTGCTGTGGATGTTACCATGAGCAGCACCCGACGTGAGGACTTGTTGATTGAAAAAGAAAACATGAATCGTATTTGGGTACTTCGTAATTACCTTGCCGATATGAACCCCATTGAATCAATGGAGTTTTTACGCGACAGGATGAACAATACAAGAAGTAACGAAGAGTTTTTAATATCGATGAACGATTAATAAATTTTTCGCAAACAAATAAATTCTAAAGGCTTCTCTGTTAATTTCAGAGGAGCCTTTTTTGCTGATGGGTAATAGCTAGTGGCTAATGGCTAGTTGCTAACAGCCATAGGCCACATGCCACCAGCCAAAAGCCATATGCTATTCGCCAAAAGCTATCCACACATTGTACAATTTCCTTATTTTTAATAAGTATAAATTACAGCTTCGGGGTTAAAATGTAATGTAGAGATTGCAATAGTATAGAAGCGAATGTTACATTTGTTGTCGAATTTACAATACAAACATTGTGCAATCTTTTTTTGAAACACATAAATATCTGATAGACAATCTGAAAGTGCCTATGCCACGTAAGTTAATGGGACAGATTGATTGGAGCCATCGCTTGATAGGTATTAAAGGTACCCGAGGGATAGGCAAGACAGATTTTTTGCTCGATTTTGCCAAGCGTACTTATGGTGACGACAAGGCCTGTTTATACGTAAATTTAAATAACCTCTATTTTACTCAAAATACCATTATATCATTTGCCGATGAATTTCGGAAAATTGGGGGTAAGACCCTGGTTTTAGATCAGGTGTATAAATATCCGAGTTGGTCGGAAGAATTGAAATACTGCTACGATAACTTTACCGACCTCCAAATCGTTTTTTCGGGTTCCACGGTAATGCGTTTGCGCGAGGAAAACCCACATTTACGTGAGATAGTACATTCGTATAAATTAGAGGGTTTTTCGTTTAGGGAGTTTTTGGAATTGCAGACAGGCATTTCGTTTGATACGTATACTTTAAGCGATATACTGGAAAACCACAAGGAAATTGCAGCCGAAATTGTGGGCAAAGTACGTCCACTGGCATATTTTGATGATTATTTGCGTTTTGGTTATTATCCGTTTTTTTTAGATAGAGCGCATTATGCCGAAAATTTGATGAAAAGCCTGAACCTGATATTGGAAATAGATATCAGTTTTTTGCGACAGATAGAACTTAAATATTTGCCCAGGTTACGAAAACTACTTTATAAGGTAGGGGCGGAAGCTCCCTTTCAGCCCAATGTGAGTAAGTTGAGTGCACAAATAAAAACCTCGCGGGCAACGGTAATGAATTATCTTTATTATTTGCGCCAAGCACGTTTAATAAAGTTGCTTTACGACGGAGAAGAGGATATGCAGAAGAAACCATCGTTAATTTATTTGCACAACCCCAATTTATTACACGCCATACGTCGCGAAGAACCTCCCAAAGATATTTTGCATAAAACATTCTTTTACAACCAGGTGGGATGTTGCCATGAACTTACTTTTAGCGATAAAGCAGATTTTAAAGTAGACGATGAATATCAATTTTTAATATGTGGCAATGGTGCCAATGCGCCAAAAAAAGAAGAGGGCGTGTTGCAAGCTAAAGATATGATTGAAATAGGACGCACGGGCGTTATTCCCCTGTGGCTTTTTGGGTTTTTATATTAAGCAGATATTTAGATGGATTATATGGGTCGAAAAATTTATACATATCGACTTATTTTCGTAAATTTAATATTTGATGTTCAGTAAGTTATATTGATTTTAAATAACAGAAGTTAAAACTAAAATAGTAAACAAATGGCTAAAGAAAAGAAGTTTATTACCTGTGACGGTAATTACGCCTCTGCACACGTTGCATATATGTTTAGCGAGGTAGCTGCAATTTATCCCATCACACCTTCTTCAACAATGGCAGAATACATTGATGAATGGGCTGCCGGTGGAAGAAAAAATATTTTTGGCGAAACTGTTAAGCTCGAAGAAATGCAATCGGAAGCTGGAGCAGCCGGTGCCATGCACGGATCTTTACAGGCAGGTGCGCTAACCTCTACATTTACCGCCTCACAGGGATTACTTTTGATGATTCCGAACATGTATAAAATGGCTGGCGAACTTTTGCCCGCTGTATTTCATGTGAGTGCCCGCTCACTAGCAGCACAGGCTTTATCTATCTTTGGCGACCATAGCGATGTGATGTCAGCACGCCAAACTGGTTTTGCCATGTTGGCCACGGGAAGCGTGCAGGAGGTGATGGACTTGGCGGGTATTGCCCACTTGGCCTCTATTGAATCGCGTGTTCCATTTATGCACTTTTTCGATGGTTTCCGTACCTCCCACGAAATTCAAAAAGTGGAACTCATGGGGCAGGATAAACTTCAGGGCTTGTTAAACAAGGAAGCATTAAAAGCTTTTCGCGATAACGCTCTTAACCCATCAAACCCGGTAACACGAGGCACAGCTCAAAATCCTGATATTTATTTCCAATCGCGCGAAGCCGCAAATTCATTTTACGATAGACTGCCCGATATGGTAGCCAAGTATATGGATAAGATAAGCGAGATTACGGGTCGTAAATACGCCCCATTTACCTTTTACGGTGCTGCGGATGCCGAGAATATTCTGGTGGCAATGGGATCAATTACCGACACCATTAAGGAAGCCGTTGACTACCTGAACGCCCAGGGACAAAAAACAGGGTTGATATCCGTTCATTTGTATCGTCCCTTCTCTGCCAGCTACTTTATGCAGGCATTCCCAAAAACAACTAAGCGCGTTTGTGTACTCGACCGCACCAAAGAGCCCGGAGCCAACGGCGATCCATTGTATCTTGATGTACGTGAGATGTTCTATGGTAAAAAAGATGCTCCTCTTATCGTGGGCGGACGTTATGGACTGTCGAGCAAGGACACAACCCCAACACATATCATCTCAATTTTTGAGAATCTGGCCGCCAACGAACCCAAAAATCAATTTACCGTGGGTATTGTTGATGATGTTACCTTTAAGTCGCTTCCGTTGAAAAAGGAAATTTCCTTTGCTCAAAAAGGAACCTTCGAGGGTAAGTTTTACGGTTTAGGATCGGATGGTACCGTGGGTGCCAACAAAAACTCCATAAAAATTATTGGTGACAACACTGATAAATATGCGCAGGCTTATTTTGCCTACGATTCTAAAAAATCTGGCGGTATAACCATCTCGCATCTTCGTTTTGGCGACACACCCATCCGCGCACCTTACCTGGTTAACACACCTGATTTTGTGGCCTGTCACGTTCCGGCCTATCTTAATCAGTACGATATGCTCAAAGGTTTGAAAAAAGGGGGTACGTTCCTTTTAAACTCAACCTGGGATGTGGAAGAAACCAAAAATCGTTTGCCCAATAATGTAAAAGCATACATGGCCGAAAACGAAATTAAGTTTTACATCATCAATGCCACAAATATTGCCGAAGACATTGGTTTGGGTAACCGTACCAATACCATTATGCAATCGGCATTTTTTAAGATTTCGGAGGTGATACCCTACGATTTTGCTGTAGAAAAAATGAAGAAAGCCATCGTGAAGTCTTTTGGTAAAAAAGGCGAAGATGTGGTTAATATGAACTATAAAGCGGTTGAGGCAGGTGCTTCAGTAACACAAATTCCTGTACCGGCAGAGTGGGCTTCTTTAACTAATGAAGTAGCCGACAATGATAATGGTGTACCTGCTTTTATTAGAGACATTGTATTCCCTATAAACGCGCAAAAAGGTGACGATTTGCCAGTAAGTGCTTTTGTCGGTCGTGAGGACGGCACTTTCCCAGCCGGAACAGCAGCCTACGAAAAGCGAGGTATTGCAGTTAATGTACCCGAATGGCAAGAGGAAAACTGTATTCAGTGTAACCAATGTGCCTATGTTTGTCCTCATGCAGCTATTCGCCCCTTCCTGTTAGACGAAGCCGAATTGACAGGAGCTCCTGAAGGCACAGTGACAAGAAAACCCAACGGAAAAGGTTTCGATGGCTTGCAATTTCGTATTCAGGTTTCGGTGCTCGATTGTACCGGTTGCGGAAACTGTGCCGATGTGTGTCCTTCAAAAGTGAAATCACTTATAATGAAACCGCTGGATTCGCAGCGCGAAGAGGAAGCACGCTGGGATTACATGGCCAACAAGGTTACCATTAAAGATACCAACACCAAAAAAGATCTGAATATTAAGGCATCGCAATTTGCCAAGCCATTGTTTGAGTTCTCGGGTGCTTGTGCCGGTTGTGGCGAAACACCTTACATCAAACTGATTACGCAGCTTTATGGCGATAGAATGATGGTGGCGAATGCAACAGGTTGTTCTTCTATTTATGGTGGTTCGGCTCCATCAACACCTTATTGCAAAAATGCCGACGGTCAAGGACCTGCCTGGGCTAACTCCTTATTTGAGGATAATGCCGAGTACGGTTTGGGAATGGCAACAGGGGTTAACAAATTGCGTGAGCGTATTGAGCGTTTGATGCAGGAAAATCTGGATAATGTAAATGCCGATACCAAAGTTGCTTTTGAAGCATGGTTGGCCAATAAAGAGAACGGAGCCGAAACCACTGCCGTATCGAAAGCTGTTGAAGCTGCATTGAAAAGCGAAACAGCACCGGTAGCAGCTGAAATAATTGCGATGAAAGATTATTTGGCAAAACGTTCGGTTTGGATTTTTGGTGGCGACGGATGGGCCTACGATATAGGGTATGGGGGTTTAGACCACGTAATTGCTTCGGGTCAGGACGTGAATATTTTGGTAATGGATACCGAGGTATATTCAAACACTGGTGGACAAGCATCAAAATCTACTCCGGTAGGTGCTGTGGCTAAGTTTGCTGCATCGGGTAAGAAGATACGTAAAAAGGATCTGGGGCTGATGGCAACAACGTATGGTTATGTTTATGTGGCACAAGTGGCCATGGGAGCGAACCAAACGCAATACTTTAAGGCCCTTAAAGAGGCCGAGGCGTATCCAGGTCCATCGTTGATTATTGCTTACTCGCCATGTATTAATCATGGATTAAAAGCAGGTATGGGTGCTTCGCAAGAAGAGAGCAAAAAGGCTGTTGAGTGTGGTTACTGGCATTTATATCGCTATAACCCACAATTGGAGGCCGAAGGAAAGAACCCATTTATTTACGACTCCAAGGAGCCACAATGGGATATGTTCCAAAAATTCCTGATGGGCGAAGTACGATACACTGCGCTACTCAAGGCATTCCCTGCCGAGGCTAAAGAACTGTTTAAAGCTGCCGAGGAAAATGCGAAATGGCGCTACAACACCTACAAGCGTTTGGCCAATGTGGACTACGAAGTAGTGTATTAGTATGTAAGCTAGAACAATAAATAAATTCAAGGCGTCTCATTTTATGGGGCGCCTTTTTTATTTGAATATTTAAGATAAAAAGTTACTTCCCATACAAAGATTGAAAATGCCAAGGAAATTTTGAAGGAAAAAGTGAGTTTACCTAAAGGTTACTTGGAGAAATTACAACAGAAACGCTATAGTGCAAATACCATCAAATCGTATGTTTTCTATATGGAAGAGTTTGCTACTGCGATGCAAGGTAAACCATTGGATGATATAGCAACTGATGAGGTTCATCAATATATGTTACGATTGATTAAGGAAAAGAATATATCCATTTCTCAGCAAAATAGCAGAATCAATTCAATAAAGTTTTATTACGAAAAAGTTTTAGGCAATGAAAGGACTGTTTACAAAATTGATAGACCAAAGAAAGAACGCAAGCTACCTGATGTTTTAAGTAAGCAAGAGATTGCGGCTATGATTAAAAGTACAGAAAACAAAAAGCACAAATGCTTGATGGCAGTCATTTATTCATGTGGCTTGAGAAGAAGTGAGGCAATTAATTTAAAAATTGAAGATATTGACTCAAAACGGATGCAGATAAAAATAGTTGGAGCTAAAGGAAAAAAGGATAGGTACGTGACATTAGCCGATAAAACATTGATATACCTACGTGATTACTACAAAGAAGATAAGCCAAGAGTTTTTTTATTTGAAGTGAAAGAAGGTGTTCCTTACAGTGCTACAAGTATTTACAATGTAATTAAAAATGCAGCCAAAAAAGTAAAAATCAGAAAGCGTGTTTATCCTCATATACTCAGGCATAGTTTTGCAACTCATAATCTGGAGCAAGGAATGGATTTACGATACATACAAGAACTTTTGGGTCATGAAAGTTCACAAACTACTGAAATCTACACACATGTTTCACAAAAAGATTTGAATAAATTCAAGAATCCATTCGATGATACTTTTTTTGATGATGATTAAATTTTATGAACATATTCCGTATATTTGAAACGATATGTTCACAAAAACCGTTCGAGATAGTCGATATATATTCACCCTATGAACATATAACAACGTTAGCGGGCATTAAAACGAACGATACAGCAAATAATGAGAGAATATAAAATAGCAAAGGGATGGGCAATATTTATCTGGATTGTTGCGCCTGTATTGATTGGATTATTTGGATTTCTTGGAGTTATGCCTTTTATCGCTGATGAAATTAATATGACTCTTGTACTAATCCTCACCCCGATTTCGATAGGAATGTTAACTCTAATGATATTTGGATTAATTGATGTTTACAAAGGTCGATTGATAATTCATGAGGATAGATTAGTTTCTATTGGAGTTTTTAATAGCAAAAATTTAAAGTTTAATGAAATTAAAGGTTATACCGTAAACGAACAATACATATTCGTAGAACCAAATACTAGAGAGAAGAAACGTATTAAGATTAGTCAATATATTGGCGGGTACAATGAAATTCTGCTATGGCTTTCTAAGAATTATTTAAACCTAAATATTATTAATGAACAAGTTGAAGAGCAAGAAATATTAAATAATGAAAGTTTTGGTTGGTCAAAAGAAATTAGGGAAGAAAAACTTTCAAATGCTCGCAAAATAACGAAACTAGTAAACTTGTTAGGAATACTTTCTTTGGTCTGGACTTTGTTTTATCCAAAACCATATGATTACGCTGTTCTTTCTGCTTTGATTTTACCTGTTGTTGCTGTGTTGGCAATAAAATTTTCAAGTGGACTTATTCGTATAGATAAACCCAATGGGAGTGCATACCCATCTGTTGTTTATGCCTTAATATTTCCGTCAATGGGTTTAATGGTAAGGGCTGTCTTTGACTATGACATATTTGATTATTCGAGTGTTTGGTTAAAATCCATAACCATAATGATTTCACTTTTATTTTTACTACTAATAAAGCAAAAGGAGATTACATTCAAAAAGAAACAAGATTTATTGACAGTTGCTAGTGTTGCTATGTTTCTTTGGGTATATGGTTTTGGAGCTGTTATTTACCTAAACTGTAATTTTGACAAATCAGAACCACAGAATTTCACAGCCAAAATTCTTGACAAACGGATAAGTACAGGAAGACATACTTCATACTATTTAGAACTTACCGCTTGGGGACAGCAAAAAGAGATTGACGAAGTAAGTGTCAGTAAAGGATTATATAACAGAGTTGAAATTGATAACGAGATAAATATATATTTTAGAAATGGTAAACTTGAAATTCCCTGGTTTATCGTGACTGATAGAAAACGAGAATAACGACCCGCTAACAATGCATAAAAAGCATAGCACCCTAAATTTATAAACCTCCACAAGTATCACTTTATCAAGTGTTTGCGTCTGTTATTTGCAAGTGTATAAAAACCTCCTAACATACATTCTCATATACTTTTGACGGCAATATCTGGCATAAAATAAAAATAAATTCTTTTTAAAAAATCTTTCCAGATGTGCATTTTTATTGCTGTTATCTATCAAAAGTGAAAAAAGTTATCAACAAAACATAAAAATATAGATATTCACTATATCAAATACCTTCTGTTTTAAGTATAAGTCCAAGCTAAAATTTTATTAATTTTTAAAAAATACGCTTGTGAATAAAACTGAGAGTATGACGGCTAATTTTGAGAGAGATAGCCTTGCAGCTTTTGAGAAGTTGCTACAAAGTTATAAAAAGGGGGATCAAACGTTGGCATGGGAATCCAATCTGGATGAATTAGTGGATAAACTGACCCATGTACCAACTGCTCCTTTTCCCACCCAGTTGATGAAGTTGTTTGATTACAACTATCTGGTTTTGTCCGAAGATATTGAGAGTATCATTGGGAAAGCACTCCTAATACGGGAGCAGATGCAAGATGAACAAAGATTCATCCGGATGGAAGAAGATTATTTTTCCTTGCCATTTATTCCTAAACATACCCATATTAAGAGGCTAAAG
>JAGXIO010000247.1 GCA_024635555.1 Saccharicrinis sp.
CCCCGTGGACAAAAAGATTCGGAGATTATTGCCGGGCATTTAAAAGCCAAAGGTTATATGCCTGATTTAATAATAAGCAGCACAGCCAAGCGGGCTCAACAAACGGCCCTGCTTTTCGCCAACAATTTTGCTTATCCCAAAGAAAAAATACAAAACGAGCAGTTTATCTACGACGGATACACCACCTCGCAAATGCTTAAATTTATCGGCAGATGTAGCGATGATATCAACACCATCATTATTTTTGGCCATAATCCCGATATAGCCGGCTTCACCATAAAATTAATAGATGATGATTTATGGCATTTCCCCACAGGTTGTGCCAGCGTAATTGCGTTTGATGTTGATAGCTGGAAGGATATTGAAGCACGGGCAGGTAAGTTGGAACTGCACGTTTACCCCGGTATGTTGAAGGGGTAAACAGTAATCAGTTAACAATGAGCAGTTAACAGTGAGTTTACTAGTTTACTGTTTACTGATAACTGTTTACTGATTACTGCTAACTGTTTACCTCCCTATATTCTCGCCCATTTTAACTTCTGTTTCAAGGTGTTTTCTGGTATTTTCCAGTAAATCAGCATCAATAGTTACTTTATCTTTTTCAAATATGAGCACAATGGTTGAACCGCCGTAGGCAAAATATCCTTTTTCGCTTCCTTTTTCCACAACAGTGTTGGGCGTGTAGGTTTGTATGATGCTGCCTACCAGAGACGCACCAATTTCGGCCATCAGAACATCACCGTATTCCTCGGTTTTGATGATGTTAAATACCCGGCGGTTTTGACTTAATATTCTAATGCTCTTTTTCATGGCCACTGGCGATACCGAAAAGTATCTTCCCTTCAGCGATTTGCTTTCAGTGGCTATACCGCTAACCGGAAAATGGTAACGGTGATAATCGGTTGGAGCCAATCGCACGATAACCATAGTACCATCTTTATACTTCACGGCCATCATTTCATCCCTTAAAAATTCGTGGAGGGCAAATTCTGATCCTTTGATAAAAAACGAAGGCAGATGACTGAGGTTTTGAAATGCCAACAATTTACCATCTGCAGGCGATACGAAGGCATCTCCAATAGGGCGTTTTTCTTTTTTTATTTTACGATGAAAAAAATCATTAAAGGTTTTATAACCGCCTTCGTCATGGTAAAGAGAAAGATCGACATTGTGTTTTTTGATGAACTTATTTACATGGATGTACGAAAGAGGACTACTCATGAAGTGGCCAACTATGGTAGAAGCAAGCTTTCGCTTTAGCAGCATGTGCAGCGTTATTTTTCCACCAGGTGTATAGTATAGCCATCTTAATGCTCCTTTGGCAACTATACGTTCTTTTTTAATTGTATTTGTACTTCTCTCTATATAGTCTATCGATTCCATCTAATTCTAGTTAATGGGCTTGCAAAATAATGCTTATTTTTTTAATAAAAGAATACGTTTTATAAGAAAAAGTAATATCAGTTTTTTAAAATGCATAACAGCTAATAATTGCTATTTTAAATTAATGATGATAGCCTAGATTTCACTAAAGGATTCATCACTTTAAATAGAAGTATTCTATTTAATTTAGGGGGTGGATTTCAATTTATTTTTAGTTTATTTGCATTTTCTTAAATGGAAATAGAAGGTATATGATTAGCATATGTAATAGTGTTGATATTGATTTAGATGATGTTCGGCAAATTCTATTTGAAGGAGATGAAATTTTTCTTGATCAAGAAAGTAGAGATAAGGTAAATGATAGTTATCTGTTTCTTAAAAAGTTTGCCAAAAACAAAGTTATTTATGGTATCAATACAGGATTGGGTCCAATGGCTCAGTACCGTATTGATGACGATAAACTTGTTGATTTACAATATAATTTAATAAGAAGTCACTCGGCAGGTGCAGGCAATAAAATTCCAGATGTATATGTAAAAGCATCTATGCTGGTGCGCATGAAAGCCATTGCGCAGGGATATTCAGGGGTTCATCCATCGTGTGTTGAATTGCTCCAAACCTTGATAAATGCGAATATTTATCCTTTTATTCCAGAGCATGGTGGTGTTGGAGCAAGTGGCGATTTGGTTCAGTTAGCGCATCTTGCCCTTGTGTTAATTGGTGAAGGGCATGTAACTTATAATAGCGAACTCAGATTAACTAAAGATGTGTTTGCGGAGTTAGATATTAAACCCATAAAAGTTAAATTACGGGAGGGATTGTCTTTAATTAACGGGACTTCGGTAATGACGGGCATTGGTTTGGTAAATGTAATCAAATCAAAGCAGCTGATGAAATGGTCATTGGTTGCTTCGGTTATGCTTAATGAAGTGGTTATGTCATTCGACGATCACTTTTCGGTTGTGTTAAACTCGGTAAAAAAGCATACAGGGCAAAATAAAATTGCCGGATGGATGAGGAGTTTACTAAAGGATAGTCATTTGATAGCTCGCCGCGAAGAACATTTTTTTTCGGGCAATGTGGATGAACGCATTTTTAAGCGTAAAGTACAGGAGTATTATTCCTTACGATGTGTCCCTCAAATTTTGGGTCCCGTATGTGAAGCTATCGAGTCGGCAGAAAGAGTTGTGTTATGCGAAGCCAATTCGGTTAGTGACAACCCTATTGTGGATGTAGATAATGAGAATGTGTATCATGGAGGTAATTTTCATGGCGATTATGTGTCGCTGGAAATGGATAAACTAAAACTAGCGGTAACGCGCGTTTCGATGCTGTCAGAACGTCAAACAGCATTTTTGTTCAATAGTAAGATTAATGAGATTTTACCCCCATTTGTTAATTTGGGAACGTTAGGTTTGAACCTTGGAATGCAGGGAGTGCAGTTTACAGCTACCTCAACAGCAGCAGAAAATCAGACTTTATCCAATTCGATGTATGTGCATAGTATCACTACAAATAACGATAACCAGGATATTGTAAGTATGGGCACCAACGCCGCATTGCTTACAAAACGAGTGATTGATAATGCCTACCAAATACAGGCTATCGAAATGATGGCGTTGTTACAGGCAATAGATTATTTGGATGTGTCGGATAAATTATCATCTTATACAAAAGATATTTATACAAAATTGAGAGCTATAGTTCCTAAGTTTATAGAAGATACACCCAAGTATATGGAAATAGCAGATATGTGTGATTATTTATTCAATAGTAATATAGAAATACCACAAGAGAATGATTAAAAGAGAAAATTCATCCGACGCCATAGACTTTGGCTGGCGGCTGTCTGCGTCCCAGTGTTTCTTCCGATTAGGCGGAATAAGTCGTGTTCGTAGTCTATTATCTCTTATCTATCAATCTTTTGACTAATTTTAAACAGATGAAATATGCTTTAGTTACAGGTGGGTCGCGAGGAATAGGAAAAGCTATTTCGATAAAGCTTGCGCAACAAGGCTTACATGTACTTATCAATTATCGCTCGGCTCACGACGAGGCTCAAAAAGTAATGGATTATATTATTCAAGAGGGAGGTAGAGCCGAATTATTGCCATTTGATGTATCAAGCTCACAGCAAGTTAGTGAGGTGTTGGGAGGCTGGATGAAAAACAATAATCAGCATATCGATGTTCTAATCAACAATGCCGGTGTCACCAGTGATAACCTCATGGTTTTTATGTCGGATGAGGAGTGGAATAAAGTAATTGCCACCAATCAAAATAGCTTTTTCTATGTGACGCGTCAAGTGCTCGAAGGGATGGTTATTAATAAATTTGGACGTATCGTAAGCATCGTTTCCCTTTCCGGACAAAAAGGGCATCCTGGGCAAGTTAATTATTCGGCGTCAAAAGGTGCTATTATTGCTGCTAGCAAGTCGTTAGCTATGGAAATAGGTAAGAAAAAGATTACCGTTAATTGCGTAGCCCCGGGTTTTATAAAAACGGATATGATTGATGGCATCGACGAAAAAGATTGGAAACGACTTATACCGCTCAATCGCTTTGGTACTGCCGAAGAAGTTGCCGGTGTGGTAGGATTTTTGGTGTCCGATGATGCCTCGTATGTTACCGGCGAAACAATATCGGTTAACGGAGGAATGTATAGTTAATTTTTAGAAAGTGGGTATGAAGAGAAGAGTTGTTATTTCAGGAGTTGGCATATATTCCGTACTGGGTAAAAATATTGAAGAGGTTAGCGCATCATTATATAATGGGGCTTCAGGAATTGGCTTAGATGAAGCACGTAAAGAGGTCGGATTTCGCTCTATGCTAACCGGTATTTTAGAGCGCCCTAATTTAAAGGAATTGTTGTCGCGCCGTCAGCGTATTGGCCTGCCCGAACAAGGAGAATATGCTTATGTTGCTACCCTAGAGGCTTTGAAGAATGCTAAGATAGATATGGATTTCCTTGAAAAGAACGAGGTGGGTATTCTGTACGGAAACGATAGCTCGTCCATTCCTGTAATAGAGTCTATTGATAGGGTTCGTGAAACTAAAGACACCACACTTTTGGGTTCGGGAGCTATTTTTCAGAGTATGAACTCGACCATAACGATGAACTTATCGGTTATTTTCAAACTTCGTGGAATAAACTTTACCATTAGCGGCGCCTGTGCTAGTAGTTCTCATGCGGTAGGTATGGCCTATTTTTTAATAAAACATGGCTATCAGGATATTGTACTTTGCGGTGGCGGACAGGAAATCAATCCTGAGTCCATGGGGAGTTTCGATGGTCTTTCGGCCTTCTCCATTCGGCACGATGCACCTAAACAAGCTTCACGTCCATTTGATAAAAACCGAGATGGCTTAATACCCAGCGGCGGTGGGGCATCATTGGTTGTTGAGAGCTTAGAATCGGCATTGAAACGCGGAGCGAATATTATTGCAGAAATTGAAGGCTATGGTTTTTCATCCAACGGCGACCATATTTCTGTGCCCAATGAAATAGGGCCAACACAGTCCTTAGAGCGCTGTTTAAAAGATGCGAATAAAGCGGCCAAAGATATTGACTATGTAAATGCTCATGCCACATCTACACTTGTTGGCGATACAATGGAAGCCAGGGCATTAAATACCGTTTTTGGTGCCGCATCAACTCCTATTAGCTCAACAAAATCAATGACAGGGCACGAAATGTGGATGGGTGGAGCCAGTGAGTTAATATACAGTACTATAATGATGCATAAATCATTTATCGCACCAAATATAAACTTTGAAACACCGGATGAAGATTCGGAAAAATTAAATATAATTAGCAAAACAACCGAAAAGAAATTAAATAGAATTCTTTCTAATTCCTTTGGGTTTGGAGGTACAAATTCATCAATAATTTTATCAAAATATAACAAATAATAGATATGCAAAAGAGTGAAATTAAAGATATCGTAGTAGGATTTTTAATGGATGAATTCGAAATTGAGGAGAATTTAATTGTTGACGATGCTCATTTGATAAATGATTTAGGTTTAGAAAGTCTTGATTTTGTTGACATCGTTGTTATTATTGAAAAAGAATTCGGATTTAAAGTGCAACGTGAAGATATGAAGGATATTCGCGTATTGAACGACCTTTATAATTATATCGAAAAAAATATGTAATGAGCAACTGGACGGGTAAGTCGAGAGGTAATTCTATTGGCTATAAAATTTTTATAGGTCTGATAAAATTAGATGTACGTTTGGCATACCTGCTCTTAATGCCTGTCTCTTTATTTTTTCTGTTTTTTTCCAACAAAACATCCATCACTTATTTTTATTCCAAAAGGTTGGGATATGGTAAGTTCAAAACTTACTTGAACATCCATAAAAACTATATTTATCTGGGGAAAGTACTCATCGATAAAATAGCCATCCTATCGGGACAAAAGAATCAATATACTTTTAATTTTGATGGCGAAGAGCATTTGCATCAAATGGTTGAGGATAAAGAGGGAGGTTTGCTGTTAGGTGCCCACATGGGTAATTGGGAGGTGGCCGGCGAACTTCTGGAAAGGGTGGATTCCGTTATAAACATACTTATGATGGAAGGAGAGCACCAGAAATTGAAGGAGGTGATGGCAGATGCGATTGGAGCGAAAAAAGTAAGCATTATTCCTATTAAGGACGATATGTCGCATGTTTTTAGTGTGATAGAAGCGTTTAAAAACAAAGAAATTGTGGCCATGCATGGCGATAGATTTATGGAAGGCAACCAAACTTTGTCGTTCGATTTTTTAGGTGCACAAGCAAGCTTTCCCATTGGCCCGATGATGTTAGCTGGCAAGTATAAAATACCTGTCAGCTTTGTTTTTAGTGTGAAGGAAACAAATAAGCATTATCATTTTTTTGCCACCAAAGGAAAAGTATATCCAATCGACAGGAATCCTGTGCTTAGGGATGAATCATTAAAGGTGATGTTAAACGATTATGTTGCTCACCTCGAAGAAAAAGTATTGAGCTATCCATTGCAATGGTTCAACTATCATAAATTTTGGAATAACGAAAAACAATAAGGTACATGTCGGTAAGTTATGGTAACGATGATAAAACTGCCCTACAGGCAAAATTTGATGCGCAAAAAATAGCATTTGCCCCCATCATGTTTCAGGCAGCGCTTTCCCTACGTAATTTGGGAATTCTCGAACTGGTTAAAAATAAGCGCAAGGGCGTAAAAATTGAAGATGTCGCTAAAGAGCTTAATCTATCCGTTTACGGAGTTAAGGTTTTGTTGGAAGCTGGCCTAAGTTTGGAAATGGTTAAGGTTGAAAACGACCTGTATAAAATTACCAAAACAGGTTGGTATATTTTATGCGACCAACTCACGCGAGTAAACATGGATTTTACACAGGATGTAAATTACCAAGGTGTTTATACGCTCGAAGACTCGGTAAAAGAAGGAAAACCAACCGGATTAAAAGTATTTGGCGAGTGGCCAACTGTTTATGAGGGATTGGCACATTTACCACAAAAAGCAAAAGAAAGCTGGTTTGCCTTCGACCATTATTACTCCGATTATGCTTTCCCAGAAGTGTTGCCCATTGTGTTTAAGAATAACCCTAAACAAATTTTGGATGTGGGTGGCAATACCGGAAAATTTTCTATTCAATGTGCCAGTTATAACCCCGATGTAAAAGTAACCATACTTGATTTGCCGGGGCAATTGAACGTGGCCGAACAAAATATCGAAGAAAATGGATTTAGCGATAGGGTAGATGGTCATCCTATCAACCTATTGGATCATTCAAAGGCTTTCCCAAAGGGTGCGGATATAGTTTGGATGAGTCAGTTTTTGGATTGCTTTTCGCAGGAAGATGTGCTGCAATTGTTGAAGCGTTCCAATGAGGCAATCAACCCCAATGGGAGGGTTTACATCCTAGAAACATACTGGGACAATCAGGAATTTCCAGCGTCGACCTATAGCTTGCATGCTACTTCACTTTATTTTACCAACATAGCCAATGGTTGTAGTCAGATGTATCATACGCAGGACATGCTTAACCTAATAGAAAAGGCAGGTCTGGAAGTAGAAGAAACCGTCGAAAATATTGGGGTGAGCCATACCTTGCTTATCTGTAAAAAGAAGTAGTTTGTTATGATAAAATGGCCGATAGACGAATTAATTCCACAAAAATACCCTTTTGTATTTGTTGATGAGGTTGTGTCGTTTAATGAAACAGAAATAAGTACACGTTTCGAAGTTAAAAGCAATGCTACACTCGTTTCGGAAGGTAAACTGCAGGAAGCCGCATTAATTGAAAACATGGCACAAACAGCCGCTGCTTTGGAGGGGTGCAACGCAAAAATGAGAAGTAGCGTGGTTAAAGTCGGTTTTATCGGTTCAGTTAAAAACCTCGAAATATTGAAAACTGCAATGATTGGTCAAATACTGGAAACTAAGCTTAAAATAATTACCAATGTCTTAGGCGTTAATATAGCTGAAGGTAAAGTGTTTGTGAACGATGAGTTAATTGCACACTGTACAATCAATATATTTTTAAAGGAAGAGTAAGTTGTCGGATTTATAATGGGCTGAAAGCCTGATCTGTCATATAATTATTCAATTAGGTTTAATCTAGTTTTTAAAAATGAATGATATGAAAAAATTATTTATTCTTTTAGTATTCGTTTTTGCACTTCCAAAAGCTCAAGCACAATTGAATTCTGAACCCCTAAAAGATAACGCGAAGCCTTATTATTGGTTTGGAATAGATTATTCTAATGTAAAAATTATAGATTGCATCAGTACTTTAATCACTTATGAGGACTCTTGCCTTATACGAGATAAATATTTTAAGGCTTGGAATAATCTCACGGTAAGTGAACGCAAAAAATATAGCGTTGAAAAAATGTTGAGGATGGATACCGTTATTTATGATGTGAAGTATATTAATCGGTTAAATGCTGAAATTCCAATCACCAATCTTTATGCAGAAGATTCCCAAACATTATCAGATAGCACTATCAAACAGGCTTTAATGGCTTATGATTTTGAACAAAAGTCAGGTGTTGGAGTGATGTTGGTTGCTGAATATATGAATAAAACACGTGTAGAAGCATCCCATGTTTTATTAATTTTCAATATCGAAAATAGAGAAATTCTTACTCAGAAACGTTTTACTACACCTCCTGCAGGTATGGGTTTTCGAAATTATTGGGCTGGTTCCTTCTACAAAATATTTAGACAGGTTTCAGCCCAAGGATATTAATTTTTAAAGAATTAAGTTAACACGCTAACGGTGATAAAAATAACAAACATAACTAAAGTCAAAGTTCGTTTTAGCGAAGTTGATTCCATGCAAATTGTTTGGCATGGTAACTATGCTAAATTTTTAGAAGATGGGAGAGAGGCTTTCGGAGAAGAGTTTGGCCTGGGTTACTATAATGTTTATGAACAAGGTTTTATGACGCCTATCGTAAAGTTGGATATCGATTTTAAACGACAGGTTAAATATGGCGACGAGGTTGAAGTAAAAACTATATTTGAAAATGTGGATGCAGCTAAAATATGGTTTAAATACGTTTTATCACGCGTGTCCGACGGTGCTATTGTGGCTAAAGGACAAACCATTCAGGTTTTTTTAGATAAAGAGGGCGAGTTGCAAATTACCAATCCGGAATTTTATAAAAACTGGAAAGTGAAAAATGGTTTACTATAAATGATTATTGGAGCTCATAATATAATTTCGCCACTTGGTTTTACAAGTGAGGCCAACTTTGAAAAGGTAATTCGAGGAGAAGGAGGTATTGCTATGCAGACTGGCACAGATTTATCGGATACGGATTTTCCGGCATCAGTGATAAACGAAAGTGAGCTGGAAGTTCATCTTGCGGAGTTCCTGGAATTAAAAGCATATACAAAACTGGAGCAGTTATCCATTTTATCCTTAAAGCAGATTATCGCAGGAGTTGATGTGACCAGCCCAAAAACAGGGTTTATCCTAAGCACCACCAAAGGAAATATAGATTTGCTTAAAGCAGATAATCTAAATCCAAATGCATTATTAGCTACCACAGCGCAAAAAATTGCGGATTATTTTGGATTTGCGAGTACGCCACATGTTATTTCAAATGCTTGTATTTCGGGTTTGGTAGCTTTTATTGTTGCCAAGCGTTTTATCCAATCTGGGATTTACGATAATGTGGTAATACTTGGGGTGGATGTGCTGTCAAAATTCATTGTTTCTGGTTTTCAGTCTTTTCATTCATTGAGTTCGGAGACTTGCAAGCCTTTTGATGCAAACCGCGATGGTCTATCATTGGGTGAAGGTGCCGCATCGGTTATTATACATGGCAAGCAAAAAACAGAAAACACGCCTTATGTCGAATTAGTAAATGGTGCTATAGCCAATGATGCCAATCATATTTCAGGTCCTTCGCGTACAGGTGAAGGCTTGTTCAGAGCGATAAAACAAACACTCAGAGATGGAGACAAGGTGGATGTTATTTCAGCACATGGTACCGCTACCCCTTACAACGACGACATGGAATCAGAAGCCATTAGTCGGGCAGGGTTCTCAGTAGTGCCGGTAAGTGGTTTAAAAGGTTACTTTGGCCACACCTTGGGTGCTGCCGGAATAATAGAGTCCATTATCTCCATAATGGCTTTGGAGCGCAATGTGATTATAGGAACAAAAGGTTTAAAACAACAAGGAGTGGTTGCTCCCATTAAAGTAGTTAAAGAAAATGAGTATGCTCCAACCAAGGGCTTATTAAAACTAATGTCGGGTTTTGGTGGTTGCAATGCCGCTGTTTACTTCAAAAAACATGAGTAGAGTTATTAAAGAATTAAGCATACAGTCGGAAACCGTAATTCTCGATGGGAAAATCATTTTTTCAAGCGAAGAAAAAGAGCTTGGTGGTTTCCTGAAAGATTTGTACAAACATACCGGTATTAATTATGGTAAGTTTTTTAAAATGGATTACTTGAGTAAACTTGGCTTTTTGTCTTCGGAGCTTTTGCTTAAGGATGTGGAGGAAATAAAACCGGAAACAGATGAAGTGGCATTGATATTTGCCAATACATCTTCCTCCTTAAATACCGACATTAAGTATCAAAAAAGTATGGAGGATATTCCCAGTCCGGCTGTTTTTGTATATACCTTGCCAAATATTGTGATTGGTGAAATCAGCATTAGAAACAAGTTTTACGGCGAGCACATTTTTTTAGTACAAGCCAAATACGATAAAAATATTTTGCTCAAATACGCAGATAGCTTATTTGAAACCACAGCTACAAAATATGCTTTGGTAGGATGGCTAGAGCTTAGCCCAACGGAAAACTATAATGTGCAACTAATGCTTTGTGCTAAAAAATAATTAAAAATACATATCATGAGTACGTTAAATAAGGAGTTGAAAGAAGAGTTAAAAGCAAAGTTGATTGAACAGTTAAATCTGGAAGATTTCGAGGTTTCGGATATCAACGATAACGATCTTTTATTTGGTGGCGAAGGATTGGCGTTAGATTCTATTGATGCTTTGGAAATTATTGTTTTGCTCGAAAAAGAGTACGGCATTAAACTGGATGATCCAAAGAAAGGGAAAGAAATTATGCAATCTATTCAAACTCTTGCTGACTTTATTGAGCGTAAAAGGTAAATCTTTTGCACCTCCGCAGGAGGCTTTCTCCAGCGGCCGTAGGTTATGGCGAAGGACTCAGCGTAGGAGCTAGACGAAGGACTTTGGCAGCAAGCGAATGTGTACATTACAATTCGGTGCCGTTAGGTGCCAAATATGGGTAGAGAATTGAGAGAGGGGAGAACCCCGTCCCGTAGGGACGGAATATGATGTAGGCCTGTCGGTTCTATCAAAATAAATCATCTATAATTTTTTTCATGACAGAAAATATCGTTGTAACTGGTATAGGTGTAATCTGTTCCATTGGCACAAATGCGCAGGAGTGCATGGAGTCCTTTAGAGCTATGCGCTCAGGTATCGGTCCAATTCAACATTTAAAAACTGTACATAAAAATGAGTTTAAACTAGGCGAAGTTAAACGCAGTAACCTAGAGCTGATGCAAATGCTTGGTTTTAGTGGCGACAAACGTACATATAGTAGAACAACTTTACTGGCGATGGTGGCAGCTAAAGAAGCATGTGATATGGCGAATGTCGGCAAAGGAGATAAGTTGAAAATTGGTTTTGTTTCGTCAACCACCGTGGGCGGCATGGATATAACTGAGCAGAAATACTTAAAAGACAATAAAGATAATTCCTATCTGTTGTCGCATCCTTGTGGTGACTCATCGCGTCAGGTAGCTGATTATTTAGGGTTTATATCTTATTACACCACCATAAATACAGCCTGTTCATCCGGAACAAATGCTTTAATTCATGGAGTCCGTTTACTCAAACACGGTATTCTCGATAAAGTTATTGTGGGCGGTGTAGATGCGCTGACCATGTTTACCTTAAACGGTTTTAATTCGTTGATGATATTGGACAGGGATGATTGCAAACCTTTTGATGCCAATCGTAAAGGATTAAATTTAGCAGAAGGTGCGGGTTATTTGGTTCTTGAGCGAGCTAGCGAGGCAAAAAATCCACTTTGTGAGGTAGTGGGATATGCCAATGCCAATGATGCCTATCATCAAACAGCGTCTTCGCCCAACGGCGACGGTGCTTATAAGGCAATGATGGAAGCGTTGGAAATGAGCCAACTTAAAACTACCGATATTAATTACATTAATGTGCATGGAACCGGCACCGGTAACAATGATGAATCCGAAGGTATGGCATTGAACCGTGTGTTTACTAAAGGTTGTGTGCCACCTTTTTCCTCCACAAAATCGTACACTGGGCATACTTTGGCAGGAGCTGCAGGAATAGAATCTGTATTTTCGGTGTTGTCCATCGTTAATGATGTTATCTACCCAAACCTAAATTTTACAACTCCAATTCAAGGTCTTGAACTTATTCCGGTTACGGAGTTGATTGAAGGTAGCGGTGTTAAAAACGTATTGTCTAATTCATTTGGTTTTGGGGGTAATAACTCAACCGTTATTTTTTCGAAGCATGAAACTTTATATTAAATCATCCGATTGTGTGAGTGCGCAGCAAAGCTTCGAGAATTCTCTTCCAATGGAGTTTATTAGCGATACACCGGCTTTGTTTTATACCTGCATCCAACCCGAGTATAAAAAATTTATTAGTCCCAATTTATTGCGGCGTATGAGCCCCATTATTCGCAATGGGGTAAGTTGCAGTATGTCGGTATTGAAAAAAGCAGCACTGCAACAGCCCGATGCAATAATTGTAGGAACGGCTTTAGGTTGTTTAAAAGATACCACAAGCTTTTTAACTCAGCTTATTCAGGATAACGAAAATTTACCAAACCCTACACACTTTATACAATCGACGCATAATACCATTGCCGGACAAATTGCACTTTTACTGTCATGTTCAGCTTATAATTTTACTTTTTCGCAAAATCACAATTCCTTCGAAACCGCTTTGCTGGATGCGCAATTACTGATGTTGGACCAAAAGGCCAATCATGTTTTGGTTGGTGGTGTTGATGAAATGAACGAGCTGAGCTATGGATTGATTAAGGAGTTGTATTGTTATAAAAACAGCAAGCCCGGCGAAGGAGCTGCATTTTTTTTGCTAAGTACCGATAAAAGCAAAGTAGAATTTAAAGGGGTTCGCATAATAAATGGTTCAACTATTGATTTTAATTTGGAGCTTGCTGGCTTTGGGATTACTTGGCAGGATGTTGATGTGCTTATTGGCGGCGATAATGACGTAAAAGACTCTGCCTATAATGATTTTGCCATGTATTTTTATAATAAACCTTACCTTTGGTATAAGCCCTTTGTAGGTGAATATGGAACAGTATCGGCACAAGCATTTTGGTTAGGAACAAAAATAATAGAGGAACAAAAAATACCTGCGTGTTGGAGCAAAAATAGCCTAATGCCAAAGGAAATAAAAAATGTGCTTATTTATAATTGCATAGGCAACGAGCATAGTTTGATGTTACTAGGGTTAAATAGTGACTGTCCAAAAATGTAACAGTTCATGTTTTGTCCCTTCAGGACATGCAGTTTTATTTTCCTGAAGGGAGTAAACTATGAATAACCGTGTGTGAAACGCACGGTAAGATGTGAAAAAGTTACGCAGCCCTGAAAGGGTTGAACTCATTTTGAGCTTCAATGCGTTCGCATACAGCTTTAGTGGTTGCGAAGTGTAGGCGAATGGCGACCGAAGGGGAATTACGAAGGTGTGTTAAGGAAATGGAGAGTTTTTTTAGATGTGTTAAATCGTTAATATGAAATTTTATTTGCTGTTATTCCTATTTTTAATACTAATGATAGCTGTGTATTTTACAGGTATATCTCCTATATGGTATGTGGTAAATCTATTTTTATTTGTTGGAGTAGTGGTTGCGGGGGTAACAACCATAAAGTTTAATTTATTTTTAACGGCACAATCCAGCATAAAGAATACAAATAACGAAGTAGCTTTAACATTTGATGATGGTCCCGATACTGAATTGACGCCACAAGTGTTAGATTTGCTTAGAGAATACAATGCAAAGGCAACTTTTTTTTGTATCGGAAGTAAATTAAAAGACAATGAAGCCAATGTAAAGCGCATAGTTGCCGAAGGACATGCTATCGGTAATCACACCTATGAGCATTCCAATACATTTCCGATTTGGTCAGTAAAAAAAATGATGCTATCTATTCAAAAAACAGATATGTTGATAAAAGATATCACAGGGCTAGATTGTGTGTTGTTTCGTCCTCCTTTTGGTGTTACCAACAACTTAATAGCATCTGCTGTTAAACAACTGGGAAAAGTTGCCATTGGTTGGAACCTCCGGACCATGGATACGTACAAGAGTTCTGACAAAGTAATTGCAACAATTAAAAAGAAGTTATTGCCTGGTGATATTGTGTTATTTCACGATACCAATCCAAACATTTTAGTAGAACTAAAGGAAACATTGGAATACTGTAAGATTAAAAAAATGAATCCTATAGCTCTTGTTTAAAAATTTGAATATGAGAAAGATAATTGTTTGTGGACTGTTGTTTACTTTGTTTTCTTACCCCGTATTTGCTCAGTCGAATCAGCAACCTATTAGCGTTGAGGAGTTGCAACAGCAGATGGTGGCAAAAACGGCCGACGTAAATACCATCAGTTGCGACTTTGTTCAGAATAAGCACATGGAGTATTTAGATGCTGTAATCGAATCGAAGGGGAAGTTGTTCTTCGACAAAAAAAATCGATTGCGCTGGGAATACTTCGAACCATTCCGCTACTTAATTCTCATTAATAAGGGCAAATTCGCCATAAATACGGATGGACAAACTAGCGAATTTGATATCGAATCGAATAAAGTATTTTCGCAAGTGAGCGAGTTAATCATCAGCTCGGTCAACGGCAGTATATTTACCGATCCAAAATTTAATGTGCAAGCTTTTATAAAAGGCAACGAATATGTAATACTGATGGAGCCCAAAGCAAAAGAGCTAAAAGATGTAATCAGTAAAATAAAAATGAATGTTGATACCAAAGATTTCTCGGTGAATAAGGTTATCATGTACGAAAAGCAAGATAACTACACCGAAATAATATTTATAAACAAAAAATTCAATGCGGTATTGCCTGATAGCATTTTTACTGGCAAGTAGTATTTTGCTCAGTTCTTGCTCAACATCAAAACAACTAAGCAACCAAAGCAACGCAATTGCCAGTCCTTTGGCTGGTTTGAGTAAAACCGCACTGTATAAGGTCAACATCAAAGTGTATGGTGATTTTTTTTCGGGTCTGGTGCTTTTTAAATACAATGCAGATAAACACGATTATAATATTGTTTTTTTAACTGAGGTTGGCCTTACTTTATGCGAGTTTTATTGGGTAAATAATTCTATTGAAGTTCGAAATGCCAGTAGTTTATTTCAAAGTAAGATGGCCCAAAAAACCATAGCACAGGATTTTGGTCTTTTACTCAACCATCCGGAAGTGCGCAAGCAACTTTCTGAATTAGAGTATAAAAACAACGACAATGTTAGATATACCGTTAACGACCAAATGAAACCGCTGAAAATAAAAAAGAAGCAATTGATAAATGGGGTAGTGGTTAACTTACCTAGTTACAAAAACGGTGTGCCGGAGCATATAGAGTTTAAGCATCGAGGAATTAAATTTAGTATGTCACTAAGTCTTTTAAAGCAAAATTAAATATGTTATTAAACGATTTCTTCACGTATCAAATTGTTGAAAAAAGTGATGATAAAACCATTGCTAGCATAGAATTCAACAAAGAGCATGATATTTACAAAGGTCATTTTCCCGGTTTGCCTATTACGCCCGGCGTATGTCAGGTGCAAATGGTACAGGAAATACTGAGTGATAGCCTAGCAAAAAAATATCATTTGAAAAGTGCGCGAGATATTAAATTCCTTAATTTTATCGACCCTGCTAAAGTGGATTCTTTACAGTTGGAATTGAGTTTATCTTCAATTAACGACAGTACTATAGCCGTTAATGTGCTCCTTTTAAAAAATGAGATTAACTATTTAAAAATGAGGTCTGTTTTTGCAACAGAATAAAGTTTGAGGTGACAATGAGCATAGCCACAGAATTTGATAAGTTGAAGTGTTGCGTTATTATTCCTACCTATAATAACCAACAAACTTTGGCCGGTGTAATTGCCGATGTAAGCGATTATACATCTAACGTTATTGTGGTTAACGATGGCAGTACCGATGCTACAAATGCCATTCTGTCTCAAATAAACAACATCGAGCTTGTTTCATATCAAAAAAATAAAGGTAAAGGTTATGCCATCCGCCAGGGTATCAAAACGGCTTTGGGTTTAGGGTATGAGTTTGCCATTACCATTGATTCGGATGGACAGCATTATGCCAAAGATTTGCCTTCGTTTATCGAGGAGATAAAAATACAGCCCAACTCACTGCTTATTGGCTCAAGGTTTATGGAAGACAAAGATCAGCCTAAATCCAGTGGTTTTGCCAATAAATTCTCCAACTTTTGGTATCAAGTCGAAACAGGTTTGAAACTGCCAGACACACAATCTGGCTACCGTTTGTATCCTATAAAAGCATTGGAAAATAAAAATTGGTTTTGCAACAAATATGAGTTTGAGATTGAAATAATTGTGAGGGCTGCATGGGCAGGTGTACAAGTTAAAGGTGTGCCAATAGATGTTTTTTATCCGAGTAAAGAAGAGCGCATAACACATTTTCGTCCGTTCAAAGATTTTTTTAGAATTAGCGTGCTGAACACCGTATTGGTTTCGCTGGCCTTTTTAATCTATAGGCCTAAAATGATTTTTAGAGAGTTTAAAGGCAAAAGATTTAAGGAGATATATCGCTTGCATATTATAAATGCCAACGAAACAAACCAAAGGATGGCGGCAGCTGTTGGTTTTGGTGTTTTTATGGGTGTTTTTCCTATATGGGGCTACCAACTGCTGGTAGGTTTTTTATTGGCGCATTGGCTAAAGTTAAATAAGGCTATATTTTTTCTAGCGGCCAACATTAGTCTGCCTCCCATGATACCTTTTATCCTATATTTAAGTTATGTGATGGGTAGTTTTGTTACGGGCAATGGCAGTTGGCAAGTGGATACCGATATTAACATTGAATCTATTGGGAGTAACATCAAACAATACCTCCTAGGTGCAGTTGGTCTTTCCGTTGTTATGGGGGTTCTATTCTATGGGATAACACTCTTGGTAATGACTTTATTCAAAAAGCAAAAAGCAAAAAATGCATAATATTTTTATCACCATATATTCAATTTTAAAAACGCGAAAAAAGAGCGTTTTTACTTTCTTGTTCCTTATGGTGGCACTCATTGTCCTTGTGATGCGTGGCACCAATCTCGAAGAGGATATTTCGTCGCTTATTCCTATGGACGAACGTATTTCGGAGATGAGCGAAACTTTTACAAACTCAAAGTTTGCCGACCAAATTGTATTTACCCTTTATCTTCATGATACTGCACAAATAAATCAAAATCGCTTGATTGAGGTGGCGGATTCATTGGGTCATTTTTTGAGTTCGGATAGCGTTTATGTACAGGCAGTCCGAAGTAGTGTGGATGAGGCCTCTATTTCAAAGGTTTACGATTTCTTTTACAACAACATGCCCTTGTACATGTCGGATGAGGATTATGCTTATCTGGATACAATTACCACACAAGAGAACTTGGATGCCTTGATGCAAAAAAATTACCGCAGCATCATTGGCCCAACCGGATTTGCAACTTCTAAATTTATACTGAAGGATCCTTTAAGTATAGTGCCGCGTTTAGTAAAACGCCTGCAGAGTTTTCAATTGGATGATAATTTTGTGTTGTATAAATCGCACATTTTTACAAAAGATAAAAAGAAAGCATTGGTGTTTATCGACCCATCCTTTTCTTCAAAAAATACCAAACAAAATAGGATTCTTATTGCGCATATCGACGATTATTTGCTAAACCATGTTCCCGATGATGTTAAAGTAGAATATTATGGTGGAACGGCCGTGGCAGTGGCCAATGCCAACAGGGTACAAAAGGATATTATTCTAACGGTTTCCATAGCCGCTATTTTGCTTGTGCTATTATTTGCTTTTGTATTTCGTAATATCAAAGTGCTGGTAGTTTTATTTTTGCCTGTGGTATTGGGCGTGGCCATTTCGTTGGTTGTGCTGTCCTTTATGTACACCAGCATTTCGGTTATTGCGTTAGGCGTGGGGGCGGTTTTGCTGGGTGTCTCCGTAGATTATTCGTTGCATTATTTTTCACATGTACGCATTGGTCATTCACCAAAACAAATCCTAAAAGCTATTTCGGCGCCCATGATAATGAGCAGCCTTACTACGGCAAGCGCCTTTATGTGTTTGAGTGTGGTTAATTCTCCGGCCTTGAACCAATTGGGCTTATTTGCCGGATTGAGTGTGGTGGCTGCCTCTCTTTTTGTGTTGCTTCTTCTTCCTTTGTTGTTTAATCATGGAAAAAGTGAGCTAAAGGAAAATCCAAATACACTTATAGATAAGTTTGCTACGTATGATTTTCATAAACATAAAGGATGGATTATTGGCGTGCTGGTACTTTCTGTTGTTTTTGTGTTTACAGCGCAATCGTTACGATTTGATGCCGATATTGCCAATTTAAATTATATGCCTGTTCATCTGGCTCAAGCCGAAGCGAATTTGAAGAAGGTGAGTTCGGAAGCTTCCAGTGCTATATATGTGGTGGTGTCGGATACGTGCATGGATGCAGCTTTGTTAAAGTTGGAGCGGAATGCCCCAATTTTTAAAACACTAGCCGATAATAATATTGTGGGTACGCAAAGTGGAGTAGGCACTTTATTGTTGTCAGGGCAAAAGCAAAAAGCACAAATTGATCGCTGGAATGCATTTTGGCTAAAGAAAGGATTGGAGCCGACCCTTAAATCTATTACGGAGGCTGGTGAAAATAATCATTTTAAGGCAGGCGCATTTTCCTCGTTTGTTGAGGTGGCAATAAAAGATTATTCCATCATTACAGAAACTGAATTTAGTGGAATCATTCAAATTTTCCTCAGTAATTTAATCAACACAAAAGAAGGAAGGGTATCATTGGTTTCTGTTTGCAAAGTTAGTCAGGATAAAAAGGATGATTTTTTTAAAGCCATGTCCACTGCCCCCGATTTATTGGTTCTCGATAAGCAATTTTTTACCAATAAGTTTTTCGAAATATTAAAAGAGGATTTTTCTAAGCTCATTAACTACTCTATGGTGGTGGTTTTTTTAATCGTGCTTCTCTTTTGGGGGCGTATTGAGCTTGCTCTCATTACCTTTGTTCCTGTGGTTTTGAGTTGGTATTGGACTATTGGATTGATGGGGCTTTTTGATGTGCACTTTAATATTTTCAATATTATAATTTGCACTTTCATCTTTGGTTTAGGTGTCGATTACTCCATTTTTATTATGCAGGGACTCATCAACAATCATAAATACGGAAACCACAGTATCCACCCTTATAAGGTTTCTATTTTATTAAGTATTTGCACTACGCTTATTGGTGTGGGCGTGTTAATTTTCGCTCAACATCCCGCATTACGATCTATTGCTACGGTTACTATTTTGGGTATGGTTTCGGTTATTCTTATCACCTTTACTATTCTGCCCTTTTTATTCAATTGGATGGTAAACAGCAAAAACGGCAAGCGCATTTTTCCCGTTATCTTGCTCGATATAATGGTGTCCATCGTATCTTTTGCCATATTTTTGGTTGGTGTAATCTTTTTGTCGGCTTTGGTACTTGTGTTTAAGCTTACTCCATTTTTTAGCAAAGCAAAAAAGAAAATCATACACTATCTGCTTTTCCTTATATGTAAGTTGGTTGTTGGTATTAACTTCCTTTTTAAAATAGAATATATTGATAAGCACAAGTTTAATTTATCTAAGCCGGCGGTAATTATTTGCAACCACCAATCACACTTAGATATTGCGCTTATATTACTGATGAGCCCTAAAATAATTGTACTAACCAATGAGTGGGTTTGGAAAAATCCGTTTTATGGTTTTATCATTCGTTATATCAATTTTTATCCTATTTATACCGGCATCGACAATGGCTACGATAAAATAAAAGCAAAAGTAAATCAAGGGTATTCAGTTTTGGTTTTTCCCGAAGGAACCCGGACCAAGGATGGTCGCATCAATCGTTTTCACCAGGGTGCATTTAGTTTGGCCGATTATCTGGGCTTAGATATTTTACCCATTGTATTGCATGGTGCCTTTGAGTGTTTGCCTAAAACAGAGTTTTTTTTGCGAGCCGGCGATATCACCTTAAAATTTTACGATAGAATTAAGGTTGATAAAGTTTCAATATCCGAAGGTATTACCTATCGGCCTCAAGCCAAAGGTATTACTACATTTTATCGCAACGAATATGCTTTGCTGAAAGAGCAGGTTGAAGATGTATCCTTTTTTTCGCGCAGGCTCATCAACCAATACGTGTATAAAGGGCCTGTTTTAGAATGGTATATGAGAATAAAACTTTCAATCGAAAAAAAATATCGTTTTTACGATGAGCTGTTGCCAAAACAAGGTAAGATAATAGATGTGGGCTGTGGCTATGGGTTCATGGCCAATTTGTTGTCCTATACTTCGCCCGAGAGGGTATTTGTTGGTTGGGATTACGACCAAGAGAAAATTAGGGTGGCTCAGGAAGTTGCGAGGTATCGCAGTAAGGTAACATTCGAAGTAAAAGATATCGTTACCAACGATTTTGAACAGGCTGATGTTTTCGTTTTTAACGATGTGCTGCATTACTTATCCGAAAGTGACCAGTTTAATATGCTGCGCAAGGCGCTATCTTGTTTAAACTATAACGGGATGATGGTAATACGCGATGCAGACACGGAGTTGAAAAGACGTACGAAATTTACTAAGTTAACGGAGTTGTTTTCTATTAAATTGATGAGATTCAACAAATTGAAATATGAGTTATCATTTATCTCATCATCAAAAATAGAAGCTTTTGCCAAGGATAATAATTTGAGTTTCGAAAAGATTGACAATGCAAAATATACATCTAATTTAACCTACATACTTAAAAAGGAGGAATAGCGGATGTATGATGTGGCTATAATTGGAAGCGGATTAGCTGGTTTGCAGTGCGCCTATTTGTTAAGCAAAGAGGGCATGAAGGTTTGCGTAGTGGAAAAAAATGATAGAATCGGTGGTATGATTCAATCTTTTGTGCGCGATGGGGTAGCTTTTAATACCGGTTTAAATTACACCGAAAGCCTAGGTGAAGGCGAAGTACTTAATCGCTATTTTAAATTGTTCGATTTGATGGGCAACATTACCCCCAAACAACTGGACTTGGAGCAGTCCGATATCATTACCTTGGGCGATAAATCATACCCTATCCCGCAAGGTCATGAGCAATATGCCGAGACATTAAAAAGTTATTTCCCTAAGGAGGCTGATGCCATTGGAACCTATATGAATGGATTAAAAGAGACCTGCAATTCGTTTCCGCTTTATAAGTTAAAGGGTCCGAATACAGATTTTTCAATGGACACGTCATTGTTATCGATGGCTGCATCACAATACATCAATAAAATTTCGCAGAATAACGACTTAAGAGGATTGTTGGCAGGAACAAATATTTTGTATGCCGGACAGAGCGATGAAACGCCATTGTATATGCATGCTTTAATTTGTTATTCTTTTATCAAAAGCTCGTGGCGTATAAAAGAAGGAGGCAGTGGCATAGCCAATGTACTGGCTAATGGCATAAAAAAGAATGGCGGAATCGTTATGCGAAATGCCGAAGTTAAACATGTGCGGGTTAAAGATGGTTTGGTGTCACACTTGGAGTTGTTAAATGGCGAACGAGTCGAAGCCAAAAGCTTTATATCCAGCCTTCATCCAAAAGCGTTCATACCATTGGTGGATGAGGGTGGATTTAAAAAGGTTTTTCGCTCACGGATTTTGTCGTTAAAAGATTCTATCGGAATGTTTTCGGTATATATCGTATTAAAAAAGAATAGTTTGAAGTATCAAAATTACAATCATCATTATTTTAGGACTAATGCGGTGTGGGCGGTTGATAATCATCATTGGCCTCAAAATTATTTGATGTACACACAATACAACCATAAAACAACGGAATTTGCTGATGGTCTTACCATTATAGCTTATATGAAATATAGCGAAGTGGCCAAATGGAAGGATACTTACACGGAAGAACGAGGTGAAGATTACGAGGTTTTTAAGCAGGAAAAAGCCGAAAAATTGATTGCCTTAGCCGAAAATAGTATTCCCGGATTAAAACACAAAATAGCGAATTACTATACCTCCACACCGCTTACTTATCGTGATTATACAGGATCAGCTAACGGTTCGGCTTATGGGGTTATTAAGGATTATCAAAACCCAACGCATTCGATAATTGATGCGCAGACAAGATTAAAGAACCTGTTTTTTACAGGGCAAAACCTCAATGTACATGGTATATTGGGCGTTTCTATTGGTTCGGTATTAACCTGCTCCCATTTTTTAGGGATGGAGTATCTTTACAATAAACTTATTGCAGATTAAAATGAAAGAAGAGAATAGGTTCGATATTGTAATTATGGGCAGTGGCCTAGGTGGATTGGCTTGTGGAAGCATACTGAGTCAACGCGGCTATAAAGTTTGTGTGCTCGAAAAGCATTTCCAGATTGGTGGCTGCTTGCAACACTTTAAGCGAGATGGCGCCTTGTTTGACACTGGCATGCATTATATTGGTAGTTACGACGATGGGCAAATATTGAATACCCTGTTTCGTTACTTTGGGGTTTATGATAAAATAGAGGTCTCAAAATTAAACGAAGAAGGTTTTGATGTCCTTTCGCTGGGTGGTAAGGAATATCAAATTCCACAAGGTGTTGAGGCATATAGAAATATGCTTTTGAGCAATTTTCCGGATGAAAGAAAAGCGATTGAAACCTATTTGGATAAAATTATAGAAATAAATAATTCGGTGGATGTGATTAACCTTCGTGAAGTGGCAGTTGATATAATGCCCATGAAACAAGGTGTTGATGTTAGTATTTATGATTTTGTAACCACAATTACTGATAATAAGGAGCTGCAAAATGTGCTTTGTTTGTTAAACTCTTTATATGGTGGCAAAAAGGAATCGGCATCACTTTTTGAACATGCGGTTATTAACCTATTTTACCTGCAGAGCGCCTATAAGCTAAATAATGGCGGCGGTCAAATAGCCGATGCCTTTAAACAGGTTATTGAGGAAAACGGAGGTACTGTTCGTATCAAAGCTAAAGTAAGCAAAATTTTATGCGAAGATAGACGTGTGCATCAAGTGCAACTCGAAAATGGTGAGATGATTAAAGCGGATAAGTTTATTTCTAATATCGACCCATTTTTGACCATGCAAATGGTAGAAGGCGGAAATATTAGAAAAGCATATTCTAACCGCTTGATGAACCTTAAACATACCACATCGTGCTTTAGTGTTTATATTGTTTTAAAGCCAAATACGGTAAAGTATCAAAATTCAAATTACTATTATTATAAACAGGATGATGTTTGGGCACTGGATTATTATTCCGAAGACTTATGGCCGCAGGGTTATATGATGTACTCCAATCAAAGTAAAATGCAGCCAGAGTATGCCGAGAGTTTGATACTGCTCTCGCCCATGGATTATGACGAGATGAAGCCATGGGAAAATACCACCATTGAGAAGCGGGGAGCATCTTATAAGCAGATGAAGGCCGAAAAAAGTGAAAAACTCATTGCCCTCTTAAAACATAAATACCCTCAAATTGAGGATTCCATCCAAAAGGTTTATTCCTCATCGCCATTAACTTATCGCGATTATACGGGTGTGCGCAAAGGAGCAATGTATGGTGTGCTTAAAGATTGTCGACATCCTTATGAGTCGCAAATATTACCACGAACACGAATGGATAACCTATTTTTAACAGGACAAAACATAAATATGCACGGTGTTTTAGGGGTATCCATGGGCGCAATTTTAACATGTGGAGAGATAGATGGCATTAACAATATTATAAGAGACATTAAAAAGAAAAAATCATGTCCAAAACCATAGGTTTTTATGGGCATATCAATCAGTCCAAAACCTATATTCCGGAACTTGTGCTCGTAGTCTCATAATCCTTAATCTCATAATCCTTAATCTTATAATCTTTTGTCTCTTATCTCTTATCTAACAATCTCTTATCTAACAATCTCTTATCTAATCTAAAAAGATGACATTTATAAAAAGTTCAGGCCGAGTTTTAAAATATGGATTAATCATTTTTGTAGTTCTTTTTATTGTACTCTTTTTTGTGCAAAAGGCATTGGTAATTTCACCTCCTGATATAAAAGATAAATCAGCTTTAAACTATCCACTTGAAGTGAAGGGCGATAGCCTTGTTTTTTGTGGCGATAGTTGGTTGCATACAAACAGTGGAGGCGTTAGCGAACTATATATTAAGGGTGCTCCGTTTGAAATGGGGGTTGAAAACGGAAAATTAACCCAAGAACTGGCGGGTAAGCAAGAGAAGTATTTTTTTGATTTTATAGAAACATTGATTCCTTCAAAAGCAACATTGCAATACCTGAAATATTTTATAGCTTATTTTAATAAGGATTTGGATGATTATATTTCACTTGATTTAAGGAAAGAAATATATGGTATTTCACTTTTTGCATCCGATGATTTTGATTACGTAGGCGAAAAGTATCAGCGAATTCTTAATTATCATGCAGCACATGATATTGGACACACCATCCAAAATATGAACCTGGTAAATTGTACCGCTTTTAGTGTTCAAAACGAATATACCAGCGATAGTACTTTAATGATTGGTCGCAATCTCGATTTTTCGGCTGGAGATAATTTTGCCAAAGAAAAGTTGGTGGTTTTCTGCCATCCCGATTCTGGATATAAATTTGCTTATGTATCGTGGGGTGGCATGGTTGGCGTGTTGTCGGGTATGAATGAACATGGATTAATTATCACTTTGAATTCTGCAAAATCGGGCATTCCGCTTTCGGCAAAAACTCCGGTTTCATTAATTTCACGCGAGGTGCTTCAGTATGCCAAAAATATCGATGAGGCATATAGCATTATCAATAAGCACGATTCCTTTGTATCCGAGTCCTTTTTTATTGGTTCCGCCTTAGATAACAAGGCTGTTGTAATCGAAAAATCTTTAGATTCAATTGCCATGTACGATAGCAAAGAATCAAAACTTGTGCTCACCAATCATTTTCAGAGCGATAAATTAAAAAACACAGACTTAAACATAGAAGCCATAAACGAAGGTTGCACACTTTATCGCTTAGAACGAACCCATGAACTCATAGATTCGATGAAGCCTTTCGATATCCAAAAAATAGTTGATGTTTTGAGAGATAGAAACGGGAAGGATAACCAACCCATTGGATTAGGAAACGAGTCTGCAGTTAACCAATTTATATGTCATCATTCCATTGTTTTTAATCCGAGTAAAAGATTGATGTGGGTTTCTAAATATCCTTATCAGGAGAAAGATTTTTATGCCTACGATTTAAACGTAATTTTTTCCGATACATTTGATGTTACAACGCAAAGCACGGTTGTCGATTCGCTTCAAATTGCCAGTTCCGATTTTTATAATTCTGGTGGGGTCAATGGTGTTTGGCAATATCGAGAAATGCTGGATTCAATTCAGTCCGTACTTACAACTAAAAAAGATACGAGACTTAGTGATTTATTTATTACAAAGTTTGAAAATGCAAATCCCGATTTCTATCTAACGCATTATTTACTAAGCCAATATTACGAACGTAGTCAAGAATACCAAAAGGCATTTGAGGCACTAAGTGATGCGTTAAGCTGTCAGATTCCCAGATTAGTGGATAAACAACAAATTTTAAAGAGAATGGAATTCCTTAAAAAAGAGGGATATGTTAAGTAGGTATGAGAGCTCAATAAATAATTATGCAGGCATAAAAAACCACATAAAATAGATTGTTAAATCTTTTGAAACAACATGTTTTATATCAATAATTTTAATTAAACTGCGCTACTTTTAATAACTAAAACAAACTACCTATGAAAAGAATTTTTATTACTATTTTATTGGGAATATTATTTCTTCCCTCCTTTGCTCAACTACAAGATGTAGAGGTGCGAAAAACAATGTATGAAAGAAAAGTAGTATCGTTTAAACGGATGAAAAGTACTGGAGTCGGATTAACGATTGGCGGAGCTATACTTACCGTTGTTGGCACAGCTTTATTAGCTAACTCAGACTACCTGTCTTCAAGTTATGATGATGACTATGGCTATGGCTATGGTAATGACTATGAGTCATCAAATGATGGAGCCGGACAATTTATTTTAGGATATGTATCTGTTGTTGCCGGAGTTACATCAACAGCCGGTGGAATTGTACTTTGGTCAATCGGAAGCAGAAAAACAAAACAATACCAGCAAAAATTAGATATGATTTCATTCAACGTAAATCCGTCAACTCAGCAGATGGTTTCGTTATCATATCGATTTTGAGAAGGAAATAATTTGATTGTATTCTATTGCTATTTAAATCCAATTTATTTTTAATTACTAAAACAAATTTTTTTATTATGAAAAGACTAAGTGCAATTGCCATCATTTTAACAATGATTTGTGCAACCGGATTCTCCCAAAAAATAAAACTTGTTTCGGGCAATCTCTCCAAATTAAAAGATCAAAAGATATTAAATTTGGAGTATGAATATAACGATTTGCTTGTAGGCAAGAAAAAGGAAAGTGTTTATATTCAAGAAACGGTTGTGAAATACAATGACGATGAACCAGGTAAAGGAGATACATGGAAAACAGCTTGGGTTAATAACAGAGAAACCAGGTATCAACCTAAGTTTGAAGAGCTCTTAAATAAACATTTAACGGAGTTAGGTATGGAGGCGAAACCCAACGCAGAGGGAGCAACGTATACAATTGTACTTAAAACCATTATGATTGATCCAGGGTTTAACATTGGTGTGACAAGGAGACCGGCGATTATCAATGTTCTAATTTCAATAGTTGAAAGCAATAACAAAAAAAATAGCGTTGCTGAAATATTGATGACAAAAGTACCCGGACAAGATGCCATGGGTTTTGACTATGATAGCGGATTGCGAATTGCTGAAGCCTATGCCAAATGCGGAAAATCCTTAGCAAAATACATTGGTAAGAGTATATCAAAATAACATGATAAAATAACACGATAAAATAATTCAGCAGTTGATAAAGTATAAATTTTACATCAAACTAAACATACATGTATATTCCTGAAATAGAAACAAAATCTCAAATTGAGATTAAACGTTTTCAAGAAAATAAACTGAGTCAACTGCTGCATTATTTAAATGACCACTCCAAGTTTTATAAGGACTTTTTTAAAAAGCATAAGGTAGTTATTGATGATGTTAAGACCTTAGAGGATTTAAGCAATATCCCAACCACCACTAAAGACGATTTGCAACAATACAACCAAGATTTTTTGTGTGTGAGCCGCAATAAAATTATTGACTACCTCACTACCTCGGGCACAGCGGGCGAACCGGTTGTGTTTGCCGAAACAGAAAAGGATTTGCAGCGCTTAGCCTACAACGAGTATATTTCTTTTGTTTGCGCCACCGCAACGCCCGACGATGTATTTCAGTTAATGGTAACCTTGGATAGACGCTTTATGGCCGGCATGGCTTATTATGAGGGAATTAGGAAGTTGGGTGCCGCTGTTGTGCGAGTGGGGCCGGGTAACCCAGGTTTGCAGTTTGACACGATTGAACGCATAAAACCAACGGCATTGGTAACGGTGCCATCCTTTTTGTTAAAATTAATAGAGTACGCTGAGTTGCATAATATAGATTACAAAAATACCAGTATTACAAAAGCCATTTGTATTGGTGAAAGCATTCGGAACGAAGATTTTACCTTAAATACATTGGGGAAAAAGATTACGGATAAATGGGACATAAAACTATTTTCTACTTATGCTTCCACAGAAATGGGCACAGCCTTTACCGATTGTGAATATGGTAAAGGAGGGCATCATCATCCCGAAATGATTATTGTAGAGTTTCTTAATGATAACGACAAGCCCGTTCCTCCTGGTACCCCCGGAGAAGTGACTGTAACTACTCTGGGTGTTGAAGGGATGCCATTATTGCGCTTTAAAACAGGCGATATATGTAATTACCATGTGGAAGCATGTGAGTGCGGAAGAACCACCATACGCCTTGGGCCGGTTATTGGCCGTAAAAATCAAATGATTAAGTATAAAGGTACCACACTTTATCCACCGGCTTTATATGATGTTTTAACAGATATAAAAGATGTTGAAAATTACATCATACACATTGATAAAAATGCCATTGAAACAGATAATATTGAAATATGGATTGGCACTTCTAAGCCCTGCAAATCCTTGGAGAAAGAGATTAAAGACTGTTTTCGTACAAAATTACGTGTGGCACCGGATGTTATTTTTTATACCCCTCAGGAAATAGCCAAAATACAATTTCCAGAAATGAGTAGAAAACCAATTACTTTTGTTGATAGTAGAAGTTGAATTATGATTAATTTGGAAGAAATATATGATGAGATGCGCCCTTATCGGGATCATGAGGTAAAGGCAGCTTTGGGTAGGATTTTGCAGCAACAAGAGTTTAAGGCCGTTTTGCAATATATATTTCCACAACGTACCATCGAAGAGTCGCTCACAGCGTTAAAGAAAACAAAAACAATATTCGATTTTCAAAAAATATTTAGTGATCCTGCGGTCGATTTTATATTAAAGAATACCGCAAGTGAATTTTCGTTTTCAGGTATTGAAAATATAAATAAAGATACCTCGTATCTATTTATATCCAATCATCGAGATATTGTAATGGATAGTGCAATTTTGCAAAATGTGCTTCTTCAAAACGGGCATCGAACAACTCAAATAACCTTTGGAAGTAATTTGATGAGTAGCGATTTTATTGTAGATATAGGTAAAATGAATAAGATGTTTACTTTCTACAGAGGTGGCTCCAGGGTTGATATTTATAAAAATTCACTTCTTCATTCGGCATATATAAAAAAGGTAATTACCCAAGAAAACGAATCGATTTGGATAGCTCAAAAGGATGGTCGATCGAAAGATGGGAATGATAAAACCCAATTGTCATTATTAAAAATGCTTACTATAAAAGCAGAGGATTACGTAAAAGCAATAAAGCACTTTAATATTGTGCCTATCTCAATATCTTATGAGATAGACCCCTGTGATGTATGGAAAGTGCGAGAGACCATTATGTCCAGCAAGGGTAGGTATGTAAAAGCTGAAAATGAAGATTTTAAGAGTGTGTTAGATGGCATCAAGGGGTTTAAAGGAAAAGTCCATTTGTCATTCGGAAAACCAATAAATGAATTTATTGAAGCCAATGCCGCACTATTGAACAATGAAAACGTACATCAACTAGTCTGTAATGAAATGGATAGGCAGATTTTTGCAAATTATCAACTAACCAAATTTAACTATGCATCGTTTGATATTTTAAATTTAAGTCAAAAGTTTTTAGGAGATAAGTATTGTGAGGATGATTTAACGACTGTTTCCAATTATATCGATAAGCGAGTAAGTGAAATATCAGATGTCGATCAACAAGAGTTAAAGGATGGATTAGTAAAACTTTATGCCATGCCTGTATTTAATGCTTTGGGGGTGTTGTAGCTCATAAAAAGGGGTAAGAGCTCTGTGTAACGGCTTTTTAAAAGCGGTATTCGATCATATTGCACCCCAACTGAAAACCGAGCTTGGTATTCCGGAGGACCACATAATTGGTTATATGATGATTTTTGGGAAGCCAGCCGTAAAATTTGCCCGATCCGTGCAAAGTGAGGGATTAAATTTAAATAGGATAAATTTATAAGTTACCGAACCGTTTAACCCAAACTATTCGAGTTAAAGGTACAAGTCATTTTTTATTACTCGACTAAGGTTAACAGTCTATATGGTTAGCCTTTTTTTGTCATATCGAATCCTTTGTTTGTTTTTACGAACAACGCTCATAACAAGTAACTTAGAATCATTATAAATACTTTAAGGGATAAAATTGTCGTTCGTTGTTACGGTAAAAATACTTACTTTTAGACAGATCACTATTAATTTTTCCCATGTCCCCATTCGTACATCGAATATATATATTTTCATTGGTGGCTATAGCCGCAGCAGTTACAGTAGTCATAGGGTTTTACGGAGCGGGTTATTATCAAACAGGCCTGCATGAACGTTTTTTCCATGAGCAGAACGAATGGTTAAAACCAAGCGGATTGGTGGGGCACGGGCTTGGGATGATAGGTTCGCTTATGATGATTGTGGGGGTTTTTGGGTATATGGTACGCAAAAGAATTCGGAGGTTATCGAGGCTAGGCCTGTTAAAGCACTGGCTCGAATTTCATATTTTTTTGTGTACACTGGGGCCTATCTTGGTGCTTTATCACACTACATTTAAACTTGGGGGGCTCGTAGCCGTAAGCTTTTGGAGCATGGTGGCAGTAGTGGCAAGTGGTGTGGTAGGCCGGTTTATTTATCTGCAAATTCCAAGAACCATCGAAGGCCGGGAATTGAGCCTAAACGAACTCAATATAAAAAAGACTACCTTTTTGTTAGAGATACAACAAAAGTTTTCGCTCCACAACGATTTAATCCAACTTATCACCCATGCTTTTATTTCGGAACAAGGATTATACCAGGGGCTTTTTTTTACCAAGGTTTGGCAACGGTTCAGCTTTGAATGGCAATTGCTGGGAAAGATTAAAAAACAACTCCGTGGGCATCGATTAAGCAAAGGGGAATATAACGGAATTATGAAATTCGTGAAGGCGGAAATTGTGTTGACACGAAGGATAGCATGGCTAACGACCATGCAGAAATATATGGAACACTGGCACGTCATTCATTTGCCGTTTGCGTTGGTGATGCTGGTGATAATGATTATACATGTGGTGGTAGTGGTTCTTTTTGGTTACATCTGGATATTTTGAAGATGTTTAATATCAGCGAAGAAATATGGATATATGGAATGGTTGCCCTTTTTGTAACCATAGTGTTTGCGGCCTATTTTTTAAAGCTTCGGCGCAGAACAAAAACGGTGAATGAAAAAATTAGAATAGCCAAGGAGGAGGGCTTGCACGAACCGGTCTCTTTGCATCCCGTGGTTAATTTGAACTTGTGTTTTGGCAGTGGGGCCTGTATTAGGGCTTGTCCCGAGCAGGATGTGTTGGGCATCAGGAATGGAAAAGCTACCTTAATTAATGCCAGCCACTGTGTGGGGCATGGCGCATGTTTGCTCGCTTGTCCTACCGAAGCCATTTCCTTTCATATAGGCACCGAGAAAAGAGGGGTGGATCTGCCCCATGTGAACCAAGAATTTGAAACCAATGTGAGCGGCATCTATATTGCCGGTGAAATAGGCGGGATGGGACTGATAAAAAATGCGGTGGAACAGGGTAAACAGGCCGTGGAGAATTTGGCAAAAAATATCTCCAAGGATAAAGCTTGTGATTATGAGTTGGTGATAATAGGTGCCGGGCCCGCCGGAATCGCAGCATCCTTGCAAGCTAAAAAGCTAGGGCTAAAAACTATTATCCTGGATCAGGATTCGTTGGGGGGAACAGTTTATTCTTTCCCACGTGCAAAAATTGTGATGACAGCACCTATGGACCTGCCCCTGTACGGCAAAGTGAAATTGTTTGAAACCAACAAGACGGAGCTCTTGACCCTGTGGAACGAAGTGCTCAATAAAAACCAAATTATCATATACGAAAATAAAAAAATTGAACATATTGCCCCCATGGGAAACGGATTTGATGTGGAAACCAAAGATGGACAAAAGTTTAACACACAAAAGGTTCTGCTGGCCATTGGACGAAGAGGGTCACCCCGTAAATTGGGTGTCCCAGGCGAAAGTTCGCAAAAGGTAGCCTATCGTTTAATTGAATCGGAATTTATAAAAGATAAAAATATTGTAGTGGTCGGTGGCGGGGATTCGGCCATTGAATCAGCCCTGCTTTTAATGGAACAAAATCAGGTGACACTGTCCTACCGAAAAGATAAGTTTGCTAGGTTGAAACCAAAGAACAAACAGAAAATTCAGGAGGCGGTAAGTGATAAGAAACTAAAGCTGATGCTGAATTCTAATTTGCATTCTATCGAGGATGAAAAGGTGACGATAAAAATGGAGGACGGAGAAGCGGTGGATGTGGAGAATGATTTGGTATTTATTTTTGCGGGGGGCGAACTGCCTACCCAGTTCCTTAAAAATGTAGGTATCAACATTACCACAAAGTTTGGCGAGGCCGTGTTGACTAGGAAGTAATGCCCGACAGTATTCCCAGACCCGACAGCGTGCGTAGCTCCTGTCAGCGTCTAATTAATTAATGTTAAGGTACAGATAAGGTAGAGATGAAACGAGCCCCCGAAGGGTCGGGGCAGGCTATGAGAATATTTCTCACACATGAACAGGATTATCTCTGGCGAGTTCCCCCGAATCAAGTTCGGGGCAGGCTATGTGGCAATTTAAAAATAAATTGGAGACACATGAAACGAGCCATGAGAGTGTCCTCACACAAAGGGGGAATGATTGTATTGGCGAGTTCCATATGGCAATTATGGAATCAATTATAAACATATGAAAGCAGTTAATATTAAATACACTCTTTCTATCATCTGTTTGCTCCTGCAAGCAAGCCTTTGTTATACCCAGCTTTCGCCCGGTGAGCTCTCCAGCGCCCATGCCCACCTCGAAGGGCTTAGCAACTGTACCCAGTGCCATGTGCTCGGCGAAAAAGAAACCACTAGCAAATGTTTGAAATGTCATTCCGAGATAAAACAACTGATCGATCTGGGTAAAGGTTACCATGCTTCGGTAGAGGTGAAAGGAAACAAATGCGCCCAATGCCATGGCGAACACTTTGGACTCAATTTTAATATCATAAGGTTCGATAAAGACAAGTTTGACCATGCTTTGAGCGGCTACGAACTCCAGGGAAAACATGCAGAAATAAAATGTGCCGATTGCCATAAAAAGGATTTGATTCTCAAAAATATTTCTCAAAAAAAGAAAGGGGAAACGTATCTGGGCTTGGGAACCGAATGCCTCTCATGCCACGAAGATTTCCACCAAAAAACCTTGTCCAACAATTGCCTTTCGTGTCACGACCAAAATGCTTTTCGGCCTGCACCGGGCTTCGACCATGGCGGCACCAAATACCCGCTGTTAGGTAAACATGCGACTGTAGATTGTGAACAGTGCCATCCTGTTAGTACCCGCGATGGCAAAGAATTTCAACAGTTTGCCGGACTCGCGTTCTCCAGTTGCACCGATTGCCACGAGGATGTACACAACAATAAATTTGGCACAGATTGCCGAAAATGTCACAGCGAATTTTCTTTTACACAGTTAAAAGGCATGGATGCTTTTAATCACGACATTACGGATTACCCCTTGAAGGGCATGCACCAAAATGTGGATTGTAAGAAGTGCCATAAAGGGAGTTTAACGCAGGCTTTGGTGTATAATCGATGCAGTAACTGCCATACCGATTATCATCAGCGTCAGTTTGCCCGGCAAGGTGTGTCGCCTGATTGTGCCAGTTGCCATAGCGTTGATGGGTTTGCTCCTTCAAGTTACACCATCGAACAACACGTTCGATCTGAATTTCCTTTGGAGGGTGCGCATTTGGCAACGCCCTGTTTTGCTTGTCATAAAACGGATACCGGATGGAATTTTGCCTTTGGGAATAATGAATGTACCCAGTGCCACAATAATTTTCATGAAGATGTGCTGTCCGATAAATACTTGCCCAACAACGAATGTAATAGCTGCCATTCGGTGATGGCCTGGAACGAAATAACGTTCGACCACGACCAAACCGATTACCGCCTGCAAGGTAAGCACCTGCAAGTTACATGCAGAAGCTGCCATTTTTCGGAGGGTGAAAATGGTTTGAAACAGCAGTTTGCGGGAATCGACCCCGCTTGTGTTAATTGCCATGCCGACGAGCATTTTAAACAGTTCGACCAAA
>JAGXIO010000248.1 GCA_024635555.1 Saccharicrinis sp.
AGATGAAGAAGCTTTAAAAATGGTAGGGTGACACAGAAGGCCACCCTACGCAGGATAGTATTGGAAATACTTCCTTAAAAATATTAACAAAATTAATAAAAATAAGATTCTAATTTGGATTTGGACATAGAATCTTGATACAGTAGGTCAGTTATTTTGTGGTACGATAAACTTTGATTTGTTTCCTGATTTTTAATCTATGGCTCTAATTTTCTACCCTACTATCCACTTTCCCATCACTCAGCCTGGTAGTAATTACATCACCTTGCGTTAATTGCTGTGCATCTTTTATCACTTTGCCATTTAGGGTAGTGATGGAATATCCTTTTTTAAGGATGTTGGCAGGGTTTACAAGGTCATTGGTTTTTTTGGCAAGCTGAAGGCGAGATTGCTGTTGATTAAAAAAGTGCCTTAGTCGAACCGAAAGGCGTGTGGATACCTGGTGTAATTGATTCTGCTGCTGCCGAATGGCATGGTGCGATATAGAATGAAGACTTTGGGAGGTCAGGCTGAGTTTGTTTTTTCGTCCTTCCACAAAACGCTCCGAAGAATTTCCCAGCTGCCGAATCAAGCGATCCAAATGGTTCTTTTGAATCAATAGGCCATTCTTTACGAGCGGCTTAAGTCGGTTTGAAGTTCGCTCAAAAACTGCTTTTTTGTCGGCCAATATTTCGCGTGTGATATCCACAAGCGCTTCTTTGTTATACTTTAGTCTGTTATCGAAATCGGCCACCAAAGCAATTAGATGCTCAGCAACTGCTGTGGGTGTTTTTAGTCGGGTATGTGCCACCATATCCACCACTGTTTCGTCGCGCTCGTGGCCTATGCCGGAGAATACGGGCAAAGGAAACTGCGCTATATTGTAGGCTATCCAATAATTATCGAAACACATTAAATCAGAGGTGGAACCTCCTCCACGAATAATAACCACCACATCAAACAGGCTTTCGTGTTGATATATCCTGTCCAGAGCAGCTGTAACAGATTGTTCGGTATGTTCGCCCTGCATTGTGGCGGCAAAAAGCTTAGTATAAAATTTATACCCTTGAGCATTGTTATTGAGTTGATTGGAAAAATCTTCGTAACCCGCGGCAGTTGGGGAGGATATAACGGCAATCTTTTGTGGCACGGGCGGAACTTGCAGCTCCTTGTTCATATCCATAACGCCCTCTTCACTTAGCTTGTTGAGGATCGCCTGCTTTTTTTGAGCCATGTCACCCAAGGTGTAAGTGGGGTCAATATCGCGTACATTCAAACTAAAGCCATATACATCCTGAAAATCGATACTCACCCGAACCATCACCTTCAATCCCGAAACTAGCTGCTGACCTGTGGTAGAAGTAAAATAAGGTTTAATCATCCGATAGGTATAAGCCCAAATATTGGCTCGCGATTTGGCAATGATTTGTTCTGTTTTAGTATCCTTTTCTATAAGCTCAAGATAACAATGCCCATTGCGCACTTCCCGTACCTCACTTATTTCGGCTACTACCCAATACGTATCCGCAAAAGCGGCGTGAATGGTATCTTTTATTTTATTGTTGAGTTCAAAAAGCGATAACGCAGATTCGGACATGTTTTACTTTTTAATGATTTTAAAAGTTTGGGTATTACCCGACTGCTCCACTTTAAGTAAAAATATCCCTTTGGGCAAAATATCCAAGCCTTTAATCTGCAAAGGCAGACTTTGATTCCCTTGTTCCTGATAGACTTTATTGCCTGTCAAATCGTAAATGCTTATGCTACTTATCGAAACATTCTGAGAACTTGTAATAGCCAAATAATTATCGAAGGGATTGGGATAGATTTTTAATTTATCATACTTATCACTCACTATGTTATTTACTCGACCTAGTGCTTTTTTAAAATCGGGGATGCCATAGCCAAAGGAATAATTGGGCTGCGAATAGATATGTCCACTTTGGCGCACCAGCTGCAGCAATTCAGTATTTTTTAGTTGGGGATTGGCCTGCCAAAGGCAAGCTACAAAACCCGCAATCACAGGTGACGAAAAGCTAGTGCCATCGCCAAATACAATCGATCCCAAGGTGTTTTGCAAAGCAGTGCTTTTACCCATTGCTGCTATATCAGGTTTTATCCGTTGATCGTAAGTTGGGCCGTAGCTGCTAAAGGACGCTCTTGTACTGTCGGAAGCCATGGCGGCTATCGTTAGTACATCATAGCCATCGGCGGGAGCGGTAATTTTATTCCACGTTTTTGCACCCTCATTGCCGGCACTGCAAACCACTAACATACCTTTGCTAAAAGCAATTTGGGCACCGCGAGTAACAACCGTAGTTTTGCCGTCCATATCCTGATAAGTGTAGTTCTTAAAATCACCATCAAAGGTAGAGTAGCCCAAGGATGAATTTATAATGTCGGCACCTATGCTATCGGCATATTCGGCTCCAATTACCCAGTTGTACTCTTCTATGGGGTATTCGCTGGCGTTGTCCTCGGTGCGTATCAGATGATAGGCAGCCATTGGTGCGCTCCCCTTAAATTCGCCGTTTAAAAACCCTCCCATGATGGACAAAACGTTGGCTCCGTGCTCATCTGTTTCATAAACATCATTCCCGGGATTCACAATGTCCCGTTGGCTTAGGATACGTCCTGCGTTCCTAAGGTGAGCAAACGACGAGAGGCTGTTGACGTTTTTAAACCCGTTATCCAAAACGGCAACCACCATATTTTGGCCTTCATAATTGTTTTGGTGGAGATATTGTCCATTAACCGTTTGGGTCTGATTCCAGGCAGCACCGTAAATAGCCGAGTTCTTAAGCTGACTAGGGCTGCCTTGGGGCTTGTTAAATTTTGAGGCAGTACTACCCAAACTTTGTTTCCAGATAAGTGTGACATCGGATATAAACGATATCCGGCTTATGGTATCCATGAGCTGTTGGTTGCTGCTTTCAACAATAAGTCCGTTTAACCATTTCGATGCCCAATAAATCTTAAGTCCCATGCTTTTAACACTGTCCACGTAGGTTTGTGAAACGGGTAAATCCTGCGATGTGATGGCAATATTCTGCCTGGCTCTGCGGTCAATGGAGCGTTGACTTAAAAAATCGGATGGAGAATGGATGGAATAGGCATTGTTATTTTTATCTGCAAAGGATACAAAATATTTTTGTGCATTCAGATTAATGCCGGATACCAGCATAAAAACGAGGGCTATATGTAGGTGTATCCTTTTGTTCATCTCATTTTTTTAAGAATTATGACCTTATAAAATATAGGAAAGGCTCAAAACCACCCCGTCTGATATTGAGGTACGAAATAAGTTTATGTAGTACTTCCCACGAGGTCGGGATGAGGACATTATGATTACTGAACACTGATTACCGCCATCCGTCAAAGGCTATCAGCTAACAGCTAACAGCTAACAGCCTCTAGCCATTCTACTTTCCTCTCAAATACATATCTGGATCGTGCTTAAATTGTTCAGGATCTTTTAAGGTACCTTTATTTCTCTCAAACTCCTCAAATATTTTACGTTGCTTCTCGTCAAACATACCCGTATTTAATGTCTTTCCGTCTTTGTAATCTATTTTGTAGTCTACTTTGCCTGCCGGGGTGTAAACAAGCCAGGTTCCATTTTCTAAGCCATTCGTAAAAAGACCTTTAACCTCCATCTTTCCATTAGGAGAATAAATAATATATTCTCCTTCCATCTTATCATCTTTGTGTGCAGATTTCATTTTTAATTGACCATTTTCATGATATTTATTCCAAATACCATCTTTAGCATCGTCCTTCCATTCTATCTCCTGAGCCATACTGCCATCTTTGTAATAATATGCAGAAATACCATGCTTTAAACCATTTTTGTAATTTTCGGTGGAGTACAGAACGCCTTGTGGCGAAAAATAACTCCATAGGCTATCCTTAGCCGTTTCTATATAAAAGCCTTTAGCTGTAAGCTTTCCGTCCTCGCCAAAGGTTTCTGCTTTACCATATTGATTTTCATCGTACTCGATAACTACCTGTTTGTTGCCGTTAAAATAATAACGCGTCATGGTTCCCACCGGTTTATCATCAATAAAAGTAACGGTGTAAGCAGGTTTACCATTGCTAAAACGCTTTTCCCAATAGCCCTGTTTTAATCCTTTTTCATCCTTACGATTATAATTTGCGGAAACACCTTTTGTACTGGATTCTTTTTTATCAGGAATGCTGTTGCCGAATACATCCTTTGTTTGGGCATTGAAGGGTTGAAGAAAAAAAGTGAATAGGAAAATAGTGGATAGTAAAATTCGCATGGCTTTTATTAATGTTTGCTATTATTGTTTCTATAAGATATTAGTGCTCATAAATTAAATGACAAATTTATAAGTAATAGTTTAAAAAACAGTAGGATTACCTTCGATTTAAGCTAAACTATTGATTATTTAGCAAAGATAGGAATAAAGTCTGGCTTAGCTCAATATAAAAAATCCCCTCCATCAAACGACGGAGAGGATTTAGAGGCTTTTTACTATTCGGGTGGATTTATTTTTATAAAATCAATCGCTAAAACAAAAATCTAGCTCTTAAAAAGGCATGGGTGCCGGCTTGTGGGTAATAGGCAGCCTCAAACTTTTCAACATTATTCTCAAACCAAATATAACCATAAGCATTACTCACATATTTGGTGTTAAAAAGATTATTGACACTAAGTTGTAGCTCAATTTTCTTCATCCAGGTAGGGTTAAACTCTTGCGTTACAATCGCATTAAAAACGGTATAATCGCTAAGTTTTCTTTGCGCATTTTCTGTATTGTCGAAATACTGCTCGCCCACATGTTTGGTTATCAGCTTTAGATTAGTCTTTCTAAGCGCATCAAAGCTAAAAGTACTATTGGCAATTATGTTAGGCGAATAGGCAATTTGATTATCGCCATGATAAATATGCACATTATTGTTATTGCTAGGGTCTTCATCGGGATCGTAGGTCTGCACAAAATCCTTTATGATGTTTTTGCTAAAGGTGGCATTCCCATCCCATCTGAGCTTGGGCAACAGCTGAACGCCCAAATCCAACTCTATCCCTGTGCGGTAACTTTTTTCTACATTGGTCATGATGGTATAGCCCACACTGCTTTTTTCGCCCGTGGGTATCAACTGATCTTTGTAAAACATGTAGTAAAAGTTGATGTTGGCAGCAATCTTGGACGATTGAAAATGATAACCCACTTCAACATCGTTAAGTCTTTCCGGTTTAGGGTTAGCTTCGGTGTCACCTTTTGCTTCCTTAAAATCGGCACGGGCTGCCTCTCTGTTTGCTACCGCATACGAGGCATACATTTGGTGTTTTGGGTTTAATGTATAAAAAACACCAGCCTTAGGATTGAAAAAATCGTATTGATGATGCTGATCTAAACTTACCAAATCATCATCGGGTCCCTCCATGGTATACTCGATTCCTCGGTATTGTAAATCTCCAAAAACATTAAGCTGGGGGCTGAACTGATAATTTACTTTGGCATACACGTTATAATCCTTTTTTACACCCTTGTTGCGATACCATTCATCCTCCTGTTCCGAAACACCGGCATAACGCGCCCAAACAACCATTCCGTAGTGGTCGCCATCGTGTTTGTTCCATCCTCCGCCAAAGTTCATTTGCAGGTTTTCGTAGTTATAGTTTAAAGATGCCGTAAAACCATAAAAATCGCTCTCCAACCATTTTTGACGGATCATATCAGTCAACTTAAGCGTGTCTAGTCGTGGCAGTATTACTTCTTCCCATCCGTATTGCTGGAACTCTTTATTTTCTTTGTATTCCTCATAAAAACCACCACCATCTGTATAATGTAACGCAGTGTTCATTAGCCATTTGTTGCCAATTTTTTGACTGTAGAACAACTGATAATGGGTTTGGATGTAATTATCGGTTTGGTTTTTATAATAACGTGAGTTACCATTTTCATCTGTGTACTGACCTGCTGGATTATACGTTCTATTCGTTTTCAGCGAATCTTTGTGAATACCTTCCCAACTAATACCAGTGCGCTGTTTACCGTGAATAATATTGGCTTTTAAAAAACTATTCTGCAAGTGCATCGTACCGCTTAAATACAGCGATTGATGGTCGGAAAAAGTGTAATCAACATACCCATCCGACTGGAGATCGCTGTATCTGACGTCGAACGAAAATTTATCTTTTAAAAGACCTGTGCTGGTATTTATGGAATTTTTGAAAGTATTAAAAGAGCCCGCGGTAGAGCTTATCTCGGTAAAGGGCTCGGCGTGGTAGCCGGTAGTATTAAAGTTGATACTGGCACCAAAAGCGGCTCCTCCATTGGTAGAGGTACCCACGCCGCGTTGCACCTGCACCTCATCCACCGACGAGGAGAAATCGGGCATGTTGACCCAATAAACGCCTTGGCTCTCGGAATCGTTCAGCGGGATGCCGTTAACCGTAATGTTGATTCTGGTGGCATCGGTGCCTCTTATTCGCAAACTGGTGTTGCCAACACCTATGCCCGATTCTGTTGCGTAAACCACCGATGGCGTCATGCTCAGCAGCAGTGGCATATCGTCGGCTGCGTTCAACGTCTTTAGCTCCTCTTTTGTAATATTGGTTTTGGCCACCGGAGTCTTGTCCCCGGCCTTAATAGAGGTAACAACCACTTCGCCCGTGAGTACGGATTTCTCAATCAGAACAATCTGGAGTTTCACGTCCCGCTGAACCGTAATTTGGCTGCTTTTTTTGTTAAATCCTAAATACGACACTTTCAGTTCGTAATCATTGGGTTTGATGTTATGGATGATAAAATGACCATTAACATCGGTAACTGTGCCTGTGTTACCCGAATCTAAAAGTATGGTGGCACCAATTAAAGGATTGTTTTGCGCATCGGTAACCTGACCGCTTACGCTGTATTGCGCCCATGCAAATTGAAGGGAAGCAATACTCATTAAAATTGAAAAGAAAATTTTTTTCATTATTACAGTTCTAAATAAATAAATACTGCAATGAGGAAAATAGGAGATATCTCTTTCCCTTGGCAGCATTACCTGCCCAGGTTCGAAGGGTATAATCTCAGCCCGCTTGTGCGGGCACCCCATTGTAGAAAACGTTGGCAAATTTAAGACCTTTAAGTCTTATTTGCAAGCGTTATAAAAATATTGGCAAAAAAAATAGCTGATACAAAAATTGGCTTATCGGAAAATAAAGTTTGCTATCTAAAAATACTCCAATGCTATTTTAATTGAGCCATCTACTTAAAACTGGAAAAATTAGTTGCAATAGAAAAGTGATTTGAAGAGCCACCAAGATGGTAACGGGCAGAGCCATAGGAAAATAGAAATTTATAAACTTTAAATCCAAATCCCCATGAAAATCCGGCGGTCGACATACGTTCGGCGTATCCCAACTCCTTTCGCCTACGATGGTTATAGCCAAAATCGACATGGAAACTTTTGGTGGGCATAAACTCAACACCCACCACCATGTGCCGCATCAGCTTGTCGCCAAATCCACTTGCATCCTTTTCTGTGCCAAAGGTTGAGCCACCGGCATTTTCGGCATCATAAAGCTTGTAGGTCAAATCCCAATTTAAAAGATTTTGGGCAGTCAGCGAAAAACGAAACGGAGCATGAGCCAGTTTTTTACTTAAACCAATCTGTAAATCCGAGGGCATAGTTTCTTGAAAATCATTGTACGATGTTATTTGCGAACCTACATTTTTTAGCACAAGACCCATGGAAAACTCACTCAAAGTATTGTGATAGTTTATCCCAAAATCAGCCGCCAAGCCAAAGGAAGTATACACATCGAACTTGGAATAAATAGGTTTAGCGGTAATTCCCATGGAAAACCTGGGCGACAATGGACGGGCATAGGTGAGGTTAAACGAATATTCGGCAGCAGTCGCAATACCGATATCCTCGCCAATATCGTTGGTACGATCAAAATTTCCATAATTTATATTGTGCACACCAAGGCTAAACGAACCAATATTTTCGAAGTGTTTTGCATATCCTACGTAACCATAATTAATATTGGCCATATAGGGCACGTAATTGAGTACCAGTGTATTGTCCATTTCCTTTTGCAAAAGCGCGGGATTATGGTAGGCCATATTCATATCATTATCGGCAATGGATACGTTAGTTCCTCCTAGGGCTGCAACCCTGGCCGAGTTGGTCAGGTTTAAAAATTCGTAGGTGCTTTCGCCGCCACGCTGCGCACTAACGGTTTGTACCATAACCACCATCCATGCTATATATAAATACTTATGCATATAGTTTTCTTATTCTTTGACTTACTTTAAACGACAAATATAAAATTTTAGTGCGCAAGTTCGTTGAATTGGGGTAGATAATGTGGAGAAGGATAGATAAGGGATGATGTGCTGATGTGCTGATGTGGGGATGTGCTGATGTACTGATGTGCTGATGTACTGATGTACTGATGTGCTGATGTGCTGATGTGAGGATGTGAGGATGTGAGGATGTGCTGATGTGGGGATTTATGGATGTGCTGATGTGGGGATGCGGCGATGATGTGGGGATTTGGGGATGTGTATTCATCTATCAGCTTACCAGCTTTTTGGGTGGCTACTTATATCCTTTTGAATTGAGTTTCAGACTTTTTGAATTTTATCTGCGACACAAACAATCCGCTTACCACTATTACAATACCCAATATTTTTTGTAGGTCGATGGTGTCACCAATAATCCACCACGCAAACAATGCTGTGAACACCGGGATAAGGTTGGTGAACATATTTGTTTTGGCCACGCCCAAAAACTTAATGGCCTTGGTAAAAAAAACAAAAGCCAGCGACGAGGCAAAAACCGCCAACTGAAGCACGGCTATCCACGACTCCTTGGTAATAGTTGTCGTCATCAAACCTTTAAATTCCCAAATAAAAAAGAAAGGGGTAAACATAAAAATGCCTATGAAGTTTTGATAAGCGACAATATTTATGGCAGAGTAATTTTGCGAAAGTTTTTTTAACGACAATGAATATCCTATAGTGCTGAAAACGGCAACCAGCATAAGCATGATACCCAATAAGGATGCTTTGAGCTCAAAACCATTTTCCAATACCATAATACCTATGCCAAAAAACGAAATAAACATGCCTAAAACAGCCCATGCCGTTATCTTCTCCTTTAAAAATAAAAAGGCAAACAGTGTGGCAAATAAAGGTATGGTGGATACAATGACAGCCGCAAGGGTACTGGACACCAATTTAACACCAAAACTTTCGCCCATAAAATATAAAAAAGGCTCAAAAAAAGCCACCAACAACATCAGTTTAAAATCCTCCCTTTTTATCACTTTCAATCTGCGCGTAAGCACTAAGAATAAAAACAAAAGAACAGCACTTATTATCAATCGGAAAATAACAGTGGTAATAGGGTTAAGCGATTCGTAGGCCACTTTTACCCACACAAACGAAAGAGCCCAAAAAATCATGGACAGCACAATGTAAATTACCGACGACAAACTTGTTTTAACCATAGCAAAAAATTTGTGCGGCAAAAGTAACATTTTTACAGGTATTGCAACATGATTTGCAGTTCCTTATATTTTTATCTAATTTAGGTGCGAATGCTTCATCTTAAAATTTTTATAGATGCCCTACAGACGACTCCCAAATACTGATTTGGCACGGTTACGTGCGTTAAAGGCTGCCTTTGATAAGGGTAAGGTTAATTATCCTTATGATATCGCTTATTCGCAAAAGCTTTATCTTAAAATTCAAGCTGTATTATCGCAATTTGAGCAAACCTTATCACAGTATAATTTTAGCAAGGAACGGCAATTCAGTTGCAGTAAACTGCTGTCCGAACACTTTAAAGCTGCACGCCTGTACGTATCGCATTTTATTCAGGTTTTAAATTTTTGCATTATCCGCAACGAAATGAAACCGGCCGTGCGCTTACACTTTGGACTATCTATTAACGATAAAACGGTACCTGATTTAGGCACAGAGCCACAATTGTTAATTTGGGGGAAACGAGTGCTTGAGGGCGAACAAAAAAGAACCATGGAAGGCGGTTCACGAATTTACAATCCATCCATAGCCATGGTCAGCATCCGATTCGAGAAATTTGTGGAGCATTACAATAACCACAAAGACTTACTTGGCATCACCCAAAAAATGCACGAAAAAGTTCTGCATATGCGCACTAACGTAGATGCACTTATTGTGAACTTATGGAACGGAATAGAAGAGAACTTCAATCATCTTGACGCACCCGAAAAAAGAAAGGCTTGTGCCGAATATGGCGTTGTTTACGTGACGCGTTCCGACGAAAAAGAGGAGATAGAATAGCTTGCCGCACTATGTTTTATTCACAATGCTTGATTCACAATGTTTGCTTTATTTAATCGCTTGCACAGCACCAATATAAGCACTATAGTGACTCCACTCGTAACAACCCAAATAACATCAGGGTATTCGCTACCGGCTTCTAAGGGGTTTACTCCCGCTGCACTATCGCTCATATACCATTGATAAAGTACAAATGCCATAAAGTTATTGGTAAAATGTGCCAATATGGGCAGCCAGATGTTACCGCTGAACACCATCAAATACCCGAAGATAACGCCCAACACAAAGCGTGGCAAAAACCCAAAAAACTGAACGTGGATGGCACTGAATAAGGCTGCTGTAACAAAAACCGCCCAATGTGGATTTTTAAAAGTAGATTGAAATATCTTTTGTAGCGCACCCCTAAACATGAGCTCTTCTCCAATGGCCGGCAAAACAGCAATGATAATAACATTAATAATGTGCTGCGACCAATGCGTGGAAACCAAAAATAATTCGGTGATTTCCTTCGCGGCAAGTTCCTTTTCGTGCATCCACGTTTCTAAACCTGCCAAATAATCGGGTAAAACCAAACTGTTATTGAAAACTCCTAAAAAAGTAATAAAAGGTTGTGAGGCAACAACCACCATCACCGATATGAGTAGGTAAATCCCTGTCCTATTTTTTAAATCTCTATCGCCAGGCAATATGGAACCACTGGTAAGCACTTCAAAAAGCACGGGCGGCAGAATAAACAAACCTATACTCTGGAATATCTGAAAAAACTTTAAAAATGCAATATTGGCCATTAAAGCATTGGGATCCATCAGTGCCCCGCTGCCCCAAAATAATATGGCCACTGCGATGCCCAAAATGGTAATAACGAGCCACGATGCAAGCGTTAATATAATAAGCAGCAATAATTGCTGCACGGGGGCAATGTTACTGAAATACTGTTTCACGTGATTGTTTATATTTGAGCGTACAATATAAATGCAATTTTTGATGAAGCAAACAGGAAGGGGGGCTATTGGATTAGGGCTACGATTAAGCCATCAACCCGTACCATTTTATTGTATTCTTTTTAGTTTAAGTAGTTCATCTAAGAAAACCCTCTTTTTTATTATTACCTCTTCGTGATTACCCCTAACCCCTAAAGGGGAATTGGCTTTTGCCGGAGAGTTCTGGTTCTCCTTTTAGGGAGTTAGAGTGTTTTTAGAAGAGAGATTGTTCCGTTTTCTTATAGCCACTAAGTAGTTTTATTTCCATACAAATTCATTTTTACGAATGAATGGATTGCTCAATATCAGATTCAATAAGCACGACATAAAATGTTGCTCAAAGATTGTTGGGTGAGCCAATTTGATTTTTACCAATAAAAACCAACTCCATCCATGATGCATAAATCAGTAGGGCTTAAATGTATTTATAGGTTAAGCCTTAAAGTATATTGATTGGAGATGTCGAACCTATGAAAAAAAAGCAACTATACTTCCGCAGTTTGTCTGGATGTGAGCCACTCCAAAGCCTTTTCTTTAGAATCAAAGGCTCTAACATCACGTCCGGTTAATCTAGTTACACCGTTGTAAACCACACGAAGCAAGCCATTTACACCATATATAGCACTAATCTTCATGTATTCTTTATTGCCACCGATAAAATCTGCAATCATATTTCGGATGTCTTTATTAAAGTGCATCCCTTCCATGCTGGTTAATGCAACTACTGATTTAGGTGGTTGACTTCGAATATGCTTTATACTAGCGTCAATCAAATATTTGAAATCTTCAAGGGTTTTTAACCCTTCGAAATCCATAAAATAAATTGACTCTCCTTTGTGCTTAATAAATACAGGCGTTCTCATAGAGTTAAGTTTTTGTTGAATGCTTTAACAGTTAAACATAGGTTTATTTTGGCGACGCAATATAATAAATAATTATAAAATAATAAATAACTTTTTCACCATCTGATAATTATTAAGATACATTTATCAATCAAACACTAAACTACTCTTTCCGAATAATCTGCAAGGCATCCAATCGAACACGTGCTTTTTTTATTATTGTTGATAATGTTTCACGTTCTTCAATTGCTGTCTGAATTTCGTCAGTTCGAATGTGTTTGTTCTTTTTTTGTAATGCGGCAAGCCGATCTATTTCATGATTCAGCGTGAGATTCATTCGTTGCAAACCCTTTGTTATTTCTTTCTCGCCCAATTCTTTTGCGATTTTTGTTGCGGATGAAATCATATTCGGCAGTATAGCATCTACGAATGCATCATTTTCGAGCAAAGTGTCTATACTGCTTGGTTTTAAATTTTTATTGAGCATTTCAACAGAATAACTGTCTGTTACCTCATTTCCGGCATGATCGATTACAATGCGCAATGGTGTATGCGGAAGGAAGCGGTCTATATCAATACTTTGTTTGCCTCCTGTTTCAAGCACAAAAAGCAATTCAAGTAATAGGGCAGGATTGCCGGTTCCTCTAATAACTCCACAGCTGGCGCTCCCAACTGTTGAGCTTAGCACCATGTCGATAGCTCCTGTTGCCATGGGATGATCCCAACTGAGGAAACTAATATCTTCTCTACTAAGTGCTCGTTTCCTGTCGAATGTAACTTGTATTCCTTCGCGTGGAATAGACGGAAACACCTCCGTGTTCATCGAAGAAGGATGTAACAGGTAGGTTCGGGCAGCAAGATCTTCCATCTCTATGTCAAAATGCTGAAAGACTTTTGTCAAGTAGATTTCCAGTGCGCTATCTTTATCTTCGCTTTGAATTTGTGCTATCAATTTTTTGGCTACTTTCGGGCGAAATGAATTCATTTCCAGTAATCGATCACGTCCTTCGGCAAGGTTTTTCTTCAATTCCTTTTGAAAGTTAGCTGTTTCTGCAATCAATGTTTCCAGTTGGAAACTTGCATCTTTAAATGACGGTGTTTTGGCAATATTTAGAAGTCGCTTACTAAATAATTTAGAAATAATATTCCCTCCTTCAAGATTGGTATTAAAAGCATCCAAGCCCTCATGAAACCATCTAACCATGATTTGCTGTGGGCTGCCAACCAAATACGGAATATGAATATGGATGTCCTTTTTTTGTCCTATGCGGTCGAGGCGACCTATTCGCTGCTCCAATAATTCGGGATGAAATGGCACATCAAATAATATGAGATGATGGGCGAATTGAAAATTGCGACCTTCACTTCCTATTTCTGAACAGAGGAGTATTTGGGCACTATGAGAGTCTGCAAACAATGCGGCGTTTCTATCCCGTTGCACCAGCGTGAGGTCTTCGTGAAAAACGCCTACTTTAATATTGATAAACTTACTTAAGGCCGATTCTAACGCCAAAACCTTTTCTTTAGAAGTGCATATGAGCAGGATTTTTGCAGGATACAATTCCTTCATCTTCTTTACAAGCCATCCTAGACGAGGGTCTTCATCAAACCAAAATTGTTGTACACCTTTGATTTCTGAAGCAATTTCCCTATCATAAGAAAACTCATTCGTTACCCGTTCAATCCAAAGCTTATGATTTTCTTCTGCCTGAATGGGAATTACATGTGCTATTCGTTTAGGGAATCCGCTCATAGCCAATCGGGTATTCCGAAATAAAACTCTACCCGGCCCATGTTGATCAAGCAAATCTTCAATAAGGTTGTGGGTTGCTATTTCATCCTTATTGTCTAGTGAAGCAATTCTTTGTTTCGGAAAAATAGCCTCTAATAGCTTTACATCTTTCGTTGTAAGGTCTTTACCTACAGATAGTTTTTCGACAAGATTAGCAATTTCTTTATTGCCCTCCGATTCGTTTATAAAATCATTGTAATTATTATATCGAATTGGATCGAGTAATCGAAGTCGTGCAAAATGACTCTCTACGCCTAATTGTTCCGGGGTAGCCGTTAGGAGTAGTAATCCTTTTGCTACCTGGCTTAATAACTCCACAATACTATACTCAGGGCTTACCTCGTTAACAGACCATTCGAGGTGATGCGCTTCGTCCACCACCAGCATATCCCAGCTAGCAGAAATGGCTTGCTGACTTCGTTTTTTTGAAGCTGCCAAAAACTCGACACTACAAATTATCAATTGATCATCGAGAAAAGGATTTCCATCGGGTGCATTATCCTCCAGAGCCATACATCGTTCTTCATCGAAAATATTAAACCACAGGTTAAATCTTCGCAAAACCTCTACAAACCACTGGTGTATGAGCGAATCGGGAACAAGAATGAGCACCCTTGATATTCGTCCACTCACCAATAAACGATGTAGAATCAGACATGCCTCAATGGTTTTTCCAAGTCCCACCTGATCCGACAACAAAACACGAGGAGCAAAACGCGAACTCACCTCATGTGCAATATAAAGTTGATGTGGAATTAAATCTATTTTTCCACCCACAAACCCATGTACCGGAGATATTCTTCTTCTGTAATTGTGATAAAGTGTTTCTCTGCGCAAGGCAAACATTTCAGGCGAATCAACATCACCCATAAAAAGTCGATCATCCACACTATGTGTAATAGACATAACTCCAAGCTCCGACTCATGCAACTTTCTGTTTTTGCCATAATACACATAAAGGGCATCTTTGAGTTCAATTTGTTCAATCAGCATGGATTGTCCTTGCTTATCCACGATGGTATCTCCGAGTTTAAAAATAACTCGGAGCAAAGGAGCACTTTCTATGGCATACAGTCGCATTTCGTCGGATACCGGAAAATATATCTTCACCTTTCCTTTGCTCACTTCTGTTACATGACCAACTCCGAGTTCAGGTTCTCCAGAACTGGAATATCTTTGGTCAGGAAAAAAATCTCCCATATTATCTCCTCTTCTTTGCTAAATCAAGATAAAGGTGTTCAACTTTATCTCTTGCCCATTGTGTTTTTCTTAAAAACTTTAGGCTGGATTTAATTGAAGGGTTATCTTTAAAACAATTGATATTTATTTTCATTGCCAATCTTTCCCAACCATACGCTTCCACTAGCTCCTCTAGTATCGTTATCAATTTCACCCCGTGCAAGGGGTTGTTGGGTTGTTCTTTTTCTTGAATATTTTCTTTGTCCATTTTCTATTTAACTTGAATTCAATCGGAACAGTATACTGGATTACTCCGCCTATACACAGCAATCCCGAACTTACGAATTTATTCGACTAATATATACTTTTTCACTATTGTCCGGTAAAATGTTAATGAGGAAGATGAGGAACTCTTTTATGTAGAGAGCTAAGGGTGAAATATCTGGGATTGCAGAGCCACATTCGCATCTGCTGTTACAGACTTTAATGAGCGAATATAGTAATTGGCTATGAAAAAACAAATAGTTAACTGTAAAGGAGAAATACTACTTTAGTTAGATTGTATTGCTAGAATTTGACTCTTTGCGTTTGAGAGGGGTAAAAATCTTAATCGGAGGTAATTTTTATCAATGGTGCAATACCAACTCCTGTCCAACGACCCAATCCCCCTTGGATATTGGTTTCAATTCGGTTTCCATTAAAGGCGAATGGATTTTCATTTCCTGATAAATCGGTAAAAAGACTTTTTAATACGCGGTAAGATATTGAATCTACTGCCCCAGGAACCACCCAAATCGTATCACGAAGATCGTATTGAAATCTGGGATAGACGTCATAAAAAAAAGCTTTTGGATTGGCTGAATAATTACGCATTTCACGAACACGAAGTATTCTTTTCCAAGCCAAACCCTGATTATCTGCTGAGGCAAAACCAACTCCCTGAAGGGTCGGATGAAAGCTCTCCTTGGAGAAAGCACTTTTAACCAATGGGAATAAATAAACTTTTCCGGCTTGAGGAGGTGCAACTATATATTCTGGATAACCAGTTGAATCCGTTTGAGGTATGAAACGTGTATCAACAACCTCTGGCTTAGGCGGAATTGTAGTGGAAGCTGTCAGTACCTGTTGATTTACCTCTATAATTAAATCATATTTAACACCCTCTTCTCCTTTCAATTGTACACTCTTATATATAAAAGGAGGGAAAAATCGATTTTCTCGATAAATAGTAAGAACCTCTTCCTCTCCCTTAGATGAAAGCAAAGTGATTTTGGCATGATTTAAAAAAGTGCGAAGAATAGATACCGAATCATAATGAATTAGGTAGGGAGAACTCAGCGTCAAATGTATATGCGCCGAACGACCTGTCTCTATATAACCATCTACCACCACTTTTGATTCATAGTGAGGCTGATCCAGCTCCACCTCTTTTGAGCAAGAAAAAAGTACAAGTGCTAAAACCAGTATAAATAAAACCTTCATCCTATTAAAATTTAAATCTCCAACTGATAGAGGGCAATATGGGAAATAGTGAAACCTGCGCTGCTTGCACATCCAAATCATACCTACTGCTTCCCTGAAAAACCTTAAAATACAAAAAGTAAGGATTGGGTCGATTATACAAGTTCACCAATGAGAAATTGAGAACCGACTCAGCAAAGAAATCACTTTTTAAATGATAGTTTACCGATAAGTCCAACCGATGGTAAGGAGGCATTCTGAAATTGTTATAACCATCATAATCATTCATTACCGTGCCCATTAACCACATGCGTCCAGAAGGCAGCGTCATATTATTACCAGTAGCATAGACAAAGAAGGCAGACAAATCCCATCTCTCATTGATTTTCCATTGCGTTGTAACGGAAAGATCGTGGGTTCGATCAAATTTATCAGAATACCATTCTCCTTCATATATTTCAGGAAACGAACGTTCAGATCGCATCAAAGTGTAATTAAGCTCACCCCTAATCGTTCCAAGTTCTTTTCGTGCTGTAATTTCCAAGCCAAAAACTCTTCCTTTTCCAATGAAAAAATGGTTCTCAAAACTCTTCTCATCTCCTTCTAAGTTTATATTAAAAACAGACTGATGAAATAAATATTTGGCAAATAGTTCTGATGAAAAAGAAAATCCTTCCAGTTGCTTATAATAGCCCAAAGAAAACTGATGTCCTGTTTGAGGTTTTAAATGAGGAGTTGCCATCATCCACATATCATTGGGTAAGGGCATGGAGCTTATACTGGCTACATGAATCATCTGAACATTTCGAGACCATGCCAACTTCATTTGGTCTTTAGCTCCCATGCGATATTGCATAGAAATAGAAGGCGAGAAGTGAAAATCTGCTAAAGATGAATCTCCTTTTTTAATAAGTGTGCTAGATTCATTGCTTCCAACAAAGTCATAGGGCCCCAAAGTTTTATAAAAATGAGTACGCAATCCCCCGTATAAAACCAATTTCTCAGTTAACCTATAACTATCTTCAAGAAACAATTCTGCTTGGGCATTTTCAAATTTATTGTAGAAGGTGGAAGTATCCGATTCCATAATCAAAAACATATCTTGCGGAAGTGTAGAATATCTACTAATTTTTGATCCTACAGACCATGAATGACGATTATTCTCACCTGAAAGCTGAATTCCTGTATAGAGCTTTCGGTGATTACTATTAAATCCGATATCATTATCAATGATCATTCCTGAAAACCCTGCCCATGCTTGTGTGTATCCCACTTCGCACATTAATTTCACACGCTTAGTTATACTTTGATTCCAAACGAAGGAGACCACACCATTTCCAAAATCAGTTTCCGTAAAATAATTAATCTTTTGATTTTTCATTTTGAAGAAGTCTTTTCCTTGATACCAGTTTAGGGCAAAAGAAGTAGTTGCTTTGGGTTGGTAAACTAAACGCCCGTTAAAATCATAAAAATAATAACTGTTACTTTTGAAAAAATCATCTTCAGCCGATAAAAACAATGAGGTTATGGGTTTATAGAGCTCTAAGAAACTCCGACGAAGTCCCATCACTATACCCCATTTTCCATCCTGCGATTTTTGCGTAAGTCCCAAACTAGTAGCCACATTTCCTATTGAACCAGAAAATCCTGAAGGAACAATGGTTGGCTCCGTTGAAGAGACAGATATAACTGAAGATAAGCGGCTCCCTAAAGATGCGGGAGCATGGCCTTTAAAAAGATCTACCGAATGTGTAGTGAATGGATTAAAGATTGAATAAATCCCCATTAAATGAACGGGATTCATCAACTCCATTCCATCCAAAAGAATCAGGTTTTGACCGGGTGATCCGCCACGTACAAAAATATCGCCCACTCCTTCGCTCACAGTTTGCACACCTGCCATGGTTTGAAGAGAACGCACAACATCCGGCTGCCCTAAAAATGAGGGAAGTTGAATTATATCCAAGCTAGAAAGCTTGCCCCGTCCTGGCATCATGTCTTTTGAAAGGTTACCAGATATACCTTTTATTATCACCTCATTAGTCATCACTCCCTTTTCTTTCAATGATAAGGAGATAAACGCACGGGTAGAGTCACTAACATAGATAACCCGAGAAGAATAGGCTAAGTGATTAATTTCTAAAAGAACATTCTCAAGAATACCACAAATTTTAAACGCTCCTTTATCATTTGTCACTGTCCCACGATCACTCAATGGACAATATATGTGCACATCGGAAATGGGGAAACCAGTTTCTTCATCCAATATTTCACCTTCAATGCATCTATTCTGAGCCAGACCATTAAAACAGAATGATTCAATCAGCAAACCCAACAGCAAATAGAAAATCCCATTTCGCATACTGGTAAATTCATCAGTTAAATTATAAAAAAATGGAGGTTGCATTTGCAACCTCCAAGCTGTATCTCATTGTTCAATAAGTAAGTTCAAGTTTACATCTTAAGCTTACTCTTCCTCAACATCCATTATCTCACTAAGCATAGTCAAATACTCGGCAAATCCATCTTCTAAAAAACTTTCGTTCATATAAGAACCATCTGCAAACAGCATTCGCATATAAGGTTTCCAATAAATTTCGTCATAATCGTCATATGAATCTGCATAAAACTGACTCTTTGCTATCACCTTATTGTTGTCATTATAGCGAAGATATATTTTTACATTATTGTCTAATGCTTTAGCCATTGCTTTGGCTTCTGCTTCTGTTAAACTTTCCTCACTGTCTTCATCGATATTAGGAATCTGCTGAGCCAAATCTTTCCAATTGGCAAAACCGTGAAATTTAAAATTCCCCAAAGCAATCCATATGTTTGAACTTTCAAGCACATCTTGTTCCATCATAGCGTCTTCCATATCCGTTTCGAATGTATCCTCAAACTTCTCAAGGTCAAAATCCCCTTTACTATCAAAATGAGCAGAAAGAATATTCGCATTAGAAAACTTGTATGAATAATCCAATGCAACTGAAGATGCACTTCTACTTGCTTTGAAACTCATTGCATATTCTTCCATAGTAATGGATTGCTCTAAAGATGTTGGTATGTCCTCTTTATCGTAGGATGCTGAGAATGCAATGGTCATCAAAGATTTTCCATCTGCAGTAAGAGAAACCTTTGCTGATGTCAGTAAATCAGAAAATTCAGGAGTAAACTCAGGATTTGAAGTACCTTGTGCTTTAAAGTCAGAAACTAGGATTACAATGTCCCCATTTTCCTCGGAGCTAAACATATATTTTAATTCAGAAGAACTGGATTTTTTATCCCATTCATCAGTTTCTTCATTATAAGTATAAATACCTGTTTGCTCTTTATACCAATCGTTGAATGAAAATGCGTTATCTTCAAAACTAGATACGAACACAGCTTTAGCTCCACTTTTTAATGCAACAGCAGATTTTAGCGTATTCTCAATAGCAGAATAAGGTTCATTGGAATCCTCCATCAGATCCATAAACTCTTCCATAACAGCCATTGCTGTTAGGTTTTGCATACCATCTAACTTCGCAGCAACGTCCGTCGCATCATTTTGCATAGCAATCTTATGATCACCAGGGGTTCCTTTACTGAAGCTCTCTCCAGAATTTTCATCCTTTTTGCATGATCCCAATATGATAACTACCATCACCATAAGGAATAAACTTGTTTTTTTCATAACGCTCTTTTTCATTTGGATTTTGTGTTTGTTTAAAATAAAGTAACTTATTAATATTTCATAAGGTGGCAAAATTAAAATATATTTTTTTATTCAACACTGTTTTTTTTGAATAAAAAGAGTTTTTTTGTTTAAAGGCTCCAATGCAGAATCGTATAATTATTTAACTTTTCTTTTTCATATTCAACCTTAAACCTGTCTCCCAAAACAACATTCAATTAACAATAAAAACCCAACCGACTTAGCCGGTTGGGCCTCAAAATGTGTGTTTTGATAGTTAAAAAATTATGCCATTTTTTGATGTATAAGCTTTCGCATAAGTGGAACTTTTATCAATTCGTCAACTGCATTTGCCGTTGATTGGTTTGCACTTTTATTAATGCACGGATAATTTAAAAACGCCTCATAAAACTTTACTTGTTCAAAGTAATTCAATTTTACTTTAGTAGGCGTAGTCAGATAGGCTTTTACCCAAAAATTAAGGGGCTGGCTTATGCAAAGTACTTGCAAACCTTTGATTTTATAAAAATAGTCTATCGCTATTTCGTCGCTCAACCTATGATTGGTTAAACTATGGATATTTTGTAATATCTTTTCCTTCTTCCGCTCATCCTGTGCAAATAATACTTTTTCAATTTTCGGGAGAGCTCTTTTTTCTGCAACCATCCGAATGATTTGTTTATACTTACAAAGCAAAACACTTATCAATGTAATTGCGAAAGCTATTAATATATAGGTCATCCTCTTTAGTTTTGTTAAATTATTTAGGGTAAAAGCCCTTGTATCATCAATTGTTTTGTTTTACCTATTTGAGGATAAAATGTTACGATTAATTGACGAATATTACTTAAAACTAAACTAAAGATGTAAAAGTTACACTGAACCTCTTTAAGCTAGGAACAAATGTTTGAATTAAATAGAAGCTTGGAGGAGTGCAGGTAAGCGCAGCACTATATCTGCCTGTTTTACTGCTACATACCTATGGTTCAGATGCCGAGCAAGATACTCCTGTTCGGTTTGTCCAGGCGTTGGTATGAGAATTACCTTGGCTTTAAAATGTTCTAAATCCATGAGGGAGCTGTATCCCGAGCGGCAGATAATGGTAGTTGCTTTATGCAAAACGCCACTCAGTTCCCAGGTGCTCAAATGCGACACCGTGCTCACTTTACCTTCTGTGGTGTACTTGATTTTCTCGGAGGGTTTTCCTTGTACAATCAAAATTGGTATTTGGGTAGCCGAAAGCACCTCCCTCAACTCTCTCTCCAAATGGCTGCGCAAAGGTTCAGGACCCGATAAAACAACGACTACCTCATACATGGAGTCAACTACTGCTGCTCTCACAAGGTCGAACCTACTGAGAGGGCCAATAAAAACAGTGTTGTACGGAGCTTTGTATTTATGACTTAGGTCGCCACTTAAAGAATTTTGCTTGTCGGCATAATCGGGTATCCAACACTCATCAAATTTTGTTGAGATAGTTTTTATGAGTAGATGAACCGGATATTCCAATACTTTTATGGGTTTGGGTAGTTTCACCATTAATTGATGTGTCACCAAAACCGATTTTATTTTTTTATTCCGCAGCCCATATCGGTTGTCGGAGATAACAACATCTATGTCGGCTGTCTTTAGCAAACGCTTTAGCAAATAATGCTCACGGATGGCGGAGTACATTATTTTTGGCACGAGCCCCAAGATGTTCCAAAGCATTTTATGGTGGCCCAGCTTTACTTTAATATCTTGGATGTGCAAGGTTTGCAGCTCCGGAAATTCCTTGGAGAGAAGCATGAGTGCGTCTCCATCTCCACCCAAAATAACGTGATGACCTTGTTGCAGCAAATCATAAACCACCGGAATCATCCTACTGGCATGTCCTAAGCCCCAATTTAAAGGGCAAACCAAATATGTAAGTGGTGTTTTCAATAAGTATTTTTAGATATAAGTTTCGGTTACCCGCCTGCGTCGGGCAGGAAACCGATTCACGCTGCGCAATGTGATTTATTATAATTAACATCGGGCTTTAGCCCAACTTATCACTTCATCAATTAACCCGATACTTGTGTGGGAAAGCCCATCTCCTCAACCTTTTGGGCGATTTGCTTAAGCACTTGCAACGGAACTTTAACCAGTCCTTCCACCGGAGTGTCACGCTCAATGGTGTAAATCATCACGCTCTTGGGGCCAATTTCTTTTAATAGTTTAAGCCATGCTGCCACATCTTCGTTGGTGGTGTTGTCCACTTCCTTGCCATTGTATAAACCGCGCACAAACATGGTTTGAATAATTAGCTGCCCTTCAAATTTACGCAGGTTATCCACCAAACCAGCTAAAGTAAAAGCACCCTGTGGCCTATCCAGCAAACGAATGGTTTCTTCCAAGCCCGAATCCAGTTTCAGGATATTGTCATCCACTTTTTTTAGTGCTTCAAAAACCAATTGTTTGTGTGTCATGGTGGCATTTGAAAGCACTGCTATGCGAGCATCCGGAAAATACTTATTTCGCAAAGCGATAGTATCGTCAATTATAACCGCAAAATCCTTATGGATGGTTGGCTCCCCGTTCCCGGCAAAGGTAATTACATTGGGTGCCTTGCTTTTGAGTTGCATGTCCATTAAAACCTCTTCGAGTTCGCGGCTCACTTCTTCGCGTTTAGGCATTTGAGGTATGGCCGTGGCATGGTCGCCGTTAAAACCACATTCGCAATAAATGCAATCGTAAGTACATATTTTTTTGTTGATGGGCAGCAAGTTAACACCCAACGAAACACCCAGTCGGCGACTATGCACCGGACCAAAAATTATTTTATCGAAAAGAAAAGTTGACATGCGCAGATTTATTGAAAACACAAAGGTACTGGAAAACTTAAAAGACACACATTTTACTGGGAAATTCTTGCAAAGCATTGTCAATCTAACCAAACCAAAATGATTATTAATCGTTGACTTTGTAAAGAGTAAAACAATGTTGATTATGAACCTACAGACAAAAAAACTGGAATTGGTACAGATGATTTTAAATACAGACTGTCCGTTGTTACTTGATAAAGTAAGGGACTTTGTTCGCAAAACAGAGGAAACTATAAGAACAATAACTATCAATGTAAAAGAAATCGTTCTTCTAAAAACATCTCCCCAAAACATTACAAATCAGGCACCTAAAACAATTTCGTTTTAATTCTTTTATCTTGATACTTTGTACTCGATACGCTATCCTTAAAATCTTTAGCGATTTTATTATCTTTGGCACATTACAAAATTAACGGGTTAGATAGATGTTATTCAAACAAGTTGTAGGTCAAGAGGATATAAAAAAAAGATTGGTTCGCATGGTTAAAGAAAACCGGGTGAGTCATTCATTATTATTCACAGGTCCCGAGGGAAACGGGAAACTGGCTCTGGCTGTTGCTTTTGCGCAATACCTTAACTGTTTAAACCCCAGCGAAACGGACTCTTGTGGCGCATGCTCATCCTGTAAAAAATATGCTAAGCTGGTTCATCCCGACCTTCACTTTGTATTTCCGGTTATCAAAAGCACCTCGGCAAGCGCCCCTGTAAGCGATACTTTCATTACCGAATGGCGGGCGCTTGTAAACCAGTCTCCCTATTTTGATTTGCCCACTTGGCTTTCACAAATACGTAAAGAGGGCGACAATAAACAAGGTGCTATTTTTACTGCCGAGAGTTCAGAAATTATCCGCAAGCTGAGCCTTAAAACTTTTGAGGGCAAACATAAGACGATGATTATTTGGATGCCCGAAAAAATGAACGAGGCCACAGCCAACAAGCTGCTCAAAATTCTGGAGGAACCCTCCCAAAGCACCGTTTTTATTCTGGTTTCCAATAAGCCCGATGATATGATTGGCACCATTCTTTCGCGCACGCAGCAATTAAAAATACCTGCCCTTCCACAAACAGATATTGAGGCGTACCTCATGGATAAGTTTGGTATCTCACAGCAAGAAGCACAGGGAGCTGCCAAAGTGGCCAATGGAAACTTGATTTATGGGCAGCAACAAGTGGAGATGAGTGAAGAAAATGAGTTTTTCTTTGACCGTTTTATTACCATGATGCGCCATAGCTACGGCCGCAAAGTAACCGATTTACTCAAATGGGTAGAAGAAATGAGCCGTCATCCGCGCGAAAGACAACGTAATTTCCTAAATTACGCCATTAACATGATACGCGAAAATTATATCATGAACTTTAAACAGGATGATATTGTTTATCTCACGCCTAAACAATTGGAGTGGTCTAAGAAATTTTCGCCCTTCATCAACGATAAAAATGCGATGACAATAGCCGAGGATTTTTCTTTGGCTGACTCGCACATAGGACAGAACGGAAACAGTAAAGTGATTCTGTTCGATTTAGGACTCAAATTGATTATTTCAATCAAGGAGGGCAATTAATATATACCCAAGGCCACGGCCTTTTAAAAAAGTAGAGATGGAAGAAGAAGTACAGTCAAAGTGCACCACGTGCGCTGACAGGTGCGGCAAACTAGAAGTTTTCGATTGGTTAGCCGATTTACCCGACAGTGGCAACGTTTCAGATATAGTTGAAGTACAGTTTAAAAGCACCCGCAAAAGTTATTATAAAAACAGCAATGGTCTGCGCCTGATTAAGGGCGATGTGGTAGCTGTTGAGGCCTCTCCTGGGCACGATATTGGAACCGTGGCCTGCACTGGAGAAATTGCCGTGATGCAAATGAAAAAAAATCGTTTGAACATCAAAGAATATGAATTTTTTAGGGTGTATAGACATGCCCGCCCGGTTGATTTTGAGAAGTGGGAAGAAGCAAAAAAAATGGAGCATGAAACCATGATTGAAAGCCGTCGTCTCTCTCTAAATCTTAATTTGAACATGAAGATTGGCGATGTGGAATATCAAGGAGATAAAACTAAAGCCATATTTTACTACATCGCCGACGAAAGGGTTGACTTTAGGCAATTGATTAAAGTGCTAGCCGATAGATTTAAAGTGCGTATAGAAATGCGCCAGATAGGTGCCCGCCAGGAAGCTGGACGCATAGGTGGCATAGGCCCCTGTGGTCGCGAACTGTGCTGCTCTACCTGGATTACCAACTTTGTATCGGTAACTACCAATGCGGCACGCTACCAGGAAATATCCCTTAACCCTCAAAAACTTGCGGGACAATGTGGAAAGCTGAAATGCTGCTTAAACTATGAGCTAGATGCTTATATTGATGCGCAAAAAGATTTCCCAAAAACAAATATACCCCTCGAAACAAAGGACAATACCTACTATCATTTCAAAACGGATATATTTAAGCGCATTATGTGGTTTTCTACCGACAAACACATGGCAGCCAACGTGACAGAAATCCCTGTAGACCGCGTAAAAGAAGTAATCCGTTTAAATCGCAAGGCCACAAAACCCGAAAATTTGGCAGATGAAAAAGCCATCGCACTTAAAGAGGTAAAACCACTCGATTACGAAAATATTGTAGGAGAAGACAGCATATCGCGCTTTGACGAGCCTAAAAAAGAAGGTGAAAATAAAAACCGAAAAAAACGCCGTAAAAAGTCGAATAACAAAAACAACACCAGGCCCAGTGGCAGAACAAATAACAGTGGTGATAATGCAAAATAATAAATCGGTTCTTTTTTGTGCAGTCATTTTGATGACAGCTCTGTTATCGTGTGAGCCAAATGTGGTTTACGAAAACACCGTGAGCATACCTCAAAATGGTTGGCACAAGGATACCGTGGCAATATTTAAAAGTGAAGTTTCGGATTTAAAGCAAGCCTATCATCTTTTGTTGGAGGTTGAAAATACCGATACCTACGGATATAACAATATTTGGTTTTTTGTAGATGCCGTGTCGCCATCGGGTCATAAGCAGCGCGACACCTTAGATTGCCAGCTGGCAAACAATGCCGGACAGTGGTTCGGCAAAAAGAGTTGGGGTTCCGAAAGCTTTACAAGTACGCATCCCTATAAACTTAACATCCGTTTTCCGGAAACTGGCTTGTATAAATACTATGTGGTACAAGGAATGCGCGATACCGTTTTAACAGGTGTGGCAAGTGTGGGTATAAAGATAATAGAGGTTGAATAGCGTATAGCTAATGGCTGATAGCCAGTGGCGACTAATGCTATTTGCCAACAGTCATAAGCTATTAGCTAATCGCCATCAGCCAAAAATTTTAAAGAAGAATGGGAAAGAATAAACTATATAAGTTCGCAAAGCTAGAAACATACGAACATGTATTTCAGGCTAAGATTGATGAAGCTAAGCGGGAAGATTATTATATGAAAGGCAAATGGAATAAGTCGTTTTTTAAAAATGACAATCCAATTGTGCTTGAGTTGGGCTGCGGAAAAGGTGAATATACGGTTGGTTTGGGTGAGCTATTCCCCAATAGAAATTTTATCGGCATAGATATTAAAGGTGCCCGAATATATTCCGGAGCCACACAATCTCTGCAAAAAGGAATGGATAACGTAGCTTTTATCCGTACCAAAATTGAATTGATTACTTCTTTTTTTGCCGAGGGCGAAATTGATGAAATATGGCTCACCTTCCCGGACCCGCAAATGAAAAGAACACGCAAGCGACTAACATCCGCTCGTTTTCTGAATTATTACAGACAATTGTTAAAGCCGGATGGCATCATTCATCTTAAAACCGACAGTAATTTTTTATACACCTACACCAATGCCGTTGTTAAAGAAAACAAACTAATGGAGGAGGTAAACACCACAGATTTATACAACAGTGTAATTGCCGACAAGGTATTGAGCATTAAAACTTTCTATGAGGGACAGTTTTTTGAGCAAGGCATCCCCATCAAGTACATTCGATTTTCCATCCCCCAAGGATTAGAACTAATCGAACCAGATATCGAAATTGAATTCGATGAGTACAGAAGCTACAACCGCGGCAGTAAAATGCCCGAAGAATCCAAGACCCCAAAAAGCTAGCAAGTTGTATTGTGGAGCATGATTTTTTTCAGCAAGTACATCAGGTAGTCCGATTAATTCCTTACGGCAAAGTAAGCTCTTACGGCGCTATTGCCAGATATATTGGATCGGCAGGAGCCAGCAGAATGGTGGGCTGGGCATTGCATAAAAGCGGCACAAATCACGAATATATCCCTGCCCACCGTGTACTCAACCGCAATGGCCTGTTAACAGGCAAAGCATCCTTCCCCGGCGAAAACACCATGCAGCAACTGCTCGAAAGCGAGGGCTTGACCATCGTAAATAATCAGGTGCAGGATTTTGAAAAATACTTTTGGGATCCTAAGGAGTTGGATGATTTGTAAGTATGTTGGTGGAATACAGAATCTGTTTCAACCTAAAATAAAATTCAGTATATTTGAATAAAATTCATAAGTATAATGACAGTTGCCGAAAAATATATAGTTAATACATATTCAAATCTTTTTGATGGACTAAATTCTATTAGTAAGATTGAATTATTAGAAAACCTTGCGAAGTCTTTAAAAAAAGAACGCAAGAGCAGGGATGAAGATTTCTTTAAATCCTTCGGTGCTTTTGGCTCTGAAAAGTCAGCAGAAACAATCTCGAAAGAAATTAAAGAGAGTAGAAAGTTTAATCGTAAATAATTTGACTTTAGTAACTGATAACCTAAAAGAATTCAAGTATCTGAATAAACTAAAAATTGAAAATTGGTTTATACGAAAGTAATTACTGCTATCAACCTTGCTCAAAAATAATCTACAGAAGTATTCTGCACTATAAAAATAAATTCCCTGTCCGTCACAAACAGGGAATAACAAGTCCTAGCGGGATGTGATAATTATTTTATTATCAATGCCTTAAAAACAGATATTATAACGGCATGTTGCCATGTTTTTTAGGCGGATTTGTTTCGCTTTTGTTTTGCGTCATATCCAAAGCCTGTATCACTTTTTTACGTGTTTCGCGCGGCATAATTATTTCGTCGATATAACCCAGCTCGGCAGCGCGATAGGGGTTGGCAAAATTCTCCTTATAATCATCCACTCGTTTGGATTTATCCTCTTTATTTTCGCCACGGAAAATAATATTTACCGCTCCTTCAGCTCCCATAACGGCAATTTCGGCCATGGGATAGGCAAGGTTTACATCCGCCATCAAATGCTTGCTCGACATCACATCATAGGCCCCACCATAAGCTTTACGGGTTATCACCGTTATTTTGGGCACGGTTGCCTCGGCATAGGCATACAACAATTTGGCGCCGTGTTTAATAATACCACCATACTCTTGTGTTGTGCCAGGCAAAAATCCGGGAACATCAACAAAAGTAACCAAGGGTATGTTAAACGAATCGCAGAACCTTACAAACCGTGCCGCCTTAACGCTGGAATCGATATCAAGCACCCCAGCCAAAAAGGCAGGCTGATTAGCTACAATGCCCACCGATCGTCCATTGAAACGGGCAAAACCGATAATCATATTTTTTGCATAGAGTGGCATTACCTCAAAAAAATGTTTGTCATCCACCACCGTTGTAATCAGCTCCAGCATGTCGTAGGCCTTATTGCTATCGGCAGGTATCAATTCCTGAAGTTTATCGTCCGAACGGTCGGCTTTATCACCTGTGGGCACAATGGGTGTTTCTTCCATGTTATTGGAAGGCAGGAAACTAAGCAGCTCACGTATCATTAATAAAGTGTGCTCATCGTCGTCGCCTAAAAAATGGGCTACACCACTTTTTGCATTGTGGGTTACCGCTCCACCCAAATCCTCCTTGCTCACATCTTCATGCGTAACCGTTTTTATAACTTCGGGACCGGTAACAAACATATAGCTCGACTCCTTCACCATAAAAATAAAATCGGTGAGTGCGGGCGAGTAAACGGCTCCTCCGGCGCAGGGTCCCATTATGGCTGATATTTGAGGAATTACCCCCGATGCCTTAACGTTGAGATAAAATATATCGCCATAGCCGGCTAAACTTTGCACACCCTCCTGAATCCTGGCTCCACCGGAATCATTAAGTCCAATCAAGGGTGCTCCCATCTTGAGTGCCAGCTGATTTACTTTTACAATTTTCTTGGCGTTGGTGATGCTTAACGAACCGCCAAAAACAGTAAAATCCTGCGCAAAAACATACACTAGTCGCCCATCCACCTTTCCGTAACCGCTCACTACCCCATCGCCGGGTATCTGCTGAGTTTCCATGCCAAAATTATTACAGGCATGGGTTATCATCTTATCCAACTCTACAAAAGTGCCCTTATCCAAAAAAAGGCTTATACGTTCACGTGCGGTCAGCTTGCCTGCACTGTGCTGCTTATCAATTCGCGATTGTCCGCCCCCTTGTTCTGCAGCTCTGTTTTTATCTTCGTACAGTTTATATTTATCCTTTAATGATTGCATGATATAAAGTTATAGATTGAACAATTTTTATAATTCCAACGGATCAATTTCAATTAGCGTAACACCCCCGTCCACGGTATCGCCTTCGGCAACATGTATTTTGCGTACAATGCCGGATATGGGTGCTTTAAATTCGCTTTCCATTTTCATGGCCGAAACAACAAGGGCGGTATCCCCCTCGTTTATATGGCTGCCTTCGCTAACCAATATCCGCACAATCCGACCCGGCATAGGCGATATAATAACCTGATCGGTGCTCTTGATGTTATTTCGCGAAGCCAAATTATAGCGGGTAGAAGGATCTATGATTTCCACTTTAAATTGGTCGTTAAGTGTATTTACTCTGTAGTGATTTGGATTGCTGTCCTCAATCATCTCCAGGTTTATTGAATTTCCCTGGTACAAAATGGAATAAACAGACGATTCGACCTGCAATACATCCAAGTGGTATTCCCTACCGTCGATGAGCACATGGTATAAATTACCCTCTTGTGTAAGCACCTCTACTTTTGCTTTTCGGTCTTTAATTTTTATTTCTAAAGGCATAATACAAGTTTTAAAATCGGAGCATATTTCGTTTTTTACCAAATTCTTTCCACGCCGATGGTTTATTGGTTACGTTGTCGCGCACTTTGTACTGCTGCTTTTTCATAAAATCCAGATAAGCCACAAACATGGCAATATCCTGACATTCAAGCTCGCAGGGCTCACCTATCTCTAGGTAATCTTTGTTTTTTTCGATGAAGTGCGTATCGTATTTGCCATTTTTAAAATCCGGCGTGTCCATAATCTTTTCCAGGAAAGGTATTGAAGTCTTCACCCCTGTAATCTTGTATTCGTACAAAGCTCTTTTCATTCGGGCTATGGCCTCATCGCGTGTTTTGGCCCAAATGATGAGTTTGGATATCATGGGATCGTAAAAAATAGGTATTTCGTATCCCTTGTACACGTAGCCATCAGTGCGCACCCCAAGACCTAATGGTTCGGTAATATGCTTTATCACACCCGGGCAGGGCATAAAATTATTTTGAGGATCTTCGGCATAAATACGGCATTCAATAGCATGACCGTGCATGATGACCTCATCCTGAGCGTAACTGAGCTTTTCGCCATCGGCAATTTTTATCTGCTCTTTAACGATGTCGATACCTGTTATGCGCTCCGTTATGGGATGCTCCACCTGCAAGCGGGTGTTCATCTCCAAAAAGTAAAAGTTATGGTTGTCATCTACCAAAAACTCAATGGTACCCGCCCCAACGTAATTTACAGATTGGGCTGCCTTAACGGCGTATTGCCCCATCTTGTGCCTTAGTTCGGGGGTCATATGTGGCGATGGAGTTTCCTCCACCACTTTTTGATGCCGGCGTTGCACAGAGCACTCGCGCTCAAAAAGATGAATGGTATTACCATGTTGGTCGGCCAATATCTGAAATTCGATATGGTGGGGCGATTCGATATATTTTTCTATATAAACCGTATCGTTACCAAAAGATGACAAGGCCTCGGATTTGGCCATATTAAAGGACGACATCAATTCTGATTCGGCCTTCACCAGTCGCATTCCCTTGCCCCCACCCCCGGCCGATGCTTTTATCATGATGGGATAACCTATTTCTTTGGCAATGACACGCACATCATCGCCAATGGAAAGTGGCTTTTTGGTACCCGGAACAACCGGCACACCCGAGTTTTGCATCAACTCGCGGGCGGTTACTTTATCACCCATGGCCGAAATGGCGTAAGGACTAGGGCCCACAAATTTGATTCCGGCTGCCAATACTTTGCTGGCAAACTCTGCATTTTCGGATAAAAAACCATAGCCCGGATGTATGGCGTCGGCGTTTGTTTTTATAGCTACCTCCAAAATAGTGTCCATCTTTAAATAACTCTCGTTCGAAGGAGAAGGCCCAATGCAATAGGCCTCATCGGCATATCGTACGTGCATGGATGTCCGGTCTACTTCCGAAAATACCGCCACCGAGGTGATTCCCATTTCGCGACAGGAGCGCATAATACGCACCGCTATTTCACCACGGTTCGCAACTAAAATTTTTTTAATCATCCCATTGTTTTTTAACAGTGGCTTAATATATTAACTTATTTTTGAAATTAAATACTTGTAAGTCTTTTAATCGATTTTATCTCATTTATTTTCTATTTCTCTCGATTACTGATAAGCATAGATTAGTGTTTCTAGCCAAATTATCTTATTTTTGATTCTTAGAAAAAAATTAAACCATTAAAATATGAAATTATGTTGAAAAAAGCAGTAGAAGATATTCTAGTAACTCAGATAGAAAAAGAGGGTTATTCGTCGAACCTATATTTATCAATGGCTTCGTGGGCCGAAACCAACGGATTGGAAGGTGTTTCGAAATGGATGTATGCCCAGGCTGAAGAAGAAAAAATACACATGCTCAAGTTTATGAAATTTGTAAACGAACGTGGAGGTAAAGCGGTTATTCCAGCTATAAAGCAGCCACCTACAAATTACAAAAACGTAAAGGATGTTTTTGAAGAAACCTTGAAACACGAACGTTCAATTACGGCGAGCATCAACGAAATTGTTGGCGTGTGCCTCGATGAAAAAGACTTTACTACCCATAACTGGATACAATGGTTTGTGACCGAGCAAACGGAAGAAGAAGCTTCGGTGATGGCCATCATCGACAAGCTTAAATTGCTGGACGGACACAACCTTTACATGTTCGACCGCGATATTGTTGGACTCAGAGGCAACGTGCCGGCAAGTCAGCAGTAAGCAGTAAGCAGTAAGCAGTAAGCAGTTAACAGTAAGCAGTTAACAGTAATCAGTAAGCAGTAAACTGTCTTAACGGCAAAAATTGTTTATAAATTTGAACTCAAAAAAAGCCAGAAAGGAGAACACACTCTTTTCCGGCTTTTTTATTTATTTAATACGCAGAAAACGTTTACTTTTAGGCCGATGAAAAAAATTGTCAATCCATTCGTAAACAACCCGCAGCATGAGCATGAGTGTTTTGGTTGTTCTCCCCTAAATAAAATTGGTTTACAATTACAGTTTTGGGATGCAGGAGATGAGATTATCTGTAAGTGGCTCCCTAAAAAACAATTTGAAGGTTACCTGAACGTGGTGCACGGCGGCATACAAGCCACGCTGCACGACGAATTAGCCAGTTGGACGGTATATACCAAGTGCCAGACCATGGGCGTAACTTCCAATATTGATGTCCGTTATAAAAACCCTTTGATGATAAACGGTAAAGAAATCACCATACGAGCCCGCATTGAAAGCCACAACAGACGTTTTGCCGTTATAAATACAACCATCGAAGATGACCAAGGTAATATATGCTCAATGGCAAAAGTAACCTACTTTTTATTTTCACAACAGGATTCCATAGAGAAATACAACTACCCAGGTATTGACGCATTTTACGAAAAACAGTTTTAAATGGGTCTTAAAAGTCGCCTAAAGCAAAACATACCTTTGGGTATTATCCCCTCCTTATTGTATCTTGGGAAATGGATTTTGCTATGCGGCATAGTTGGTTTGTTGGCGGGTTCGGCTTCCGCGGTATTTTTGATTGCCCTGGAGTGGGCCACAAACTTTCGGGAATCCAACATCTGGATGATAGCGCTGTTACCCTTGGGCGGACTATTGATTGGCTTGAGCTACCACTATCTAGGAAAGTCGGTAGTGAAGGGCAATAACCAGATTTTGGAAGAATTCCATAGCCCCAAAAAAATCATCCCCTTAAAGATGGCTCCGCTGGTATTGTTCAGCACCGTGGCCACGCATTTGTTTGGTGGATCGGCCGGACGTGAGGGCACAGCTATACAAATGGGCGGCGCTATTGCCGACCAGTTTACAAAGCTATTCAGGTTAAATCCTGCCGACCGGAAAATTTTATTGATAACCGGGGTGAGCGCCGGCTTTGCCTCCATCTTTGGCACTCCCTTGGCGGGAGCCGTATTTGCCTTAGAAGTTTTTGTAGTAGGCAGAATGCGTTACGATGCTATTGTACCCAGCTTTTTGGCCGCTATTTTTGCCAACGAGGCAGCACATCTCTGGCCCATACATCACACCGTTTATTCCATTCCTTTTGTACCGGACTTATGGGCTCCCCAGCTTTTATGGGCCTTGGTAGCCGGCATCTGTTTTGGTTTGGCAGGGATGCTTTTTTCAAATGCCACGCATTTTTGGGGCGCTCTTTTTAAAAAGACTATTAAATATCCGCCTTTACGTCCGTTAGTTGGTGGCGTTTTTATCGCTTTGGCGGTTTGGGGAGTGGGCACCCGCTGGATTGGTTTAGGTATTCCGGTTATTGTGGAGTCTTTTAATCATCAATTGCCTTTCGGCGATTTTTTACTGAAAATATTATTCACCTCCTTCACACTCGGCGCTGGTTTTAAAGGTGGCGAGGTTACTCCTCTGTTTTTTACAGGAGCGGCACTTGGAAGCGCACTAACTCTATTTATCCCATTGCCCGTAGCTTTGCTGGCAGGCATGGGATTCGTGGCCGTTTTTTCGGGTGCCACCAATACGCCTATCGCTTGTACCTTAATGGGCATTGAGCTTTTTGGAGCAGATGCTGGCGTGTTTATAGGGATAGCTTGCGTTACAGCGTATCTCTTCTCGGGCCATACCGGTATTTATGGCGAGCAGATAATCGGAAGCCCTAAAAACCTATTATTTGGTTCGGATAAAGGCAAAAAGTTAAATCAGTTGGAGTAGAGTTGAAAGTTGAAAAGTTGAAAGTTCTAACTCAAAAAGCAATATGCTATAAATAGTATAATTGCACATTTGAGTTCCCTGCCTACCCCAGGCAGGGATTATTGGAAGTGCTCTTTTTTGCGGGTAAGCTGATTGCTGTTAACTGTTAACTACTTTCCCGTCAAAAATAAATTAAGTTAATGTGACGGGATGTTGAGTGAAACGAAATCCCGATGCTTCCAATTTATTTTACTTCGGGGTCACTTCGTTCCAACTGTTAACTGCTTACTGTTGACTGCTTACTGTTAACTGACCACTGCTTACTGCTTAAAGTCCTGCGGCGGTATGGCAAATATTGGTCACATCTTCGTCTTCCTCAAATTTGGCCAGCATTTTTTCAAACACCACCGTCTCTTCTTTGCTTAATTCCTTAGTAATAGTAGGCAATCGTTCAAACTCCGAACTTATAATTTCAAAGTCGTTATCTTCCAAGTAGGCTTGTATGCCACCATAGCTTTCAAACTCGCCATATATAATTATATTGCCATCTTCTTCAAAAATCTCATTAGCGCCAGCATCTATCATCTCCAGTTCAAGCTCCTCTAGGTCGAGTCCTTCTTTGCCCTCCACCTCAAAATGACATTTACGCTCAAACATATACTCAACACTTCCAGTAGTCCCTAGGGAACCCCCGGCTTTATTAAGATAGCTTCGGACAGCTCCCACAGTGCGCGTATTGTTATTGGTAGTTGTTTCCACCATTACTGCAATACCAAAGGGACCGTAACCTTCATAAACCACTTCCTTCCAATCATCATGGTTTTTTTCGGTGGCTTTTTTAATGGCTCTTTCCACATTTTCCTTAGGCATGTTAGCCGCTTTGGCATTCTGGATTAACATCCTCAATCGAGGATTGGCCTCCGGATCAGCTACGCCTTCTTTTACAGCTACGGTTATCTGCCTTCCTAATTTGGTAAATATTTTTGCCATGCTCGCCCATCTTTTGAGCTTTGTGGCTTTACGGTATTCAAATGCGCGTCCCATTATGTATTTTTTTTATTGCTCTGAAATTTTGAGCACACAAATTTATCATTCCTAAGCAAAATAATCAATAGTGCGCAAAGATTAATTTTATTGATAGCAAACAATAGTAAGTTATCCCTGTATTTATATCTTTATCGATAATAAATAATTGATTGTAATGAAAAACAAATTAAAGTGGTTGCCCTTATTTAGTACAAATTTTGCCGGGGTTTTAAACGATAATTTATTAAAAACACTCATTGGCTTTGTTTGTGTGCTATGGATAGGTCCCGACAGCAAAGCCACTTTAGTTTCGGCAGCCGCCGCCTTATTGGTGCTACCCTATATATTCCTATCACCTTGGGCAGGCAAACTGGCCAAGGAACATCCCAAAGCTACAATAATAAAGGCTGCTAAACTGGCCGAAATACCCATTATGACTCTTGCAGCCCTGGGTTTTATTTTCACCAATATATATATCGTCATGACTGCCATGTTTTTAATGGGCGCACAGAGTTGTATATACTCGCCCAGCAAATATGGTATCATCCGCGATATAGGCGGTGAAAAAGGAATTTCGTTTGGCACCGGAGCCATGGAGATGTTAACCTTTGTGGCCGTGCTAACCGGCACCTTCTTAGGTGGTTACATTTCGGATTTGGGTCAGTATTTCGGCAGTAACATGCCTTTAATTATTCTCTGTGCTTCCTTTATAGTATTGGCTATTGTAGGCTGGCTATCCAGTTTGAGAATACAAGTGCATGAAACGGAGCCCGAAGACGATTCGGATGACACCTTGAATCCATTTTTATTTCCGTTTAGATGGTTCAAGTGGAGCAAGCAAATTAAAGGACTTAACTACACCGTCCTGGGCTTATCCATATTTTGGCTCATTGGCTCCATGGTTCAGATGAATTTGTATATATATTGCGAAGAGTTTTTACGCTTATCCAACACCGCAACAGGCACCATTATGGCACTGGTAGCCGTAGGTATTGGTGCAGGATGTTATGCTGCCGGGGTAATTTCGGACCATAAGGTGAACACAAAACTGGTTCCGATAGGTGGCATGGGAATGGCCTTGAGCATGTTGATTATCCTTGTGGCCAAACCAGACGTCATCCCTTTCACCATTCTGATTATTCTTTTTGCCTTTTTTGCAGGACTATTTAAAATACCGCTTAACGCATTTATGCAAGATAGGGTTAAAGGTAGAGAGCTGGGCCCCGTGATAGCTTACAATAACCAGATGGTGTTTGTGGCCATTTTGCTGTCTGCCGGAATATTTTCGCTGGTGGAAGCGGCATTTGATGCTCGCATGGTATTTTTAACCGTGTTACTCATCACTCTCATAATCACT
>JAGXIO010000249.1 GCA_024635555.1 Saccharicrinis sp.
AGCAGGTAAAGATTACCCCTTAAATTTAAAAGATAATGCAGCGTACGACCATATAGGTCAGTTGATTGAGGCCGGAGTGCATTCACTCAAAATTGAAGGACGCATTAAAAAATACGATTATATTTATACAGTTACCCGTACTTATCGAAAGCAAATAGATAGTTGGCTGCAAAAAGGTGAATCCAGCAATGAGCATGCTGAACTGCATAAGGTATTCAACCGAGGTTTTTCAAATGCCTATCTTACGGGTATTATTTCTAAAGAGATGTTTATCGACAATCCGCGCGACTATTCCATCGCACGTCTTGCAGATTTAGATGGCTTTTTAAATCCAGCAGAAAAAGAAAATGCAGTTAGGGAACTTTACGACGAAAAAGATAGGATAAATGCGGAGGTACGTAAAGGTATCAAACAGCTTAGTATCGAAAAAATCCCTTTAACAATTATTATATCTGGATGCTACGGTTCGGTTTTGAAGGCAACTGTAACAACACCACAAATGGCTTTTGATGTTTATTCTGAAACAACGCTCCAAAATAAAGGGACAGAAATGTTGGAATACAGCACCTTATTTAAAAGACTCAAAGCAATCAATGACACAAACTTTATCATTTCAGCTATTGATATGGATGGTTTGGGTGATGGACTTTACATCGCATACAAGGAACTGACAAAAATAAAAAATCGGATTCTGTGTGTTTTAAATGACAACAAAGAGCTGATTGCTCCCGTGAGGCTTTCTGGGGTAAAATATACATCGGAGCCACTTGTCCAATCTCGTTTGGCGGTCATTATTTCTTCGGTTGAGGATTTGAAAAACCTGCCAGAAACAGATGCCTACATTTTTTTTAAACTCCCCAGTAGTTTAAAAACTAATTTTATCGAACTGGTGGATTTTTTCAGACAAGAGCCAGCGTTGATTCCATGGTTTCCGGCAATCATTATTGGCGACGATTATCAATGGGCTCTTGAATTTATAAATAGGGTTCAACCCAAATTGTTGGTTGCCGACAATACGGGAATTGCCTTTGAGGCCTTCAAAAAGGGGATAGCCTGGATTGCCGGTCCAAATTTTAACCTGATTAATTCGTACAGCTTGTTATGCCTAAAAGAACATTTTAATGCTGCGGGCGCATTCTTGTCCAACGAAATCAGTAAAAACCAAATTAGAGGCATCAAAAAACCGCAGGGTTTTCAGCTTTTTTATAGCATTTTTCATCCTGAACTTTTAATGACCACGCGGCAATGTTTGTCTCATCAAGTTAACGGATGCGAGAAACAACAGGTGGACGGAAACTGCGTTCAGCAGTGCCAAAAATCATCATCAATAACCAATACCAAAGGCATTTCGTTCGGCATAGAAAAATCAAAAGGAAATTATCATCGTATTTATGGGCATCAACATTGCTTAAATACCGAGATAGTGAAGGACATGTCTCAACTGTTTGATGCGTTCGTGGTTGATTTAAGTACCATAAAAACTGAAACTGAAATTAAAGTGGATAAAAAAGAGCTACTTCATTGCTTCGCGGAATTAATCTCGGGTAAAGTGGATGATGCAGAGAAACTTCATAAAATAATTGCCCCTACCAAAAATAGGGGGTATGGCAAAGGAATTTAACCTAAATTGAAATTAAAGTACCATAAAAACTACCATTTGATAATAAATTTGCATAAATAAATTACGGTTACTATATTTGCAGGCGTTAAAACTTACAATATTAGTTACTGTATTTATGAAGTCAATTATTTCTATTAGTCTCCTTTTGTTTTTTTCTGCAAGTAGTTGGGCCGCCTCACTGGAGCCACAAATTGACACGGGAGCCACGGCGTGGATGCTTACGTCAACTGCATTAGTTTTGTTAATGGTGCCTGGATTAGCCATGTTTTATGGTGGATTGGTACGATCGAAAAATGTATTGGGAACCATGATGCATAGTTTTGCCGCCATGGGTATAATGACTGTTCTTTGGGTAATTGTTGGTTATTCCATGTGCTTTGGCGACTCTGTTTTTGGGGGATGGTTTGGTTGGAATAATGATTATTTATTTTTAAACGGTATCGACGAAACAATTATGGAAGGCGGAGTGCCCGAATTGGTGTTTTCCATGTTTCAGGGCAAGTTTGCTATTATAACACCAGCACTTATTGCAGGGGCATTTGCCGAAAGGGTTAAGTTTAAAGGTTACCTAATTTTTATTGCACTTTGGGGTATTTTTGTTTATAATCCCTTGTGTCATTGGGTGTGGTCCGAAGATGGTTTTTTGTTTAACATGGGAGCCAATGGAGCCATCGATTTTGCTGGAGGAACAGTGGTGCATATATCAGCCGGTGTGAGTGGTTTGGTTGCTGCTATTTATTTGGGTGCGCGGCGCGGCTATCCGTTGCGACAGATGCGCCCCAATAATCTTGTGATGACCATGATGGGCGTTGGATTTTTGTGGGTTGGATGGTTTGGTTTTAACGCTGGTAGCAGTGTTAGCAGTGGATTGAGTACCGCACAAGCTTTAACGGCTACTCAGGTGGCAGGCGCTACAGGTGCCTTGGCATGGGCTCTAATCGAATTGTGTCATTATGGTAAAGCAACTGCACTGGGTTTTGCCTCAGGTATATTGGCAGGACTGGTTGCGGTAACACCTGCAGCAGGTGTTGTACAGCCTTTAGGTGCTATGGCTTTGGCCGTGGCTGCTTCGGCTGTTTGTTACGGTGCATTATTGTTGAAAAATAAACTGGGTTACGACGATTCGTTGGATGCTTTTGGTATTCATGGTGTAGGCGGTATTGTTGGCGCCATTATGCTTACCTTTTTTATACGTAGCAGTTGGATGGATAATGCAGCTATTTTGGCAGGTGGGCATTGGACAGTGTGGGATCAGTTTGGCGTACAAATGGCGGCCGTTGGAATTGCTATTGTTTATGCTGTAGTTTTAACATTAGCTTTGTTGTGGTTAGTTGAAAAGTTATTTAAGTTTAAATCAACTGACGAAGAAGAAATGACAGGACTCGATCACGCCTATCATGGCGAACGTGGTTATGGTATGATGAACCCAAATTAATTCAAACACTTCTTGATACTTAATATTTGAACTAATTATAATGAAACTAATAACTGCAATTATACGTGAGTACCAATTGGATCAAGTACGCGAAGGCTTGATCCAAGCTGGTATTAGCCGCATAACGGTTACACGTGCCTCAGGGCATGGCAACCAAATACGCATGGAGGTGTATCGCGGAAAGGAGATAGCGCCTAACCTCACTCCAAAAATGCGCTTAGATGTAGCAGTAAATGATGAGTATGTTGATATAGCAATCGATGCCATCATAAAAGCTGCCAAATCGCACAATGGTCACGATGGAGAAGTTGGTGATGGAAAAATATTTGTAACCCCACTTGAGCAATGTATCCGTATTCGAACCGAAGAACGAGGTAGCTCGGCAATATAGGTTTTCTGAGAAGGTAAGCTTTAAAAAAATGTTCACCACCTATCCTAAAATTGAATTAGGTGATGAACATATCCCCAATTGAGCCATCTTAAAATATAAAGGCCGTTCCCTAAAGGGTCGGCCTTTTTATTTTAAGCTTTATAAAAATTTTGTTTCTTCATTCGCCATTAGCAATCAGCTAACTGCCATCCGCCATCTCTAATTCTCGCTCAAAAATCTTTCGGCATCCATGGCGGCTCTACATCCCGATCCAGCAGCAGTAACCGCCTGACGGTAATGGCTGTCCATCACGTCGCCACAAGCAAAAACGCCCGGCACGTTGGTTTTTGAGGTGCCCGAAAGCGTTTCTATATAACCTACTGTGTCGGTTTCTAGGTAGTCCTTAAAAATATCTGAATTAGGGGTATGTCCAATTGCCAAGAAAAATCCGTCAATGGCTATATGCACTTCTTCCTGATTTTTTTCGCCCTTATTTTTAACCAATCGGACTCCTTCAACTACGCCATCGCCAGTTAAACCAAGGGTTTGATGCTTCCACAATACTTCTATCTTAGGGTTTTCGAACACGCGGTCTTGCATTACTTTTGAGGCTCTTAATTCGTCTCTGCGTACAATCAAATACACCTTTTCGGTTAATCCGGCGAGGTAAAGTGCTTCTTCGCATGCGGTGTCGCCACCACCAACAACAGCAACTTTTTTACCACGGTAAAAGAATCCATCACAAGTTGCACATGCCGAAACACCCGAGCCTGCATATTTTATTTCGTCTTCGATACCTAGATATTTAGCAGTTGCCCCGGTAGAGATAATTACTGTTTCGGCTTCAATAACTTTGTTGCCATCTATAGTAATTTTAAACGGACGTTTGCTTAGGTTGGCTGCGGTGGCATAACCTATGCGAACATCGGTACCAAAACGTTCTGCTTGTTTTTTAAAGTCTTCCATCATTGCAGGTCCGGTGGTACCATCAGGATAACCGGGGTAGTTTTCTACTTCGGTGGTGGTAGTTAGTTGACCGCCGGGCTGCATTCCTTCGTACAAAACAGGGGAAATATTTGCCCGTGAGGCATAAATTGCTGCGGTATAACCTGCAGGTCCCGAACCGATGATTAATACTTTAACTTTTTCGGTTGATGTAGCTTCGTCAGAGGATTTTTTATCTGATTCAAGCTCCTCCATTTTTTTGAATAATGCCATAATACTATCTTTATTATTTTATCGTATTTATATATTTAGATTTTTGTGTTTCAAATGTAGTACCTTTTTTATGTTTTTTCAAAAAAACCCAATATTGTCATATAAAACACTGACAAAGATACTATGTTTATTACAAATGACAGTTTATCAAAAATAGGAAAATATTGTTAATGGCTGATACATATCACCATTTAATTCTTGTAAGGGATTATATATGGATGGAAAGGAATTACAAGAATCCGTTCCCTAATGTCCCGATGGGATTTTTTCCTGGTTAAACTATCTTCTAACGCAAATTAACCCAAACAGAATCCACCGATAGTCCTGCTACTACGCCAATACCATTGTTGATATTGCTAAAAAGATTTAAGGGTTCAAAAACAGGATAATCCTTAAATGCGGTTTCCTCGATTGAGGAACGCATAAAGTGGTAGTACTCTGGTGTTAAGGTGTATAAGTAAACTATAAGTTTTGCAGATTGAGTAGGGGTGGTTTTGTTCAGATAATTTTCAGGTATCAGGAGTTTTATTCCGTAGTTTTTACCGTTAAACAGGTAATCTGTGAAAGTGCCTTGCAAATCAATTTGAGTAAGTAAAATGGATGATTCGTCGTTACGTACCAAAAACACCTTGTCTTCTTTAATAAACGGAATAGTTTGGATAAGAGATGAGAGTGTATCGGATTGGGTGGTTTCCTCGTAATCGACCCTTATTTGATAATGATTTTTAGTTGCTCCTGGATCTATGATTTCAACGGTGCACCTAAGCATATTTTCAGGCTTCCCATCGGTATTGGTATAGGAAGCACTAATAGTATCGACACGCATAATTTGTACGGGGTAAGGTATGGTAGTTTGACCTGATATTTTAGTTCCATTCGGGAGTTCGTATTCAAGGTGGTAGCTGTCACCGCTCTTACCTAAAAGTGTAAGCTCGGTATGCCATCCCTGGCTTGCAGGATACGCTCCGGAATGTGCATCGGCACCGTTTACCGTGATGTTGTATTCAAGATTTTCGATGCCTTTTGAGTCGCTGGCCGAAAGGATATTGGTGCTATAACTGGCGTGTATTTTTAAAGTGCTGTCTGGCATGGGAAAAGCATACATCACTACTTTGGGGGCTTGATTGGTAAGCTGATATTCTAAATTTTTTTCGCAACCAATTACTAAAATCATCAGTAGGAAAAGAAATGGGTTTTTGTATGTTAGTTTCTTCATGATTTTAAATAATATAATATGGTAAACCTATGGTTCCTGCTTTAACTTCACAATCTAAATCCTGTAAAAATTATCCGATGCGGCCGCGCCGCCCGCAACGTCTAGAATTTTAAGGTATATCGAATATAGGGTAAAGGTACCGGAAAAATACTCAGTTGCTTTAATTGTCGTGTTACTTCGCCGGTGCTTTCATTTACTTCGTTGGAAAAATATACCGAAAAAGCATTTTGATGACCATAGGTATTATACAATCCAATGCTCCAGGTTCTTTCTCCCAATTTATTTTTCTTTTTAAAGTTTGCCCCTACATCCAGCCTATGAAATACAGGCATCCTGTAATTATTTATCTGTCCGATGTATTCCGAGTATGCGTTATTTGTTGCGTTTCCCTGTGTGGGTAAGTTGGGTACAAAAAATTTTTGCGATGGAAGGGTTACGGTGTTTCCCGTACCAAAAGACCAGGTTAGCCCCAAATCTACCTTATCATTAAATCTATAATTGCTAAAAATACCTACGCTGTGCACCCTGTCATTGGACGAAGGGAACTCCTTACCTTCGTTGATGCGATTAAACTTTTGACGCGATTTGGACAAAGAATATCCAATCCAACCAGTAAGGTCGCCTGTTTTTTTATGTATCAAAAATTCTATCCCTTTTGAATAACCAGTGCCATAAGTAAGTTCATCACTGTCTTGATCCTTAATATTAACGACGGGCCGATTGTAAACGGATATCAATAGATTGTCGTATTTTTTAATATATCCCTCCACCGATAAATCAAAGCCCTGTCTAAGCTGCCATTTAAGTCCTGTAGCGTATTGGTCGGCATTTTGCGGTTTTATATCATCGGTTACAGGAATCCAGAGGTCAGTAGGCAACGACACCGAGGATGAACCTAGCAGATGCATGTATTGGGTCATCTTAGAGTAAGCTGCTTTAAGCGCAACGGTAGGGGTGAGCAGGAAGCGTGCCGACAGACGAGGCTGTACCGAATTATAGGTTTTATTTTTGGTATGATAAAGCGAGGTGTGTAATCCAACGTTTACTTTAAGGCGATGGCTAAGCTGAAAATCATCTTCCAAGTATAAAAACATTTCGTGACCATATACATTGACGCCGCCAAACGTAGAGTCTAAAACCGTAGTGGTATTTTGTGTCCTGCGCAGTATATCGAAACCTGGATTAAAAGTATGGTTGGTGTATGAAGCTCCAAAGCGCACGTGGTGGCTAGGGTTCAGAAAATAATCATAGTTTGCCTTAGCCATTAGGTCTCTAATCCCGCTGCGATATTCTTGCTCAAAGTAGTTCCATAGTTCGGGTGTGATGGAATGCTCCTCATAACCCACAAAATATTTGTAGTTGCTAAACGAAAGGGATATATTGGAGAATAGCTTTTCGTTATATATGCGGTTCCAGCGTAAAGAGCCCACCACGTTGCCCCATCCAGAATAGCCTTGGTCATTCACTTTTAGCATCTCATTTCCATCGCTGTTGGGATTGCGTACTTGGGTATAATTGTATCTGGAGTAAAACTTATCGAGTCCTCCATAAAAGCTTAAATAAAGCTTGCTTTTATCCGACAGTTTATGGGTTATTTTTGCATTGGAATCATAAAAGTAAAACGCCGTACGTGTATTGCTTTGCGCTTGTATGGGCATAGCAAAAACATCAAAGTAGGAGCGGCGCACCGAAAGACTAAAAGTGGTTTTGTCTTTAAATAAGGGGCCATCCAGCGCCAGCTTCGACGACATCATACCTATACTTACGGTACCGTTCAATTTGGTGCTGTTGCCATCTTTCATCCGTATATCCACTACCGAACTCAGGCGTCCTCCGTAGCGCGCCGGAAATCCTCCTTTGGTTACCGAAATATTATTGAGCGCATCGGCATTGAATACCGAGAAAAAGCCAAAAAGATGCGATATATTGTAAACGGGCACATCATCAAGTAAATAAAGATTTTGATCCACGCTGCCCCCCCGCACAAAAAGACATCCAACGCCTTCGTTGCCACTGTTTATACCTGGCAATAGTTGTAGGGTTTTTATTACATCTACCTCGCCCAAAAAGGAAGGGAATTTTTGTATTTGTTCAACGGGCACGGTAATGGTACCTGTGCGTGTGGTATTAATACCTTCTTTGGCTATATTGCCTATAATGGGCACCTCATTTATTTGGGTATTGTACAAAAGATTAAAGTTGATAGTGGTGTCGCTATTTAAATTGAGCACCTTTTGCCCCATTTGGTAACCCACAAACGAGCTGTTAAGAACTACCTCGCCTGCGGCCAGCGATAAGCTGTAAAAGCCAAAATTATTGGTGGTTGTTCCTTCCCAGGTTAAAGCGTCATACACAGCAGAACCAAGGAGTATTTCGCCGTTTTCGATATTTCTTACAAAGCCGCTGATGACATACACCTTAGGAGATGTCGGACTTAGCGGTAGAATGATGATCTTATTTTTCTTCTCGATAAATTCCACAGGGCAAGTGGCAAATACTTCATTTAGGAAACCCTCAATTGTGTTTCTATTGGTAGAAAGTTTAACGGAATCGAGGATACATACCTTGTTACTGTAACTAAACGAAACATCGGTTTGGGCTTCAATGGCACTTAAAATGGCAGGGGTAGATCCCGAACCAATATCCAGCGTTATATATTTGTTGAGGATGGATTGCGAATGAGTATCCACAATACCGCTCATAACAAGCAGGATAATAAAAAAAAGTGTTTTTATTGTGCGGGATGTAATCATTCACATAATCATAATTCCCGCAAAAGTATAGAATTTTAATCAGAGACGGTCAGTGTAGTGCCATCAAATGTTATTTTTTTATCGAAATGAATTTCGAGTTCTTGTAATATTTCATCTAAACTCTGCTCCTTAAACGAGGAGGTAAGCTCAACACTTAAATCTTTGACCTTGTATTGAATCTTTTTTATTTGAGGGAAGCAGCTCTGAAGTTGTTTGCATATGCTGCTCAAATTAGCTTGTTTAAATATGAGTTGTTTCGAACACCAAAAAATATCGTTTACCGTTAAGGTGCTTTCTTGTATCAACTTTCCATTTGTATATTGGGCACGCTCACCTGTGCTAAGCTCTACCTGCTCTTGGTTAGCACTAACGCTCACCTTTCCGGATATAACGGACACTAACACCTCCTCGTTGTGCTGCTGCACGTTAAATTGGGTACCCAGCACTTCTATAATTGCTTGCTTTGCAGATACCTGAAAAGGGGTATTGTTATGTGTAACTTCAAAGAATGCCTCACCGCTTAGCTCAATATGCCTCACCGCAGCCGATGCTATATTTTTAGGATATATTATTTTGCTATGCTGGTTTAGGGTGATTTTAGACCCGTCGGGCAAAGTAACCACTTGAATAGTTGTGCCAGTTTGGAGCGCGCTCAATCTTCCAAAACCAGGAACATTCCAATACATAAAACCAAAAGCTACCATAAATATGAATGGAATCATTATGGCGGCAATTTTATGAACCGACAACAGGATGCGTTTAGGTGAGTGTGAAACTTGCTTTTGCGACTTTAGCTTTTTGAGAATACTCTGCCAATCCTTATGTGTGTCTATCTTTACAAACGTTTTCAAACATCCACTTTTTATCCACACCCGCTCAAGCTCGTCAAACTGTTCCCTATTTTCTAGGCTCACAGCTTTCCAGACATGGAGTGTTTGAAGCTCTTGTTCGCTTATATCATTGGTTAAATACCCAACAATCAGTTCATCAATATTTTGGTAGTTCTCTTTCACTATGGCTGTAATGTTGTTTTAATACGCTTAAAAATTCGTTAGAGTTTAATGAAAATGCAACATGGTAAAAATATTTTCAGCAGCTTGGTTTTCTTCCATCTCAACTAACTCCATTTCATCAATTGTTTCAGTTATATTTTCGTTTCCATTAACGAGCTCGGTAAATAATTGCAGTAAAAATTCCATGATTTCGGTTTTAGCTTGATTGTTGTTTTAATGTGACAATTAAAAGGTATTGTGCACGTAGTATTAAAATCTATAAATTGTTATTTAGAAAGAATCTTAACCACTGGAAGTGAATAAATTTAATAAAATATATACAAAAGAGGTAACGCACACGCCAATTGGGCTAAGTAATTTGGAACGTAATTTTTTTAAGGCATTGCTTATTTGTGTTTCCACCGTGCGTTTGGAAATATCTAACTCCACTGCTATCTCGGTATTGGATTTTCCATCGAAACGGCTCATCTCAAATATTCTTTGACATTGCTTGGGCAAAGAATTGAGTACGCGAAATAGCTTGTTTTCCAATTCGGTTTCTTCTGCCAAATCCTTAAATGCCTGGTGGCCATCCTTTTGCTCCTCAAAGATATGGGTATGATGCGCGCGGATGAGCTGTTCGCGTTTGAGGTGGTTGAAACAACGGTTACGAACCGACTGATAAAGATGGGCTTTTAACGAGGTGTGAATCTGTATGCTGTCTCTTTTTTCGTAAAAGTTCACAATAACATCTTGAACCATGTCGCGAGCCTGATCCAAATCGTTAACCAGTTTAAAAGCGAACACCACCAATTGATGGTAATACAGGTTAAATATCTCCTCGAATACCGATTCGTCGCCCCTGGATAATTTGTCTAAAATGTTTTTGTCGCTCATGCTGTTGTATAATCCCCACAAAATTATTAAAAAATAGGGCTTTACACCAAAAAATAGTGCGAACAATCATTTTTAATCAATGAAACGGTTTGTTTTAAGCGCAATGCTTCATCATTAGCTGTGTATCTAATTTTATTTCTCCATCATAATAGCTTGTATGTAATTGATTAACATATGGCTTAGCTAAGCGTAGATATTATATGCGTTTTTTTTCGATTGAAGACTGTCAAAAGTTGAAGTTTTTTATATATTTGCACTCACAAAAAAATAGGGTAACTTTTTTTTGTGAGTAAATCGGGATGTAGCGCAGTCTGGTAGCGTACTCGTCTGGGGGGCGAGGGGTCGCAAGTTCAAATCTTGTCATCCCGACAAAAAACCCAAGTTTCAACAACTATGTTGAGACTTGGGTTTTTTTATTTGTGGCTAAGGTAGTTGGGGGCACGCACATTCTTTAGGTTCAGAATATATCCGTTTTATAAAACTATTTAATAATACTCACATTGTGCCGATTGTGATTGTGCATTATACACAGGACTGCCTCTCGGCAAAGCGAAATTCACAATTGAAAAACAACATTTCATATTGCGTAAATTGATGGGTTTATTGTACTTTTGCAGCAAATTAAATAATAGTTTGATAACTCTATTTGATACAAGGGTTTAACCTCATAAAACAAAACTATCATGGTCCTTTTCTTTAAAGGTAAATCAAAACAAATTTTAGCGGTGGGTTGTAACAAGGAATTTACAGCCGAGGATATAAATAAGCTGGAATGGCTTTTTAGCGGTGCCACCAAGACTGACGAGCAGCAACTGGGTGGCTTTTTTGTTGGACCCCGTAAAGAGATGATTACACCTTGGAGCACCAACGCCGTCGAAATTACCCAAAACATGGGTCTAAGCGGCATTTTACGTATTGAGGAGTTTTTTGAGGTAGCCGACCAAAAGGCTACACACGATCCCATGCTACAAGTGTTGTACAAAGGATTGGGGCAAGATATTTTCACCATCGACAAGCAACCCGATGCCATTAAAGAAATTGACGACGTGGCGGCCTACAATAAATCTGAAGGCTTGGCGCTAAGCCATGATGAAGTAGGTTATTTGGATGGCCTGTCAAAAAAACTGGGGCGTAAGCTCACAGATAGCGAAGTGTTCGGTTTTTCGCAGGTGAACTCGGAGCACTGCCGCCATAAAATATTCAACGGCACTTTTATTATCAATGGCGAAGAAAAGGAAAGCTCTTTGTTTCAGTTAATTAAACGAACTTCAAAAGAAAACCACAACTATTTGGTTTCTGCCTATAAAGATAACGTGGCCTTTGTGCAAGGACCCAAAGCTATTCAGTTTGCACCCGCAAGTCACGACAAACCCGATTTCTTTGGTACCAAAGAAATTGATACCGTGCTTTCGCTGAAAGCCGAAACACACAACTTCCCCACTACCGTGGAGCCTTTTAATGGTGCTGCAACCGGTGCGGGCGGCGAGATACGGGATCGCTTAGCCGGAGGCAAAGCTTCGTTGCCATTGGCCGGAACAGCCGTTTATATGACTTCGTACTCCCGCTCGGAAGAAGGAAGAGCATGGGAACAAGCCACCGAGGCGCGCCCCTGGCTGTATCAAACACCTGAACAAATTTTAATTAAAGCTTCCAACGGTGCCAGTGATTTTGGCAATAAGTTCGGGCAGCCTTTAATCTGTGGTTCGGTGCTTACTTTTGAGCATTTCGAAAACCAAAAGAAATTTGCCTTCGATAAGGTAATCATGATGGCCGGAGGCATCGGCTTTGCTAAAAAATCCGACGCCATAAAAGACAAACCCACCCAGGGCGACAAAGTAGTTATTCTGGGTGGCGACAATTACCGCATTGGAATGGGCGGCGGTGCTGTTTCGTCGGTAGCTACTGGTGAGTTCAATAATGCTATTGAGCTAAATGCCGTTCAGCGTTCCAACCCCGAGATGCAAAAGCGTGCCATGAATGCCATCCGTGCGATGGCCGAGAGCGACGACAACCCTATCATTTCCATCCACGATCATGGCGCCGGCGGTCATTTGAACTGTCTTTCGGAACTGGTGGAAGAAACCGGAGGCACCATCCATCTGGACAAACTACCTGTGGGCGACCCTACCCTATCGGCCAAAGAAATTGCGGGCAACGAATCGCAGGAACGCATGGGACTGGTGATACACAACAAAGATATTGACCGATTGAAAGCGGTTGCCGACCGCGAGCGTTCGCCTATGTATGTGGTGGGTGAAGCTACCAACGACATGCAGTTTACTTTTAAAGACGATAAAGGTAATGCCCCCATCAACTGGCAATTATCCGACATGTTCGGTAACCCGCCAAAAACCATCATGAACGATAAAACCGTGGACGAAAAATTTGCTCCCGTAGTTTATGATGCTTCAAAAATTGAAGAGTACCTAAAAAATGTATTGCAATTGGAGGCTGTGGCTTGTAAAGATTGGCTAACCAACAAAGTGGATCGTTCGGTTACCGGAAAGGTAGCCAAACAGCAATGTGCAGGCGAAATTCAAATACCACTGAACAACCTGGGGGCTACAACCATTGATTATACTGGCACATGCGGAATGGCTACTTCTATCGGCCATGCGCCGGCAGCGGCCATGATTGATCCGGCAGCAGGTTCTATTTTGGCCATCGCCGAATCGCTCACCAATCTCGTATGGGCACCGTTTGCACGCGGTGTAAAAGGAATATCCTTGAGTGCCAATTGGATGTGGCCATGTAAGAATGCAGGTGAAGATGCCCGCTTGTACGAAGCCGTGGAGGCCGTCAGCGATTTTGCCACCGATTTGGGCATCAACATCCCAACAGGTAAGGATTCGCTTTCGATGACTCAAAAATATAAAAATGGAGAAGTGGTTTATTCTCCGGGCACGGTCATTATTACTGCAGCGGCCGAGGTGAGTGATGTAAAAAAGATTGTGGAACCTGTATTGGTAAAAGATACGGATACAGCACTCATTTATATTGATCTCTCCTTCGACAGCCATAAGTTGGGCGGAAGTTCTTTTGCACAGTCACTAAATAAACTGGGCGACGAAACACCAACCGTTACCGATACGAATTACTTTAAAACCGGAATTGAAACGCTACAATCTTTAATCAAGGATAAGCTGATTTTGGCCGGTCATGATATCTCGGCAGGTGGTATGATTACAACCTTGCTGGAAATGTGTTTTGCCAACAATAGCCATGGTTTAAAAATAGATTTGTCGGGCATTGTGGAGGATGATTTGGTGAAAATACTTTTTGCCGAAAACCCCGGCGTGCTTATCCAAGTAAAAAATGTAGGTAAGGTTACCGCCTTTTTAGAGAAAAAAGAGCTGGGATATGAGGTGATAGGCTCGCCCGTTGAAGAAAGAAAACTGAGCATAACCAAAGGCAAGCAAAAATTGGCCTTTGATATTGATGAGATGCGCGACCTGTGGTTCAGAACATCCTACCTGTTAGATAGAAAACAAAGTGGGGAAAAATTGGCCAAAGAGCGTTTCGAGAATTATAAAACACAGCCTTTACAATTTAATTTCCTTAAGGATTTTAAAGGCAAACTATCCAGTTATGGTTTGTCGCAAAAGCGTAGCGAAAAATCGGGGATAAAAGCAGCCATTATCCGCGAAAAAGGTGTGAACGGTGACCGTGAAATGGCCTATGCCATGTACCTTGCAGGTTTCGATGTAAAAGATGTACACATGACGGATCTTATCACCGGAAGGGAAACTTTGGAAGATGTAAACTTTATAGTTTTTGTGGGAGGATTTTCTAACTCGGATGTACTGGGTTCGGCCAAAGGATGGGCAGGCGCATTTTTGTATAATGTAAAAGCTAAAGCCGCATTGGATGCCTTTTACAAACGTGAGGATACATTGAGCCTGGGAGTTTGTAACGGTTGCCAGTTGATGGTGGAGCTTGGATTGGTTTATCCCGACCATTCCGAAAAACCTAAAATGCTGCACAACGAGTCGCATAAATTCGAATCGAATTTTGTGAGTATGAACATTGCCGATAACGATTCTGTGCTGTTCAAAACTTTGTCGGGCAGCAAATTAGGCATATGGATTTCGCATGGCGAAGGAAAATTTAGCATGCCTTATACTGAGGAGAGATATAATATTGCAGGTAAATATTCGTACGAAGCCTATCCCGCCAACCCCAATGGAAGTGATTTTTCGACCGCAGCCATCTATTCAAACGATGGTCGCCATTTGGCTATGATGCCTCACCTCGAAAGAAGTATATTCCCTTGGCAATGTGCGTATTATCCTGAAAGCCGCAAAAACGACGAAGTAACCCCGTGGATAGAAGCCTTTGTGAATGCCCGTAAATGGGTGGAAAATAAGAGATGAGAATGATGACTTCCCCGTATATAATTTGGGGAGATAACATACAAAAGGCTGGAGACTTCAATCCGGCCTTTTGCATGGTAATAACAAATTAACCTCTGTGGGGATATTGCCATTTATTAAGTCTATCAACGTAACGGTTTTAAAGTAATTGTATATGAGTGTATTCAGATTATTCCAGAAATCAAATGTTTTACATTCCTTTTTCAAGTTACACGTGATTGCGCTATTTAAGCACTCTACAATATTTATATCGGCTTCAAATGCATTATGGATGTCCAGTATTGTTATTTCAGAGGGTTCACGGGTTAACTTGTAACCACTTTTTCGCCCGCGCACATTAATAATCAATCCCGAAGCTTTTAAAGCACTAACAATCTGATCCAGGTATTTAAGTGAAATCTGCTGATTTTCGGCAATGTCTTTTTGGAAAATCCCTTTCTGTCCCTCATCCTGGGCTATTTCAATCATAGCCCTTATTCCATATCGTATTTTAGTACTAAACTTCATCATCAATTGTTTTAAAAGTGCGGAAATCGCTCACCTGATTATGTTATTTACATACCATGGGTCTTTGCCAATGTTTTGTAGGTGTGTGCCACATCGAAGTAAAAAGCGATAAATTTAGTGTTTAAATTCAATATTTTGACTTAAATCGTCGAGAATCAATAGGATATTAAATTGAATTGAGACTTCATCTTTTACTTTGACCAGACCAAAAAATTTAACGGGAGGAGCAATTTCAAAATCGCTAAGGTTTATTTTTAGGTCTCCGGACAGATACCATTCGTTATAGTAGCTTTTATCTATTTCCGACTGGCAGTAATAAGTGCGACTGACACCGTTTAAAGTAACGAGTATTTTGTTTTTTGTATTCGTTATATCTTTGTGGAGCTCACTTACAAACCCCTCATTAATAGCTATGTTAATCATCGGATGTTCATCAGCATTTATCAAATCCAAAAAATCTTTGAGCATTGGTTCTGGATTTGCTTCAAACTCTTTTGCCGGAATATTAAATTTTAGTTTGTTGATTGCACTTGTGTCACTAGATGAAAAGTAAGAAAAGTTATTTCCTTGATACGAAAGATGAAACAGGTTTACATTGGTAGCTCCTTCAATCACCAGATTTTTAAAAAGATATTGGCCATAGGGAGTTAAGCCATGTAGGTTTGTATAAAAACAAAGCATAAGAATAGCCAATACAACAATACAGGTATTTTTATCCTTTTGCTTCATACGTCTAAATTTCTTCTTTAATTGCCATATGCCCTGTTTGCGACTACAAGCTCCCGGGCACAGACGGGGTACTCGCTGTTACAATCATTCCACTGGGGTGGGACACCTCGTGTGAGAGCTACTTTCCTACCTTGCCCCGACACTTCAGGGCATGTTTGATGTTTGTTAATTAACGAAACTGCGATAATCGGTTGAAATTAAAATCTTGCTCCTAACAAATGGAGGGAGCGTGATTTTGTTTGAGAATTTCCACGTGCTATGTTGGCATTAGCTGATGATAAATTAAAAAACAAAGCTATCCGAACTGTTCGGATAGCTTCGAGATATCATATTAGAATGCGATTGCAGCTTCAATAACTACTCCTTCAAAACTTCCGCCGTCAGCATAACCGTGCGCCGGACCTTCATAATTCTGCGTGACGTAGTCGAGCTTTAACAGAATATTTTTGGTCATATTCCAACCTCCACCAAGATTTAACCGGTCAACGGTTGACTCGTCATCTTTATTATCGGCCACCATATTGTAGCGACCTCCCATGTAAAAGCTTCCAATGCGATAAAGGGCTTGGATAGCAGTTTGCGTAAAGTGTTGGTCGGCACCATTTCTCACACCCTTCATATCTTCTAAAATAGTAAACAGTTCAAAGCCTTTAAACTGAGCAAAAATGTTAAACATGTAACTATTCATTTCTGTTTGCCCGCTACCGGGACTCCATCTACCCGACCTGAAATTATCACCTGCATCATGTAATTGCATTACGCTGTAATATCTTGCACCGGCTCTATCTCCATCCCATAAGGATGATCCGCTATGGCCTTCTCCAACATGATATCCCGACAGCGTTCCTCTAAGTCGTAAGTCGTCGTTCAGCTGGCGGTCGTAACCTAACTTCCAATTAAAAACCAAGTCTTCGCCAATATCGTTGCCCCTGCCGTAATTTAATCTCCCATTATTAATTGCGACCAAAGCCAGCATCCCATTGTTACGAAACAGCACTTCCAATCCGGGATTAGTGGTGTAATTATCCATGATAAAATTTCCTACAAACGGGTTGTTGACCACGTATCCATTTGTGCTGCGAAAAAAGTGTGCATCACCATAATTTGGATTCATCACTCCTGCTCTGATGGTCAGATATTTCATCAAATTTTCTGTTGAAGGCAAAAACGGCATGTAATCAATAGTTAGGTAGCCACCTTCGACCCAGGCATCCTCATGATGCCTTGACGACATATAATTGTTCACAAACAATTGTATACCCGGCGCCAGATCTACTGTGAGAGACAGATTTGCAGTAGGCAGGTTAAAATTGTTTTTCAAGTCAAGCAACGTGTCTGTAGAAGAGCTGGCTAGACTGTGGTCGATATTTTGCAATTGTATGGCATAGGCTCCGCCCACCTTAACTTTA
>JAGXIO010000250.1 GCA_024635555.1 Saccharicrinis sp.
ATTGGTGTCAAAAATAGTTAAAAACCATCTCCTTTAATGCATCTCGCCTTAGCTTCTAAAAACCCTACTTTTGCATTACGGCTGAACAAAGGGTAAATGGACACACAGTTTGGAGTATGCCTGTCCATATAGTTTGGAGTTCAAAATTTCGTTATTCTGTTTTTAGCAGGTATTTTCAAAATAAAAGAAACGCTATTGGGGTTGGCATATTAGGGCCATTGGATTTGGTTGTTGGGGGATTATTAGAAATATTACTGACAAAATGATAAATGAATATTTGCAGCATCAAAGCAGAAAATCGGATAACGATATCAACATGCTCTAGTGATGAGGCACGGCTGACTTTAGTCAGATTTGAAAACCAATGGCACTTTAATTCATAGTGGTTTAGTTTCAAATTATGGTGGTTCCCATTTGTACAACTTCAGGATTCTATTGTGTAGTTTTTAACAGAAATTATAGAATACCCCTTAAGTTATCGCTCTTTACCAATCTGTTGCTATCTTTGATTTACCTTCGAAATAAATTACTTTATCCTTGTATAGTGGATCATAATAATGCCCCCCTTCAATATAATCCGGATTCCATTCTTTTTCACCTTCTTTATTTACCCGATAAAGGAAAGGAGAAAGGCGAAGTCGTTCCAAGTGCCATCTGCCTGAAACTCCTGAAGGTATTTCCTCTCCATTCCCATACACCATCAAACCGCCTTCTGCAAAAACTTCATTCTCCGGATTTATATCCAGGTATTCATGACTTACATTGATCACTTTATGTCCAATCTCATGGGCAACTGTTCTCCTCAAACGCTCAGGCTTCGAGAGGTTAGAGATAGTAATGACTCCCCGCAATTTGGCAGGCATTTCTGCCCCATGAGAATAAGCAGGAAATGATAACCCTCCAGTACGAACAGACTTAATTGTCCAGTTCCTGCCTTCTGACACAGTAAGATAAGGCATAAAAACATCTTGTAAGACAATGAGATAAAGCGTTCTATTATTGTCCGGGTGGGGTTCCACTATAGATTTAAATGCTGTTTTTGCTGCTTCACCCAAAACAGATGGGTGCCTGTACATGTTCTGATACATATTTACATATTCTGTTTCCGGCACTTCAGGTATTTTGTTTGCCTGTATGGAAAAGTATTTAGGATCAAGCTTTCCTGTTTTGATCCAGAGTAAATTGATCTGAACATTAGTTGCCGCATAAATTTCTTTTGCGGCCTTGATGCTGCTTATCATTTGCTGTATGGTAACTTTTTTAAATGCAGGATCAAAATTGGAAGGAAAGTATACTCCCATATCCATAGTCAGCAATCCAGGCTTTAGATCGCTGTTGATCTCCTCCACGTTTATTGAATCAATAATACTCCATTTGACGGGTTGAGTTTCTTCATTTATCATTTCTTGGGCATTGGCAAATAAAAATGGAAGAAATAAAAATGGAAGAATAAATAAGTTATTTTTCATGACAATAAAATTTTGATTTAATATTAAAGTGGTTTATTACGGTTCCACTCTTTAAGGTTGTCCGGAAATTGCATTGCGAGCATTGAATTTGCCATTTTGAATTCAACCAATAATGCTTTTTACAAATCACCCCTTCTTTCATTCGGATATCCCTGAATTACTCCTTACAACTTGTTTATCCGAAAACTTACTCACAAACTCCAATATATTCATAGCTTTGAATTTTAATATCCCAAAACCATTGCAAGAATGCGCCAAAATATGTCGTACTTGTAAACAAGCGATTAATCAGATTTTATTAAATTAAATTTTAATTTATGGCTTTAAGTGAAAATCAATTAAGCACATGGTCGAATCAAGGAATAATGATGTAAACGGTAATTACAAATACAGAGAATTCAATAAATGGGACAGAAAATAACGGAATATCTAGAGCCAAATAAAACAACTTTTAATGTAATTTAAACACCGTCATAACTTAAAATAACTTTCGAGGTAATGGGTTGTGCTTGGCAGGTTAAAATCAGGCCTTTATCTATATCCCTGTCAGTTAAAATATTATTTTGGAGCATATTAACTTTTCCTTCAGTAAGCATAGCAATACAACTACTACACACACCTGTTTGGCAAGAATAAGGAACATCAATATCTTCATCTAATGCAGCTTCCAGTATGTTGTTTTTTTGAGGCATATTAAAATAATAATCTTGCCCATCTAATAAAAGAGTGATTTTGGCATTTTCATTAGCTGTTATTGTGTTCAAAGTTTCAAAAGGAGTCGATGTGGTAAACAATTCAAAATGAATATTGTCTTTTTCAATACCATGTTTTTGTAATGCTTCGGAAACGGCAGTTATCATTGTTTCTGGGCCACAAAGATAAAAGAGATCAGGTACAAGATTTTTATATTTATTCTTCACAATATATTCAACTATATTTTTATCAATCCGACCAAATAAAGTATTTTTTTCATCGGACTGACTAAAAACAAACTCTAATTTGAATCGGATAGGATATTTGCTTTTGATTACAAGTAATTCGGAATAAAATATTGTATCTCTAGGGGTTTTATTACCGTAAACAAGGACAAATGTGCTAAGAGGTTCCTCTTCTAAAACGGTTTTTATAATACTTATAATAGGAGTAATGCCACTTCCTGCTGCAAAAGCTACAATTGTTCTTTGAATAGATCTAATCGGTTCAAATACAAAACGACCTTTCGGCGGAGCAACTTCTAAAACAGTATTAGCTTTTAAAATATTATTAGCATAGACCGAAAAACTACCTCCTTTAATAATTTTAACAGCAATTTTAAGTTCTCCACTTACAGGAGAAGCACATATTGAATAATCTCTGCGGATTTCTTTGCTGTTAATTTCTGTTTTGAGCGTTATATATTGCCCTGCTTTAAATCTAAAAAAAAGCTTTAAGTCTTGAGGTATATTAAAATCAATGATAACGGCATTATTCGTGTTTTTATTAATTTCCTTTATCTTGAGTTGGTGAAATTTAGACATATTTTATTTTTCTTATGAGGATCGGATTATATCTTTCAAATTCAATGAATTAGGCTTTTGTTTTGCTAAGATCTTGATAATAAAATTTTATTAGGGTTTCGGATGAATACCCCTCAATAGGAATCTTTGTGATTTATGTGTTTTTCTTTTTCTTTTTTTTAAAAATCTTTCTAATAGTAGGGGAGGTAGTAAACCATAGCGTAAATCCGCTTAATACTGTTATTAACCCAAGAATAGAAAAGACTCGCAAAATTATATTGTTAAAATCATCTCTGCCTTCATAATCCATTGTATGGGTCATCCACAAAAAATCAAAAATACGCCAGTCGCGATGTCTTACAGTTTGAAATTGGCCATTATTAACCGATATATATGCTTTTAATGCTTCATCATTTGAATAAGAAACTACATATGCTGGCAATTTTCCCACATCCTTTCTTTGACGAAATTCATGATGTCCTCCAGTCTCTGTTAATATGTCAATTGATGCTACTTTTAAATCATCCCTTATATTTTTTTTTGCGATATAAAGTGCTTCATCTTTGGTAATTCCATTTTTTGAATCACCTGTTCTAGCATCAAAGAGTTCGGTTTCATTCACCCAATAATATGGCTTGTCCGCAATATTTAACAATTCTAATGAAGTAATATCTTTGTTTGATTCTATTTCCGCTGGGCTAATCAAATTACTGAATGATGTTTTTATCATCGTTTGATTAAGAAATTGGTCCCCATGAATTTCATCTATATCTGTCCAGCTAAAATAAAGCCCGCTAACAGTCCACATGATGAATTGAATACCAAGAAATAAGCCTAAATATCTGTGAGTTTTCCTAATTTTTTTTGCCGTGTGTCTATTTACCATAATTTTTAAATTGGAAGGGGACGGTTGATATTGTCAACAACCTAATCCCCCTCTTTATCTGTTTTTATTAACTTTTTTCTTAGTAGCCCTCAGTTTGTTCCATTCCAGATGCCTCAATTTCGCTGGCAGGAATTGGACAAATAGTCCTATTATCTGTAGCCTGAATATCTAAATTAGATACATTGACCCCAGTGTTTATGTGTTCAGAAACAGGACGGTTAATATCCTTACCTCTTCGGATATAGTCATAAACGCCATGGCCTTCCAAAGCTAGCTCCCTTCTTCTCTCTTCCGCTATCCTTTCTCGTAGTGCTTCTCCAGTTTCTGTAAACTGATTAGCAGCGAAGTTCGTAGTTCTTTTTTCAATAAGAGTATTCAGGTAACTTAATGATTCTGATTCTCCGCCACCAGCACCGTTGGCAGCAGCTTCTGCAGCTATTAAATACATTTCGGAAAGTCTTATTACGGGAATGTTATGAGCACTTAAGCCACCTCCATCACTACGGTTTAAATATTTTACGAAAGCTTGCTGAGTGCCTTCTTTATCCTCCTCAAGCAATGCAGCTCTTGGGTCTCCTTCATATGCACTCAATAAGTTTACAAAAGTTTGGGTAGCTATAATATCTCCCTGACCTCCATTTTTAAAATCAAATTGAGCCCCCAGTCCATTACTACCAAGAGAGTTCTCACTAGTGATACTCAATTCAAAAAGAGATTCAGAATTATAATCTTCAAAAACGTAAGAATTAACCCCCATAAGTTTATCCTCACCTCTGGTGGCGATCACTTCTTCTGCATACTTAAGAGCATTCTCCCAATCTTGTTTATAAAGGTAAACCCGGGCTAACAAAGCCTTAACTCCGGTTTTAGTCAGATGTTTGGTACTTCCTTGATCCCAGTTGTTTTCCTCTAACAAATCAAGAGAGCTTTGCATATCAAGTATAATTTGATCATATGTTGCTCCAAGGCTACTTCTCTCTGTCACAATCTCATCTGAAGAAAGCTTTAAAGGTAATCCCTGTGAAGATGCTCCTGACTTTATCCACGGATAAGCAAAGGTTCTAGTCAGGTCAAAATAGACCATACCTCTGAGACCTAAAGCTTCTCCCAGGATCTCCTGCTTTTCTGCAGCATTACCTTCAGCCGCGTCGATATTGTTTATGATAAGGTTCAAATTATTTATTGCCTTAAAAGACTGAATCCACAAATCTTCGCAGCTTCCACTACTATTACTGTTTTCTTCATACTTATAGGCTATGAGTTCATAATCCCTGGGGTTATAGGTAGTTTTAACAAATCTAAAGTCGGTACCTTTAACGGCCGCTCTTTTGTATAAAATCCTTCCCAAGTATGTATTTCGGGATATTTCATTGTATGTCCCCGTCAATAGTTTATCAAGTTTTTCTACGGAATTAAGCACCAGCTTCTCTGAGATTACATGATCTGGTGTTTGGTCCAGCAAATCCTCGCTACAACCTTGAAAAAATATTAATCCTAAGATGAGAATGCTATTTTTAAATATTTTCATTTTAATTCTTTTTAAGTTCTAAATGAGTTCTAAAATTGTAATTGAAGTCCTAACAAAACAGTCTTGGCTGTTGGTACCTGGAAGAAGTTTACTCCGTCAACAACAGCTTCAGGATCATACCCATCTAGCTCGGTTAACAGCAATAAATTATCTCCCTGTAGGTATACAGATCCTCCTTTTATGGTATTCCATAAGGCCGGAAGGTTATAACTCAGTTTGACGTTCTTAAGCTTCATATAATCTGCATCATACAAATGTCTTGTGGAAACATCATTTGAGAATGTTGGGTTACCGTTAATCCTGATAGGCACATTAGCATCTGTATTATTTGGATTCCATGGATTCAATTGAGCAACTGTGTTGGTATACTGCGGAGCAAATCCATCATCATCACGCTTAAATGCGGTCCGATCATATACCTTTCCTCCCAAGCCAAAAGTAAATAGGAAATCAAGTGTAAAATCATTATAGATCAACTGGTTGTAGAGGCCTCCCTGAAAATCCTGCAACGCATTCCCAAAAATCCCGAATCCAGCTTCCTGGGCATCTGTTGTTAACTCCCCAGTCCTTTCTCCATTCTCTAAAACATGATATTGTGCATATCCATTTGAAGGGTCCACTCCAGCATAATCCCTTAAATAAAAGGAATAAATACTTTCTCCTTGCTTAATAATTAAAGGATCCTGACCATATCTTGAACTATACGTAGGAACTATATCATTCTTTAACTTGGTAATCTTGTTGTCAAGAATGGTTAGATTAGCACTGGTACTCCAAGAAAAATCTTCTGTTAATATAGGATTATATCCAATTTCAAACTCCCATCCTTTATTGATCATTTCACCGAAGTTCTGCAATTGGGTCATAAATCCAGTAGTATTAGAAACAGGGACGTTTAGTAATAAATCTTCAGTTTTTTTATGGAAATAATTAATTGTCAGATTAAGTTCTCTAAATAAATTAAGGTCCATTCCTACATTGAAATTTTTACTTAATTCCCAAGAAAGATCGGGGTTTTGAAGTTGCCCATAAGACAGGCCGGATTCTCCACCATAGCCCTTCCCATCGGTTTCAAAAAATGCCAGGGCAGCATAATATTGAGGAGGCAAATTCCCATTTGTTCCGTAGCTTCCCCTAAATTTCAGATAGTCCAATCCGTCTATATCCAAGAAATTTTCTTCGGTTGCTACCCAGGCTCCCGATAGAGACCAAAATGTTCCCCAACGAGAATCTTTTCCAAATCTTGAAGAACCATCACGCCTAAAGCTTGATGATAAATAATATTTTTGATCAAAATTATAAGATGCCTGAGAAAAATAAGATAGTAGTGAATAATTTTCTGAAAAACCGGTATGGGACCAGAGAGTACCAATACTGCTTGCAGATAACAATTCACTATCTAAAATATCATAACCGTAGACATTAATAGAATTCATTTGTGAAACCTGAGATTCCTGCCCTAACAAAACATCAAACCCATGTTTTCCGAAGTCGTTATTGTAGTTTAAAAGATTTGTAACGGTATATTGAAATACTTCACTTTTCACACGATTAAGAACACCATTCCAAATTCCTCCACCTGCACCAAATTCTTTATTGTCATATAAGGTTTCATCTATTGCCTGTTGATCTACACCAAAGGTGGTCTTGAAGCTAAGCGGGTCTATGATTTGAAATTCCGCATAGGCATCTCCTCTTACCCTAAATTCAGTATTTTTATATTCTCCCACTGTCAGCAACCCAATAGGGTTAGCATTTTTCTCAATATCATTCGGCAGATTTGCAAAACCTCCAAAACCTTCCGGATCATAAATGGGGGCGGCCGGTGGTAATACACGGGCCATATATAGTGGGTTTAATCCGCCTGCATAGGAACCATCGATGATCGCTGCATCTCTTTCAGACTTAGCTACAGAAAGATTTACTCCTAATTTAAGCCAGTCCTTAGCCTGATTTTCAAGATTTACTCTACCGGAGTAACGTTTCAGCCCTGTTTCTATAATCGTTCCTGTTTGATCAAGGTAATTACCTGAAACATAGAAAGAAGTCTTTTCACCCCCTCCTCTTGCAGATAAATTATATTTTCTAATTAAACCATCTTGATAAATAGCATCAAGCCAATCTGAATTGGCATTTGTGGTTCCGTATATTCCTTCATAATCACTCCTGGCCTGATTCTCATAATTACTATATAGACCATTATCCCCATACACTCTCGTGAATTCAGCATTTTCAGTATTTTGGATGTATTGGTTTACTTGTCCTTCAATCCAAAGGCCTTTGAACTGTTCATTGTTGATTAGCTTTTCTTCAGTAAGGTTCTGGCTCCAACCTGTTTCAACGCCTAATGTAATTTCCGTTTCTCCTTTTTTTCCATCTTTGGTAGTAATAATAATAACTCCATTTGCAGCTCTGGATCCATAAAGAGATGAAGCCGCTGCATCTTTTAAAACAGTTATGCTTTTTATATCTTCTGAATTAATTGTCGATAATGGGTTATATCCGGTAGTACCTACCATATCATCTCCGGCTCTTAAATTTGAATTGGTATTAATAACAACTCCATCCAAAACATACAAGGGCTGAGTATTTCCGCTAATAGAACCAATACCCCTTATCTGAACGTTTGATTTTCCTCCCGGCTGTCCTGAAGTAGAAACATTAATCCCGGACACCTTTCCCTGAAGTGCGGTTTCAAAACTAGCTGTTGATCCACGTGTAAGTGCCTCGGATTGAACAGTCTCTGCTGCACCGGTAAAACTTCTTTTATTTGAAACTCCATATGCAACAACCATCACTGCATCAAGAGATTGTGCGCTATTCTCCATTTTCACATCAATAACATCTTCAGCTCCAACAGTACGGTTTACAACTTTCATACCTATATAACTAAAGTTAAGCACATCCCCCACATTAGCTTTTATTGAATAGAATCCGTCAAAATTGGTTTGAGTCCCTGTACTGGTGTTTTCAATAATAACATTCACACCCGGCATGGGTATTCCATTTTCATCTATAACAGTTCCGGAAATCGATTTTTCCTGTGCAATGACCAATTGCATAAATAACATTAAGAATAATGTCAAAATGGTAGATAGTTTATTTTTCATAAATATTCAATTTTAGATAATAATTTTTCTGAGGGAAATATATAGTAGCTTTTCCGCTGTATGTAAACGAAATCCTTAATAATCTCACTCTAAGCTTTGTAGATTTCAAACTTAACATTATTTTTGATACCAACTAAGACCAACCTAGTTAATTATTGATACTTATGAGTAATCAAATAGAATTTAGACACCTTAGATATTTTTTAGCAGTGGCTGAAGATTTACATTTTAGAAAAGCTGCAGAGCGATTATTCATTTCTCAGCCCGGGCTGAGTAGACAAATAAAACAACTGGAAGATGATCTGGGAATCCAATTATTTGAGCGACATAATAGAAAAGTGAAATTGACACATGTAGGAG
>JAGXIO010000251.1 GCA_024635555.1 Saccharicrinis sp.
AATCGCCGCAAAGAGACATTCTCTTTTTTTGATACCAGAACCGAAGATGGGGTGATAATTAGTAGTAAGGTTACCAAAATATTAAAAAGCGAATCTGGTTTTCTTTGGATCGCAACCATGGGACAAGGTGTTTTTTTGTATAACTCTGAAAAAGGAGAGCTGGTTCAAAATAGTATTTACACTTCTTTTGTGTGGGATATTATTAAAGTAAACGACGGTAATATGTTGGCTACTTCGCACCATAGTGGATTGATTTGCTTCGATAAAAATGGTCAATATATTCGTTCGTACGTACCACAAGAAAAAAGTAACTCCTTTACCAATGGCGAAATTAAAGCGCTTTTTTATAAAGATGATATAGTTTGGTTTGGTATGGGCACTTATAGCTTCTATCGACTGAATATCAAGAACGGCCAGGTAGATTTAATTAAGCCAGAAAGTGACGATTTAGTTATTTCCGATATACGAAGCATTTTCCCATTTTCTAATAATCAACTTTGGTTGGGTGGTAATAATGGCTTATATCTTTTCGACATTAGTAGTGAGGAGTTTAGTCGTATCGATAATATTTCGGATCCTAGGGGGCTAAGTGATCAGTTTGTTTGTGACATGGAGCGTGACCGTGAGGGCGGAATATGGGTTTCAACTTACTTTGGTGGTGTAAATTATTTGCCCAAGCACTTTAACTTATTTGAACATTACCGACCGCTAAATAGGAAAGGTTCTATTTTGGGAAAAGCCATAAGTGAATTCTGTGAAGATGAAAAGGGGAATATATGGATTGCTACTGAAGATGGGGGTTTAAGTTATATGGATAGTACAAGTAACGAAATAGTTAATTACTTTCCTCAGAATAATAAAAATAGTATCAGCGATTACAATATACATGCGTTGTTATTAGATAAAAACAAGTTATGGATAGGAACATCCTCGCAAGGTATTGATGTTTTTGATCTAAAAAGTAAAACCTTTAAAAATTATAAGCATCAGAGAGATGATTCAAAAAGTGTTTGCGATAATTCTATAAACGAATTGTTACGTGATAGCAAAGGTGAAATTTATGTTGGTACAACTTGGGGACTATGCAAATACGATAGGGTTACCGATTCGTTTGTACGTGTTCCGGAAATAGGTGCAATGGTGCATGTTTTTGTTATGTTGGAAGATAGCAGTGGCGATTTATGGGTAGGTAGTTATAATTCAGGTTTGTTTCGTTATAATTCGGCAACACAAAAGTGGAATCATTATTTGCATAAGGTTGGTGATTCTCAAAGCTTGGTGGGCAATAGTGTCATTACGCTTTTTGAAGATTTTCATAAAAAAATATGGATCGGTACTGAAGATGGTGGACTATGTTCTTTTGACGATCAAAAAGATACCTTTGAGGCTTTTGATCCTGAAAATAAATTGTTACCTAGCCAAGTAATATATGCCATAGAACAGGATGAATTTGAAAATTTTTGGATATCGAGCAATGCAGGTTTGGTAAATATTAACCCATACACAAAAAATAGCCGAAAAGTATTTACAAAAGTCGATGGTTTGCAACGGAACCAGTTTAATTTTCGTTCTTCGCTTCATGCTAGCGATGGTGAAATGTATTTTGGCGGTATAAATGGATTTAATATTTTTTCACCAAAAAAATTTAGTGAAAATGATTTTATACCCGAGGTGCGGATTGTCGATTTTAGATTGTTCAGCAACCGTATTAACGTTACAGATAAAAATTCACCTCTTACAAGTCCTATTTACATGCAAAGGAATATGGAGCTTAAACATGATCAGAATACGTTTAGTTTATCTTTTGTAGCCTTAAGTTATCAAGCTCCCGAAAAAAATCAATATACATATTTGATGGAAGGAGTGGATAAAAATTGGAATATGGCTGAGAATGGATTAAATAGAGCATATTATACCAGCCTACCACCCGGAGATTATACTTTTAGGGTAAAAGGAACAAATAATGACGGGGTATGGAATTTAGAGGATACCGTGTTGCAAATTCGGATACTACCTCCTTATTGGAGAACGAAATGGGCATTGATAATTTATGGCCTAATTTTAATGGGTGCAATGGTTTGGTTCACTCTATATCGGTTACGTAAAATAAAGATTATCCAAGATGTCCGAATAAAAGCATTTCAAGAGAAGCATGAGCGCGATGGTTATGTTTCGAAAATTAACTTCTTTACTAATTTGGCTCATGAAATCCGTACCCCGGTTAGTCTTATTAAATTACCTCTCGAGCGGATAATACTTTCCGGTGACGGTACGCAACGTACCAAGGGTTTTTTAGCTACTATCGAAAAAAATACCGATTACCTCTTAAATCTCATCAATCAGCTTCTGGACCTAAGAAAGACCGAAGAAGTAGAATTTAAGCTTCATATTAAACAAACCAATGTGAGCGCCAAGCTGAAAGATATTTATGAGCGTTTTCATCAGCCTGCCGATATTAAAGGTATAAACCTGAAACTTGTATTGCCTCCTGAGGATTTAATTACTGGTGTAGATAAGGAAGCATTTGATAAAATGGTAAGTAATTTACTCAGTAATGCGCTTAAACATGCAGTTTCTAAAGTGGATTTATGTTTGGTTGTGCGTGATGTTCTTTTTGAAGTACAAGTGTCGGACGATGGTAAAGGGATTGCCGAAAATGAGAAGACTAAGATTTTTGATACCTTCTATCAATCGGACGATACTGAAATAGGAACGGGAATTGGGCTTGCTTTCACTAAGGTTCTGTCCGAAAAACATGGGGGAACATTGAGCTATAAAAATAGTGGTTACGGTGGCGCCACCTTCGTAATTGCCATAGAGAAAAAAGAGGTGGATGATGCTAAAGAGCTAGCAACAGAGGAGAAATTTATTACAATAAATCCCGAATTTGATGCACACCGTTCGGATATGTCAAATATTGATTTAAAAGGTGATTCCAATATTACAGTCTTACTGGTAGAGGATAATTTGGATTTATTGCGGCTAACATCCGATTTTATGAGAGATTATTATGATATTCTTGAGGCCACCAACGGTAAAGAAGCACTGAAAATATTGGAGGAAAAACAAGTTGACCTAATTGTTAGTGATGTGATGATGCCCGAGATGGATGGCTATGAGTTATGTAAGGCCATAAAAATGGACAACATCTTTTGCCATATCCCTGTCATATTACTCACTGCTAAAACTAATGTGGAATCTAAAATTAAAGGGCTGGAGTACGGTTCAGATGCTTATTTGGAAAAACCATTTTCTCTGGAACATTTACGTACCCAAGTAAATAACCTATTGTCATCGCGAAATAAGTTGCACGAGTTATTTTCATCCTCTCCCTTTATGCCGCCAATGGAGATTGCGCAAAACAACAGGGATAAAAGATTTATTAATAGGCTGAATAAGGCAATAGAAGAGCGTATGTCAGATCCGAATTTTTCAATTGATACAGTCTGTGAGGAGATAGTCATGAGTAGATCAAATTTTTATCGAAAAATAAAGGATGTTTCCGGTTTGTCGCCCAATGATTATATGAAAATGATACGGCTTAAACGAGCTGCCGAGCTATTACTTCAGGAGGATTACAGGATAATAGAGGTGTGTGATAAGGTTGGATTTAGTTCCTCCTCCTATTTTGCAAAATGTTTTAAAACTAATTTTGGCGTGTTGCCGCGTGAATTTATCTTGAAAAAGGGAAATATTGAAATAAATAATGATTGACTATGCAATGGAAAATAGCAATATACAGTTTACTTATTTTAACATGGATGACATTATTGGTTAGTTTTGGGCAGATAGGTGCTACGCCAAACAACAACCAATATGTTAATCTTTTTATTGGTACATCCGGCGATCATGGACAATGCGATCCGGGGGCTGCAGTCCCTTTTGGAATGGTAAGGGTCTGTCCCGATTCAGATCCAAGAAGTCATGCGGGTTATGATTATAGTGTGACCCGTATATCTGGCATTTCGGTTAACCGCTTATCGGGTGTTGGTTGTGGTGGAGTAGGAGGAAATTTGAGCATAAAACCATCTCTTCCTCATGTTAACTTGCACCTTGTAAAACAATCCGAGAAGGCACACCCGGGGTACTACCTTGTTATGCTTAATAATGGGGTAAAAGCGGAATTGACAGCTACACATAATATAGCGGTGGAGCGATATACTTTTCCAAAAGATACAAACGCTGTTTTATCTTTAAATTTAGCATCCTCTTTTGAACGCTTTTTTGACGGGCAATATGAAGTTATTGGAGATAATGAATTAGAAGGATATATTGAGTGTGCAAATGTATGTGGGCATGGACGGTATAAGTTGTACTTTAATCTAATTACAGACAAACGATTTAAAATACAAAGTGAGGCCAATAAGCAAATAGTGATAAAATTTGAGGACGACAATGCCAAGTCTAAGTCTGTTGAGGTTCGCATTGCACTGTCCTCGGTAAGTCAAATGGCAGCCCGAAAGGAAAATGAGCAAGCAAAAAAAATGAGCTTTTCGCAGATGAAAAATCAGGCACGTCTGCTGTGGGCCGAGAAATTGAATAAAGTGGAGGTGCGTGGAGGATCAGAAGACGAGCGTGTTATTTTTTACACTTCTTTATATCGCACTCTTTTGAGCCCCGCCAATGTGAGCTCATCCGAGAATCAATATTTTGGTACAGATGGAAAAGTGCATCAAACAGAGGGTTCAACCTATTATAGTTCATGGTCGTTGTGGGATACCTTCCGTACAAAATTTCCGCTTTTGGTTTTGTTGGAGCCTCAGGCAATGAAAGATATGACCAATTCTTTGGTCAGACTTTATCAAAATGGAAAGAAAAATTGGTCAACCTCATATGAGGCAACGCCGACCGTTAGAACTGAACATTCCAGTGTGCTGCTATTGGATGCCTATCGAAAAGGGCTAACCAATATCGATTTTAGTGCTTGTTATCAGCAGTTGTGCCATGAGGCATCCGAATTGCCCATGAATTCTCCCGATCAAAAATTGGAAGCTTCCATTGATCTTTGGGCGATGGCACAAATTGCTGACATTGTGGGACAAAAAGAGGATGCGGATACATATCGCGACGCGTCGGAACAATTATTTTTATCTACTTGGAAAGAGGAGTTTATGAACATAGATCTCAATTATGCAAAAATGAGGGATAACGGATTATATCAAGGAACACGATGGCAATATCGGTGGGCACTGCCTCAATATTTACCACAGATGGCTGTGCTGGTGGGGAGTAGGGATACTTTAAGTAAACAATTAAAATATTTTTTTGATAATAATCTTTATAACCATAGCAATGAACCTGATATACGTGTTCCATATCTTTTTAATAGATTAAATGCATCAGAAGAAACTCAAGGCATCGTTAGTAATATTTTAACCAAAGAAATCACCCATAAATATGGTGGCAATGGTGAGTTTAAAAAACCCATAGTGGGTCGTACTTATAAAAATTCTCCAGAGGGATATACAAAAGAAATGGATGAAGATGATGGTACCATGGGAGCTTGGTATGTTTTTAGTGCTATGGGCTTGTATCCTTTAATAGTTGGAGAGCCAAATTATGAGTTGGTACCTCCACTGTTTGACGCGGTAACTATTAAATTAGAAAATGGCAAAATATTTAGCATTAAATGCAAAAATAGAAATAGCCCCAACGCTGTGGTAACAAAAATATGGCTCAATAAAAATAGTTTGGATAGGTGGCATTTGTCACATGAAGAGGTTTTAAAAGGAGGTGTGCTTGAGTTTGATTATAAATAAAGAAATTAAAATACTTTTTTTCATAAAACCGTGATGAATAGGACTGTTTTGTTCAATAAGGTCATTTATTAGCCTTAATTGATTAGTTTTTACTCTCCAAATATTTAATTCTTTCGTTTATTTGTAGGGTAATTTTTATAGAATGCAAGAGGTAAATTAATTCAATATTGAGATTATAAATGTCGGCAATTTAATGTTATGGTTATAGTTGGATACTACAATATGATGAAACGTTTATATTTAATAGCTTTCGTAGCAGTTATGATGCACTCCTGTGATTTCTTTGAAACAAATACAGAGAAGTCGACGGAACAAGCAACATTTAGTAATCCAATCCTGTCTGACGCTTCTAAACCATGGGCACTCTTTCATGATGGTTTTTATTATTATATGCATGGAACACATGGAATGCATGATAGTATTGTTTTGTGGAAAACAAAGGACATCAGCGATTTGGAAAATGCAGTTAAAAAAACAATATGGATTCCTAAGGAT
>JAGXIO010000252.1 GCA_024635555.1 Saccharicrinis sp.
CCTGGAGGATGTCCTGCGGCGGATCATGGGCCACCCGGCCCGGAGGATCGAGGACCTGCTGCCGGACCGTTGGCTGGCGGCCCGACAGAACAATGCCGCATTGCAGACGGTCCCGCAAGATGGCGTCAGTTGACGGTTACTATCATAGATATCCCCGGTCTTCCGGCGAGATTGTTCCAGCGGATTCATTTTGTGACATGTGGAGCTCTGACCCTCTTTGTTCCCTCTGTGAAATGTGGAGCTCTGACCCTCTTTGTTCCCCCAGTCAGTTGATCATGTCCGAACCGATTCAATCAAATGTTTCGATAAAAGCATCTACGTCACTAAAGGAATCGACTCTTGACTTCAATTCTTCGGCGGAAAGGTTCCACCAAGATATATTTAATAAATTCGCAATTTGTTTTTCTGAAAAACGATACCTAATTAACTTCGCAGGAACTCCCCCAACAATTGCATATGGAGGCACATCTTTGTTCACCAACGATTTAGCGGCAATAATTGCACCATCTCCGACAGTGACACCATCAAGAATTAAGGCATCTACACCAATCCAAACGTCATTGCCTATATTGATTTCTTCATATTCATCGTAGGAATTTTGAGTAACTAAAGTAGAACCCAAAGCATTAACTGTTGAGTAAAAATATGGTGAAGTAGACACATAATCTGTGGGATGTTTCCCCATCCCTGCTTTAACATCTTTAGCTATAGAACAAAATTTACCAATATTTGTATTTTTAAAAGAGCATCCTGACGAAATATAAGTGTATTTACCAACAAATGTATTTCTTATTTTATTAAATCTATATATTTTTACATTTTCAGAGATGATTGAATCTTCATCAACCAATGAAAATAAAGATACGTACGATTTTTTGTTTAACTTTAGAATCCTAATGATATTTTTAAAGACTTTCTTGAGTATAGTCATGATATGAACTGGGGCCCCCTAATGATGAAAATAAATAAATGGATATAACTTACTGATTTATCAAATCTTTAGGCGGTATATTTTTGACAGCTGCATCGATTACATACTTTTGGTAATTTGGGTTGTATTTATCATCAATAACCTTCATACAATCTTTTTTTATTTGCTCTTTATCTGTTTTAGTAGATAGCCAAGTCTGTATTTTATCAGCAAGATCGTATTTGCAGCCTATGTTGAAAAATGATCCTGTAACGCCATCTTCAATCGCTTCGTATTCGGGCCCTTGCTTTGAAGGGTCATTATGAGTAATTACTGGCGTTCCATATACGAGGCTGTGCATGGCAGTCAGACCAACCTCCCCAGGGGAGACACACAAGTCAGAAAGAGAAATAAGCAAACCAAGCGCATCCTCGCTGAAACAAGAACCGTAGAAAACAACCCTCTCGCTAATCCCGAGAGATACTGTATAAGCTTTAAGGTTAGCTAAATCCTCACCGTCACCAACAAACAAAACATTAACGAAGGACCCTTTGTCCTCTAGAATCTTAACTGCTTCCAGTATGAGAGTAAGTTTCTTCTGTGGAGTTAAACGCCCGACAAAAAGCAAAACCGGTAGTTTCGCATCGATAAACAATTCGCTTTTTTTGTGTTCACATCCATATGAAGTTATAGCTTTTCGTACTTCTTGCTGTTTTTTGAGATCAAGGCTATTGTAAACAACATATATATTATCTGGATTATACCCCTTATCTATCATTATATTCTTTGCCCTGTGACCATACAGCAAAACACCACTAGATATACGGTAGAACAAAAACCGAATGAAACCTTTTAAATTTCTTTCCTCCCTAATAAAACCATGAGACCACATAAGAACACGTTTACCCGCAAGTCTCGACAAAATCGCACTAAACCAAGTAGACAAAATATTGTACTGACCAAGATAAATAATGACATCTACATCTCTATCAAATGACAAACTTATTATTGATTTCTGATACAAGAAACCTTTGAACCAATAATTCTTAACAACTTTTACACATTTATGTAAATAGATAGGACTATCTTTATCTAACAATTTTATTTTTCTATCTGTTTCTTCACCTGCATACAATTTATATTTGATAATATTTTCACTTAAACACAGCAATGAAAAAATAGACTCTCTATAATTGGCGATATAATGATATACAATTGCAACATTTAATTTTTTATTTTTCATAATTTCCTTGATAAACGATTATAAACTTTTACAAAATTTGGGCCAACGTTATCCCAACGGTACTTCCGACTACGCTCTATTATAGCTTTACTCATTTTATTTGTTTTCCGTGACAACAGAGCCGCCTTGAAATTCACCTATGTAGATTTTTTCGTGACCTTCCTTGGTTCACCATCGAGCAGTCTAACACCGGGGTTCTTTGGGGCGGACCACGCCAACTCTCTGTCATTAATAGACTTTTAACAATTTAAGGCATCAAATACACCCTTAAACCACTCATTTTGACGGGTAAATCACGTCGTATGAAGATTCTTCTTCCCGCAGCACGCAACTACCTTCGTATTCCACAATCGAGCGTCCCATAGCATATAGCCAAGCCCCCGCTGAATCGATTCAACGAACTCATAAGAGCCCACAGCAACACCACCAGTCCAACCGGGGATCTTTCCCATCTTCCCCCATGCCGGCAGCAAGGGCCTGGTCAACCCATTCATGCCTCTGCATGACAAGTTGTTCGTCATCGTTAATGTCTAACATTGCCATCAACGCAGGGGTATCAAGTACCCGGTAACGCTGTCGCTTCGACAAAAGTTCTGAATAACCTGATTCGGGCCAGTCTCCTGGGTGACTTACTGCTCCGGCGCGAACCATATTCAAGTCGAGATAGAGGAGACATTGAATAAGGTGATCATCCGTGGCCACAGCAGTCGCATGATAACGATCTTCCCAGAAAGCACCTTTACGGCTTTTTCTGCGATTGTATTCCTGCGCGACGCAGCCAGCGACCAGTTGCATGCCGGACGGTAGTTATTGCTTGCCACAATCTCTGGCCAACAAATGTACATGGTTTGAAGTAACGGTGTAGTTCAGCACCGACAAACCATATCGACGCATCGACTCATAAAGCCAGTGAATCCATCGTTTGCGATCTCTGGCGAATTTGAGAAGAAATTCCCGCTTGTGACAGCGGTGGGTGATGTGCCAGAGATGACCTGGCAAAATATGCCGGTTTGCGCGCGCCATATGCCCCTCCAACGTTACAGATCATTGCACAACATTTCATTTTCATATCATAAAAAGACGTCTAAGTCTCATATAAACCAGAAATTTCGGGTATTATCTTTTTGAAACAATAGGTTGGCTTGGTCCGACCCCCATTTCCATGTACTTAAATGATATGGGTTGCCTTCAATAATTACAGCTTTAACTTCTTTGCGAAATAACTCTCGCAACAATCCTCTTTGCCAAAGAATAGGACTAAAAAACCATAAATTTTCGGATCTATCCACCAGACAAAGGTTGAATGTTAAAAACGCTCAGTAAGACGCCATTTCAAGCGGGTTTCTGGGTGACGCCTTTCATTGAATGGCTCTTTCTGACAAAGAGGAATTTCCATTAGCATTTCGGTCCGTTGCAATAGACTTACCTTTGTTTGGTGGATAGAACCGTAATTTTTAAGAAGTAAATATTGACTTGGATCTACAAATTCACAAAAAGGTATTTCTTCAACTGAACGATATGCACTCACATTGTCATGGTCTGGATTAATACTAAACAACAACTTGCCCTGCATACCAGCCTTGCCTGCAAGTAGTTGATGAAATATAGCAAGCCTATAAGACGCGAAGTAATGCTGAACTATAAGAAACAGATTATACCCCCAAATCAATTTTCAAAATACTATAAAAGAGAAAAGTGTTGTTTAACATTTATATTAAAGCAATAAATTGCAATATTAAAATGAAAAATTATATGGAGAACAACCATTCGAAGAGTTATATATCTGAGACAAATAAAGAAAGAAATACGAAACTACTAACAAAATCGAAATATTCCTATATTTTCTTATCTCCCAGAGATGATAAACGACAATAGCCAAAACAATAGAGCGAAAAATTAGAAAGTAATTATTTAAACGACCAATTAACTGAAACATAAAAAACAGGTTAAAAAATATAGCTCCCAAAAAATATAAAATAAAATAAATTTTTGTCTGAGGATATTTCTGTATTGCTGATTTACTAAAAAAAAGAATCACAACCGCAACTAATTGTCTAAATATATAACCTAACCCCACTACTAATTCCTGAGCTTCTAAACTACCAGTATCAAGATATCTAGTATAGGTAGATAGAAACGGAATTATTTTTGAAATTTCAAAATAAATTATTTGTAAACTATCAACCAAAAATGGTGTTTGCGCAAAAAAGAAAGAAACGATAAAAGCAACAGCCCATATTTTTTGATTATAAAGTTTTCCAAAAGGGACAAAGTAAAAAGGGATCATGAATATAACACTAAAATGAAACATTGCAGCGAATGCTATTAATACAAAATATTTTATTATATTTCTTGAAATGATAAAACGTGTTGCATAAATAAAAATGCTAATTGCTACAAATTGCCTCACTCCATTCATCGACCAAAAAAATATTTCGTCAACAAAAAGAAAATATATCACTAATGGCAGCAGAATATTTGGCACACTTTTAAATATAAAAAACCAACTTAAGAATGCGACTGTAAAAAACATTAATTCATAACTACCGCCTATTACGGAGATAATTTTATTAATTGCAAAATACCCCCATTCCATATATTGATCTTGATATGAAAAGGAACTATTATTCTTAATAAAATCAAAAACATTCTTATATGCTCTCCAGTCAACACCTACTTCGTATCTAAAACCAACTATTATACTTATTAAAAACAAGGCAATTAAATGATTAAAGAAAAGTTTGTTTTCTTTTGAAAAATCAATAAATATACTATTATCAGCAGTTTTGTAAGCTCTAATGAGAAATTTTGGCGAAACTAAGGATATTAACAATATGAGTAAAGATATATATATTGTATATGTAAATATATCAGTCATAAATATTTTATTAATTTTTATAAAATTTTAGCAGAAGTTTACGCAAAATGAATGGATGCTTTAAAAGGTAAAATTCTATAATATGAAAAAGGGATTTAGAATTTTTAACACATACAGATAAATCCTCTATTCTACGCAGTGATTTTATTGCTTCATTGAAAAGTACCTCAGACCGACTGACACCACTCAATAAGGAATTCATACATCTAGCCACATGTAGTCCGAATATTTTTTTTATCTTTTTTTTATGTTCATTAAAATTTAAATATTCAATATGAGATTCAATGACTTTTAGAAGGTAAAGGTTTCGTGAATAAACAAGGGTTCTGGTTGTTGAATTATCCCTAAATAAAACATTATATAAGGATTTTCTTAAATATGAAAATGATTCAACTTTCTCGTACGCCCTAAGCATAAATTCATTATCTTCATAAAATATATTTTCTATAAAAGTTAATCTATTTTCTTGCAAGAAACTTTTTTTAAAAATATGGAAAGGAACACAAACACTAATTTCATCTTCAAGTAATGCTTCATGTCGTGCATAAAGATGATTGGGAATGTGCTTACAGGGCCTTAACATAATTCCGTTTGGCTTATGATCTACTGCGTCAAAGCGCAAAATATCTAAATTCCAAGTAGACAAATAATTTAGAATACTTGAAATAGCATCCGGTTCAATCCAATCGTCAGAATCAACAAACCAAATGTACTCACCTTTAGCAATTCCTAATCCGTTATTCCTAGCCGCTCCTTGCTTTTTATTTTCTTGAGATATAACAGTAATATTATTATCTTTCTTTTCAAAATCTTTAATTATATTTAAACTGTTATCGGTAGAACCATCATCAATAATAATAATCTCGTAAATTTTCTCATCAATTCCTTGGCTTAAACAACTCTCTAAACATTTAGAGATATATTTCTCGGTATTGTAAACAGGAATAATTATTGATAAATTCATAATCTAATATCCATACATTAAATATGTTAACTATTTCCTGAATGGACAACAATCTAATAAAATATCAGTATTTATAATGGGCCTAGAACCATTAGTTTTATAAAAAATTTCATCTAAATTCGTAATAGAATCCATATAGATAGGTTTCTCACCATGCCTTGATACTGATTCGAAATAATCATAAAATTTAAAATCTTCCCCTTTAATATTTTCAGAGAATTTAATCCAAACAGATGGGATTTTGTATGCATCCGCAATAATGAGGCCATGAAGGGATGATGACAATATCATCTCACATTCTATCAAGTCATTTATAAACAAAAGAGGGTCTTCTTGTTCAATATCAATAATTTTAATGTCATTTAATAATACCGTTTTAAAAAATTCATGACTTTTATCAACATAATGTGGAATTATACCTATTTTATATTTTTTTCCTTTCGTCTTCGGATAAAATAAAGGAAGCAATAACGCTGGATCACCATAAACTTCAGGGCACTCTATACCTGCCTCTGAAAACTTTTTCTTAGTTTTGGGGCCCCTAACCGCAAAGATTTGCTTTGGTCGTGAAACTTTTGAATTTTCAGATATGAACCCGGCTCCCCAAATAAGACTATTTTTATTCATAGTTTCCAAAACCGAACCGATAACTAAATAGTGTTTAAATGGCCAATACTTCGGGTTAATCCAAACCACTTCTTTCTTACTAATCTTACTAATTAAAAAAACGTTTATTGCATCACCAAAGTTAACTCTTTCATTAAACCAATATATTGGTAACTTCCCAAAATAATATACTTCAAAAAAAACCTTCACATGATGTGCCAACATTCTTAATTTATAATACATTTTAAATCTTTCTGTAATGATAAATTGATAATTAACAAGTGTCCTCAGGTGGGTCCAAAAACTGCACGATGAATTGTTGTGACTCTAATACTGTCCATGTGGTTAAGCCGATGTTATGATCTAAAAACCCTTGAGAGTGTAATACGGTCAGTCCCTTTATTAGCTACTCTCATACGGCTATTTGGCTTGATCTTTCGGAGCAGAGACACTTCATCATTCACCACCATAGTGAAGGCATCTATTGGGCAGATTTTCGCACACCCCCAACACCCAAAACTGCTATCGGTAGACAATGCCGTCATGAGCGGAGACTCAAGCACGGATTTAGTTTTTCCAAGACGGCACGACCTTGTTCTTTTAACTGACTGCGCTCATCACGACCAATACCAACAAGGCAAAATCCCAAACCAGCCAAAGCAAGGTAGCTACTCGTTACAACAAGAAACCGCAACCAACCTTGCGGGATGGACAGAATTAAAAAACTGCCTACCAGCACAGGTATGGCCAACCAAGCAATAGTGCGTGCCAACACATCAAGGCACCATATCCGTAACTTCATCCCGGAAAGTCGTTTCATGAAACCCAAGCGAAGCATGCCCGCCACCGAGTTAACAAAAATGGATGCCACAAGGATTGAATAGCTCGGCATACCAAGCTTAAAAAGTGCATAACCAATAGCAATGTTCATGATAAGAGTGCTCCCTACCACAGCCTGATAAAAAGCTATTTTGCCGATAGCCTGTACGGCAATAATGATGCCGCCGGTCAGTTGATCGACCAGGGCAGCGACCAGCATAAGTTTAGTAAACAATATGGCAAATGGTGGAACCTCTTGAAGCCACAGGTCCAAGATAAATTCTGTCTCTAGGATCAATGGTGCCGCAATAAGTGAAAGGAGGAAAAAAGAGTACTTGCTGGAAAGGTTGGATAGGCGCACCATTCGCACCCGGTTATTAGCACCCTCGGATTTTATAATCTGGGGATTGATGGCGCGAAGTAATGATTGCGAAAGAAAGGCGATTTGCGAGGCAATTTGATTGGCCACATAAAAGGCGGCATTGGCAACCGGCCCGAAAAAAATATTGAGTAAGATTGTCGTACCTTGCACCCGCGCAACACCAGCCCCGGCGCCAAAAAGGTTCCAGCCTGAATAGGCGACAAGTTCTCTCATAGCCGCTCTGTTACGCAATGCGGACCTATCCAAGCGACAGATTTCGAACTTGGAGCGGGCCAGCGCCCAATTAAGAGCTGCCACAATCGCCGTGACGACACAAAACCCCACCCCATAGAGCATAAGGGAGTCCCAGGGAAGGACATAAAGGAGAAATGCCAGCAGTAACATAAGAATATTTTGCACGACCGAGAGAATTGCCACAGTAGTCATCTCTTCGTAAGCATTGAAGAGGGCCTGAATAGGGACCATAACCACAGTGAAAACAGTGGAGAGAATCGAGGCCTGATAGAGCCAGAATGCTGCATTTTGTTTCTCGGGCGGGATGACAAGAAAGCGTTCCAAGAGAACCAGGCCGATGGTTTCCGCGACAAGAAGGAGCAGCAGGGCAAAGACGATGTGAAAGAAGAGGCCGATACTAAACCATTTGCGGGCATCGGTCAGGTTACCGGCCCCCAAGGCAAAAGCGACATGGCGTTGAGTACCTGCGGCCAGTGCAGAGTTCACGAAGGCCAGCATTCCGGTAAAACCCGCAATGACGGCGAAAATACCAAAATCCTCTGCGCCTAACTTTGTAAGAACCAAACGCGTGGTAAAAAGACTAAGACCAGCAACCACCAAAACGCGGAGGTTCAAGGAAATCGTATTTTTAACAAGCAAATTCATTTTACTAGCGGGAGCAGCCATCTACCCGAAAACCTCATGCGGTGAAACTACCGAGGGGCTTGGGGTCAGGTCTTTAAGGGCAAGGGGGACGCTGGTGACTTGTTGACTAACGCCGGGCGAAACCAGGATGTTTCCCTCCTAATAAATCAGGAACCTCTGAGGGGGACAGGCACCAATCCCCGGCTTTACACTCAACTTTCATCGACCACAATTTCTCAACTTGAATATGGGAGTCAAATATGGGTTCAAGTCTCCGTTTGCCTCTTTGGAGCCTCTGTCGGGGGGCCCAATCGAGAATTCACAATTTCAAACAAGTTTCTTGCAAATTCGAAAAAGCTTTTAGCTTCACTTATATCAGGTGCGCCATGGGGCAAAAATCCCAACGCTCCCGGATATCTGGAATCGATATAGAGTTTGTTCAAAAGGGCGAGGGTATCTTCATCCATACCGATATCCCATACCTTCAATACAAGTCCATTCAGGGTAATCAGGTCGTGAGACTTGATCCCGCCCAACTCATGTTCTTCTATTATGGCTTTTAGTACCTTTTCGACGCATTGCTGGGCATGAAAAGCAACAACTGCAGTTAATTCGACACGTCCGAGGAGTGCTTCCATCGTGAGCAAATCGGATTTAGCAGAGTTAAGCCAATCAGCTGAAATCGATTTCATTGAAGATCTATCCCTTCAGCGAGGATTTTTTTTGAAAACTGGCTTCCGGATTGGGCAAATCGCACAAACTCGGGTTTGGTATAGACAAGCAGATCAATCGGTACCTTTTGCTCTATACCGCGGATAGCACGGCTGATCTTCAGATAGTTCTCGGCCTGTGCCTTAAAGGTCTGGGGAGTTTCGTCTTTATCCAACACAACAAGAATATCAATATCGCTGTCGGAACCTGCGGTACCATATGCCTGAGAACCAAAAAGGAGAATTTTGACTGTTTTTTCAGCCGCCTTTATCCTTGTCGTTAGGTCTTTCAACAATTCATCAGTCATCAGCAGAACCCCTTCTCTTTCTTTGCCATATTGTCGGAAGACGCCTTGGGGTCGGACCAAGCTAACTAGTTTTCGTCCGGAAACGGCCCTTTTCCGCAATCTCTGCGTCAATCCGCGGATTTGATTGTGCGGCGTAAAGTACTACGCCTCCGCTCAAATCCTTGATTTCCTTGATTTTGCTAAAAATTGCTCGTTTCCAGATCGAAA
>JAGXIO010000253.1 GCA_024635555.1 Saccharicrinis sp.
ATCCTTTGCCAGTTCCACATCCGAGACCTTATATAAAGCCCACGAATACAATTCACTGGTATAAGTTTCAACCAGACTGGTTAAGTTTATAGTCATTTTATCTATATTTTGTAACTACTTAGGTTGAAAAAAATCTTAAAATAAAAATTTAGACCGTATTTTTTTTGTTTTCGTGTTTTTTCATCATTTTACACAAAGGGACTCTGCAAATGATTTTTATGCAGCCAATGATTTTTTACTTTTTGAATTTAAACACTTCAACGAGGTACTTAAGACTTGTTAACACCAAGGGCACAAAGGGCGATAAATAAATTATGCTTTTTCTCAACCGGACAAAAACACTTTTCCCATCGACAAACATGAGATTTGGCTCCGAAACTGCTAGCTTTAATTTGCAATCGCAGGAGATTTCAGAACTTAAAATAAAAATATTGGGTTAAATCATTCGTTGTTGTAGAGATATAGTATGGGTAATCATTTACAACCTAATTCCCATAAACAGTACATCATCTACTTGATCCAGTTCGCCTTTCCAGTTTTTAAAACAATCACCTATCAGTCGCCCTTGTTCGTTCATAGGTTTTTGGTGAATTTCTTCGAGCAGTCTTTTAACACCTACCTTCATCAATTTTTTACCATCGGGGCCTCCAAACTGGTCGGTAAACCCATCTGTAAAAAGATATACAGCATCACCTTTGGAGCAGTTATATTCATAATTTACAAATTTAGATTTCAGTGCGAGACTATCATCCCCAATACTTCGGCGAGTTCCATTGTAAATTGTTAACCTATCGTTTATAAATAAATAAACAGGACGTTTGGCCGAAGCTAGCGTAATATTTTTGGTTTTCAAATTTATTTCAATAACTGAAATATCCATACCATCGGCGGAATTCCCTTCAATATCTTGTTGCAGTAAAGTATTAATATTGTCATCGAGTTTCTCCAATATTTCAGCTGGCGTTTTAACATCACCAACCTTGTTAATATCATTGAGTAAGGTAGTACCAATCATCGACATAAAAGCCCCCGGTACACCATGTCCGGTGCAATCGGCACAGCACAGTATAAATTTATCTTTGCTTTTGGTATACCAATAAAAATCGCCACTTACGATATCTCTCGGCGCAAAAAATATAAAAGATTCAACAAAAGCATCCTTTAGTGCACTTACAGGCGGCAAAATAGAACTTTGAATACGCTTTGCATAATTAATACTTGCTGTAATATCAATATTTTTACGTTCAATTTCACCTTTTTGCTCACGCAGTATAACGGTTTGCAAATCGACTTCTCTTTGGAGTTCTTCTTTTTGGTGCCTCAATTGGCGTTCTCTCATTTTAACGGTCCAATAAAACAACATACCTATAATAACAATAACAGATAGGTAAAACCAATACTTTTTCCAAAACGGACTTGCTATTGTGATGGGTATGGTTAATGGAATAGCACTAGCGATTCCATCGGCATTAAATGCCCTTATTTTCAAGGTGTATTCTCCATCTGGCAAGAAATCGTATTCCTTATAATTTGTAGTGCCTAAATCAATCCATTCCTTTTGTTCTTCTCCGTTAACCTCTAATTTATATTGATAGGTAACAGCCTGTGGATTTTTGAAACTTATACCGACAAAATCGAAACGCAAGCTTGCATATTTTTGATTATACGGATAGGGTAGTTTTATGGCGCGATCCAACGGATAGCCTTTATCGGAAATTTTAATGCTCTTGAGGTTAATTTTAGGGGCGACCAGATTCAATTTATCACGATCGGGCATATATTTAAGCACTCCATTACTCGAAGCAAACCAGATATTCCTTTTCTGATCTTCCCAGATATCGTAGAAATCGCCACCCATTTTATCATTAAAATCATATCTATGAATTTGTCCACTTTTTAAATCCACTGTGCTAACTCCGGGCCAATGCGCAACCCAAAGCTTTTGATTTTTATCGCATATAATATCGTAACAATAATTTTTTGATAGGCCATCGCTAATGTCAATAAATTGGCGAATTGAATCCTGATTGTATAGCAGAATTCCTTTGCCAATGGTTGCCAACCAAAAATTCCCTTCAGCATCAGTGGTCATTCCCGAAACATCCAGCGGTGCCTGCCAAAGTCGGTGAATCTCTATTTTATTGCTGTCCACACGGCAAATCCCACTTGATTTAGGACCTATCCAAATATTTTCTTGCTTGTCGATATATACAAAATTGATATTGTTGTGGGGTAAATTTTCCATGGTAGTAAGCAGGCTCGACACACCTGTTTTCTTGTTCAAGCTGTAAAAACCATCGGCAGTTGCTAGATAGATATTGTCATTTAAAATATCCATATCGTTTATTAACGGATCCTTTATATTCTTAATAAAGTTGTATTTTTTAAATCGGAGTTGGTCTTTCTCTCGGTAATACAGGCCAGAGTTCAACGAAGCTACCCACAGCGTCCTATCGCTATCGTAGCGTACTGTAGAAATTTCATCGTTAGGAATACCTAAAGCATTATCATAATATTCGTGATCGGGAAAACAAAAGGGATCTGTTCGCAATATGCCATTGTCTAAACCTATCCACAAATCGCTCTCCACAGCAATTACCGATTTGGCGGTGCTTAAAATAAAGCCTATATCCTGAAAGTTGTAGTGGATAAAACAATCGTTTAACAATACGGATACTCCGCCACCATAAGTGCCAAACCACAGGTTACCTTCCCTATCGCCCAATATGTCTTTAATAAAATTATGAGTTAATCCATTTTCTGTGGAAAAGTTAAACGATTCAACAAAAGTTTGCTTTCCCGCATCAAAAATCAATTTTATAACTCCCTTGCCCCAAGTAGCCAATAACAGAGAGCCCTCCTCGTCTTCGTAAATATCCAGAATACTTTCATACTCGATATTAAATTTAACACATAAATTATTATTGGCAAAATGGGTGGATTTATCGCTATTAAAATGATACTTATAAAAACCCTCATCCTCCGTAGCAATCCAATATTCACCCTCAATAGCTCTGCGCTTTACTATGGAGTTAATGTTTGTTGTTGGAATATCCGTAATATTTTTAAAGGTTTGGGCACTACCATCCTCATCTAGCGCTAGGAGCATAAGCCCTTGAGAGGTACCCACCAATATATTTAATGAATCCACCGCTTCCACGCAATAATAAAGCTTATTGGCAAAAAGATTAGGCTGGGTATAGGAGGTGATGTTTTTTTCAGAATCAATTTTTAATAGACCACTATTTTGAACAGAGGCCCATATGTTACCCATTTTATCTTGTGAAATATCTTTAATGGGGCTAGGTTCATTTTCGGTTGGCAGTATTTTTCCAAACACCCCGTTTTTATAATACGATAAGGTGCCATTTCTATGGCCAATCCAAATTACGCCATCTTTATCCACAAATAAGGATTCTGCAAAATCAGAGGCTAATGAATCATTCTGGGTATAGGTTACAAAGTCAATACCATCGTACCTAACTACACCTTCGCCGGTGCCTATCCACAAATATCCATCATCATCCTGAGCCAGACAATACACATAATTTTGAGGCAAGCCCATGTCCGAGTCAAAATTTTTAAAATCGAATGATTGTGACCATAGGAAAGATGGCACAAAAAGCCATAAACCAGCTATAAATAGCTTTTTTAAAAAAACTGCCATTACGTTAGTTTTGCTAAGGGGACAATTTAAATGTATTCTTTTACTGTGAAGATACCTCATGCCCTTTAGTTTCTAATTGTCTTAGGTTTCATACCAATACTATATTTATATTTTGGAATGCCACCAATAGGCACACTGTAAAACTCGATTAATTCGCCATATTGATTTTCCAAATAAATAACCACATTATTGTTACTGATGCGGGCCGATTTGTTTTTTATAATCTGTATATCGTAGGAGGTATTTCTTTCGTCCGGATGGATATGATGCAAGCTCTTGCTCCATTCATTGTCGCCAGATACTTTAAGTATTTCTCCGTTTTTAGCCACAGAAATTATTCGTATAATGCCATCGTTATCCCAATCAAAATTACTTTGTTTTATGGACTGAACTTTATCGTCTATAAATGGATAAATATGAGAGATTTCACTTGAGTTATCATGTAACCTGAACTTATATTTATAATAAAAAGCGAAAGCACCTTCAACAGCCAAGTTCTCTGCTGATTCCCTACTCAGAAACAAATTATATAAGTTACCATCGTCGCCCGATATTCCCTGCACAATAACTTTAAAAACGTAACCACCATATTCATCTGGTAAAAACTCGCCCTCAGATGGGTTTATAGGTCCAAATGTGTACCAGTTTTTATCGTATCTGGGGTTTGCCCCAAATGTTTTGGTAGCCATCAAAGTTCCACTATTAAAGTTCCCTTTTAAATTAATTCTTTTGGCATCTTCGTTGCTACAGGCACCTTTACCTCCATAAACGCTAAATGTCATGCGGGAGTCCCATTCTCCTTTTTGCTCATCTAACTCACCGCCTGTATCCGGATCATAAACCCTGATAAAAATAGGATCGGTATGACTTTTAGGTACCGAAAAAAATATCACCTGACAGTAATCGTCATCGCCCCAGGCTTTTTCACCCTGATTTCCAAAAGTCACCAAATGCGGCACATTTTCGTCGATAGCCGGCACCGGTTGTGCCATTGCTTTAAAAGCAAATGATATAAAAAGTAAAGCAAAAAAAATACTACGCATGTGTTATATTTATTCAGTAACTACAATTTGTATGGTGGAACCCATTTTAATGGTGGAATCCAGTTTTGATATGGCTCCACAGGTTATGGTGTATGTTCCCTTTTTCCGAAAAACATGATGGATGGTTACACCTTTCTCCTTATTACCATCGCCTAAATCCCAAAAATACTGATGGGGTATAAAATCTTTTAATACGGATTTTTCGGCAGAAAGGTTCAGATTAGTACCAACTTTTACCGTATCGGGAGCCGTGATAATTATTTGTTGCGTGAGTTCGAGACTTACAGGGTAACTTGCCACGGTATATAAATCAACGTTGGCTAGCGTATCCACTACGTTTAACTCTACGTTGTAGGTGCCGGGTCCTGGAAAACAATGGTCAACCTCCAAACCGAAAGCCGTTACTCCATCGCCAAAATACCATTTGAATTTATAGGGTAGCGTATCAGATACGTAAGCTCCGTTTTCAAACAGCGTAAAGCAAAAATTATCCTCTACCTGTGGCTGGGCATCGGGGAAGGTGGGAAAAGGGTTAGAGAATTTGTAGATGTCAGCTCGTCCCATTCGGTCCGAAGCAAAATACCCTTCGGTTTGTGAGGGATAGATGAAGCAAGAAAAATCGTTACTTTCGGTATTGATGGGATATTCTAATTTTATGGGTACACTCCATTTTCCACCGTTTTTTGAGGTGTAAAAAATATCGAGCTTGCCAGTGCTGTTATGCCCTTCGGACGAGAAGTACAGTTTACCAGAGGGATGATAGTAAGGAAAAACCTCGTTACCATCTGTATTAACAATACTACCCAAATTTAGCGGCTCTGTCCACTCTCCATTTACCAGCGTGGATTCGTACAAATCGGACTTACCAATACCGTCGGGCATGTCCGAAGCAAAATAAATGGTTTGTCCATCAGGTGTAATTGTGGGGTGAACGTTGGAGTATCCCCTTCGCGAATTGTGCTCAAAAGAGGATGGACGGCTCCATTTTCCATTTTGATTGGTGATAATATAAATACCCAATAGATTTTCGCGTCCCTTGCTAGTCTTTAGTGTGGTGTATTGGTTTTGTGTAATTACAATGGTACTTTTATCTTGCGACCAGGCAATGGTGGGTGTGTTTAATTTTGACAATTGGTCGTTTTCCATTATTCTTTCCTTACCCATATCATCGTTAGGCAGTATGGACGACTGGTATAAACGATAAACCCCTTGGTTGTTATTGTTCATGTAGGTTTTTAGAAACTCATGCTTTCTGTTCGACGAAAAATAAAGCACAGAATCCATCACATATGGTGCAAAATCATTTTTCGAAGCACTATTCACCTGGATTCTCTCTACAATAAAATCCTGACCATAGGTTGGGTTTACAAGCGTAAAGAGTAAAAAAATAGGATATACATATCGGAGTCTAAATTTTATCATGGCCTAAAAGAATTTTGGATCAGGTGAATTGGTTTTATAACCAAAATCGAACTGTAAAGCTACCTCGTGGGATCCGCTGTTGTAGGAACCAATAGGGTCCAAATCATAATCCAAACTATATGTAAATCGAAATTGAGGGGTAATTTGATAACCCACAACACCTATTACCTGATTGGTAGTTCGATACGATGCACCCAATAAAAAGCTGTTCATTAAAAAGCTAGTTGCACTGATATCAACAAACGTTTGGTCGTTGGGATTTATCCGCACAAGTGTAGATGGTTGTACGGAAAAATTCTCATTTATTTTATACAGATATCCTGCTGTAAACAAGTAATCAATTTTTGCAAAATCAAGGGTGCTTTCACCTGTTTGGTATCTATCGTGATACAAGAGCGAGGGAATGGATAAACCGGCAAAATACTTGGAGTGATACAAGGCAATTCCAAAACCTGCCCACGGCGCCATTGTTTGCTCCATATTTGCAAACTGGGAATCAGATTGATCAGAGCTCAAAATTACATCCGTCCAATCGGATTTATAATTGATCAAACCGCCCGAAATACCAAAAGCTAGTTTTGCTTCATTAGTTAATCGAACCCGATAAGTATAGGAGAGATTAAAACCAGTATTTTGAGATACCCCGAACTTATCGTTGAAAAACTGGGCGCCCAAGGCTACGTTTTCCTTTTTTAAGGGTGAGCTTACTGTAAAAAATGCACCCGAAGGTGAGGCCTCAAAGCCCAACCATTTTTTGCGATAGGATGCATACATGGACATGGCCTCGTGTGACCCTCCAAATGCAGGGTTTATGCTATAGCGGTTGTACATATACTGACTCATATTTAACTCTCTTTGCCCAACGGCTTCAGAAAGCAACATCATAAAAAAGGAAATTATAAGGATAAGATGCTTCATCGTAAAATTTGATTCTGTAAGAGCTTATATGTTAGTATTTGATAATTAAATAGTTTTTAATGGTAACCTCATCATCCTGATATACATAAAGATAGGTGTCGGGGACTAGCTTGGCTCCAGACTGATCAGTACCTCCCCAATCGTTATTGTAATTATCCGTTTTAAACACCAATTTTCCGTGCTTATTAAAAACGGTTAGACTACTGTTTTCTTTACCTCCAAGGATTTCTAATACATCATTTACTGTATTTCCATCAGGCGAAATACCCGTAGGTGCAAGTATAGGACGGGAGTCTATAAATACCGTATAGATTTTTTCGCGACACTCTTCGGGAGCAGATTCCAATATAGCTTTCCACTCTAACTTATAAATTTCTTTGCCAGTAAGACCCGTTAAGGTAGTATTGTTTGTATTTGGATCCTTAACGAACGCACCTGTAATCGCAGGCTCAAGGATGCTCCATTGACCTGTACCAACAGCAAGAACTGATGCGTTCAGTTTAACCGAATCAGCGGCGTAAACAACAAGCATCGTATCATGTTTTAACGGATATGGGGCAGCAAAAAATGAAATTTGTACGGTATCTTTATCTACACAAACGCCATTGGTCTCTTTCCAAATTAAATTTAAAATACCAAAATCGTTGGCCGTAAAAGTAGTGTTGGGATCACTTTTTTCAATAAACGATCCCTCCGAGAGCATCCATTCACCCTGCTGAAAATCGGGTATAGCTTCCAAGCTTACCAGAACTCCACACACATCCTGGTCGGGACCTGCATTGGCAACAGGTATATCGTCAACTAAAATATTTTGCGATATACTTAACGTTGATTCACAATTAAAACTATCTTTTATTTTGGAAATGTTGATGGCATTGTTTCCTATTGCGAAATCAGAACCCAAAATATTCAATTTTTTATCGGCTACGCTAAGTGATTTATTTAATGTTGCTCCACCCAAATTATATTCTATTGTCCAAGGTGCATTACCTGTAGGCTCAAGGTTTAAGGTGATTGATTTGTCTTCACAAATTTGATCGTTAGATAACGGTATTAATGTAAGTGCAGGTAGTTGTATAAATTTTATATTTAATTCGTCATAACTTGCGCAAGCTAACGTGCTGGTAGTTGTCTCAGTCCATCTAAGTTTGGCGTTTTTAAAAGTTTCATTTGTACCAAAAGCGGCGGTAATCTTGCTGTTATGCTGTGAGTCGTCGGCAAATACCAAACCTGATGTTTGTGAGGTCCATTTACCAGTTGTTGCCGGACTTACTGCAGCTTCTAAGTTGTATTCTGAACCACAGTTGGCAGTAATATCATCCCCGGCAAACACATTGGGTTTTGCATCAACAGCGGTTCGTGATCCTTGCATATCCGTTGCTACAGCACTACATCCTTGTCCGTCCTCTATGGAATAGAAAGATATGGCATTATTTTTAGAAACGTTAATTAGCTGGTTATCGTTTTGAGATGAGGTGATAAACGGCCCATATTTTTTTTCATCTTCATCTTTTAAAAAATAGGTAAAATCACCACTGCCATCAAGACTAACCTCTATGGGCAGCTCATGAGCGTTGCCATCAGTTGAGCAGAAGTTCCAGTCGGCCACATTGGTAATTTCTCCGCTTGGCCGGCCTTTGAGTGTTAAATCAACCTCATCTTGTGCACGGCATGTTCCGTTTTCCGCAATTAAAGTATGTTTATATTTACCTGCTGTGGTGCCATTGAATTTGGCATTAAGGATAGTACTGTCATTAAAACTGCCATTGTCGCCGGGTTTAGACCACCACAGATTTGTAGTTGTACCGGTAATTGCACCCGCCATATCATACTCGTAGCCACAAACTTCATTATCTGATCCTGCATTAACTTTAGGCATTTCATCAACTCTTATTTCCACACTTTCTCCGATCACCGTATCTCCACCGCTTGCAATATCATAATTTTTGTCGTACACATTAATTAAGGTAAAAATCCTAGTTTCTTCGTAGTTAATCGGTATATTAAACGTATTACTAGAAATATTATCACCACCCCAGCGCGTACCAGCACCTTCCGTATATTTGAACGAAAAAGGAGGAACCCCCGTAAATTCTATTGTAAGTGTTGTAGATCCAGGTTTGCAATAGGCATCATTACCGCTTATAATGCGTGCGGTTGGCTTTTCAGCCTGACCTAAAACATAAGCTGGCATTAAAAACCAGGCGATAAAAAGTATGGTAGTAAAAAATTTCATTCCATTCATATTAACGTTGTGGTAGTTATAAAATCCACCTCTAAAAATTCCGTATACTATTTATTTTGACAAAAAGTTATAGTAAGGCCATTTTTTTTATGTCTATTGCACGATTATAAATCGTAAATACTTCTAACTTTAGGTTTGTCTTTTCGCTGTTGTGCACGCCGATAATTGTTGTATATCTCCGAAAATACAGCGGCAAAATTTTCTTCTGGTGCTGGTGCTGGCGACATTATCATATTACCCTCGGGATTCAATAAATAATAGGTAGGCAATGCTTTAATATTATAATCGAGCAGCACTTTCCCATTCTGTCCAAAATGCAAAAATTCCCAGCTATAATCATTGCTTTTGACGAATGCCAGTGCTTCCTCCGGGTCTTCATCTGTAAGCACGGTTACAATATACATATCGTTTTTATACTTTTCGGCCATTTGCTGCAGCACCTGAAAATCCTTTTTGCACGCATAATTTTTGGTGTTGGCAAAAGTAAGGTACACAAACTTACCCTTGTAATTTTCTAACAAAAACGTTTTTGTACCACTCAAATTGGGCAGTTCAAAATCTGGCGGAGGTTCGCCAAGATTAAGCTTGGTAATTTTATTTAAAATATCCCTGGCAATTTTGTTGTTTTGTGGATTGATGCAGTTGTCTTTGGCGCTTTTAACAATATTGGTAATTTTTAGCTTTGAATAAGTATTGGCATAAAATCCTGTATATAGGTTTTTTAGCAATACCAATTCGGCCAACTCATTATTTTTAAAAAGGGTATCCTTGCCAAGCGTTGCGGCAAGCAGAAGAAACGATTCCGATGTATTCCAAGTTTCTTTAAAGCTTTGCCCCTCATCCGTAGAAAAATAATATTGAAAGAAGTTATTAAACTGCTTATTGAACGAAGCCCAGTACGTATCAAGATTGTATTTTACAGGAATGTTGGAGAATCCATTATAAATTACCTGCCTCGGTGTACCGGCATAGGCATATTCATATACATTTTGGTACTTAAAATGCTTATAATAATAAAACCAGCTCCCTTTTTCTGTAGGAAATTCCACCTCAGTTTCGTCTATAATTTTAAAGAGATCATTTTTATTGCCCGTAATTAAAATTCGCTTAATATTTTTACTAAACAGATAATTGTACTTCTCTTCAAAAGCTACTATTTTTTTATTTATTTCGTTGGGATAACTATTTTGTATACCCAGCACAACTGTTTCGGGCTCAAAAAAAGGATTAAATTTATTTTCGGGTCTTAGCGGACGGTAAAGGGGTAAGGTAATAAGATAAGTTCTTCCGGGCTCAACATATAAATAAGCCCTTATCTCGCCCAGCGATACGTATATTTTAGTTATGTCATCAACCGGAAAGGTAACGCTAAAATTACCCTTGGCATCTACCAAAAAGTTTTTTACTTCTTCAAAGTTTCGGGTTATATAGTTGCTCTGACGCTCAACTATCAAGCGCATATTTGAATAGTCGAGTGCATTTCCCCACAATCTAACTTCATTATTTTCAGCACTCACAAGTTTTGTAAGCGCCATAAATACCAACACTAAAAATATTCGCATATACTATCTTATGTATCCTTGTACTTTATCTCTTATTTTTTCGGGCAAGAATTTGCCGGCATCACCCTTGTGACGAATGATATCCCGTACAATGGTTGAGTTTATAGGTGTATGCTCGGGCGTGGTGAGTAAAAAAACAGATTCAATACCCGTCATGGCTTTATTCACTTGTGCAATAGCTCTTTCATACTCAAAGTCAGCAGAGGTACGTATGCCTCTTAAAATAAAATTGGCCTTTTGTTCTTTGGCAAAATCCACAGTTAGGCCTTCAAATTTAGCAACGCGTACTTTAGGCCTATCCTCAAACAGGCAACTAATCCATTCTATACGTTTATCTACAGGGTAAAAATCCTGCTTCTGAGAATTAAAGCCTATACCTATAATCAATTCATCGAACAGATGTATAGCTCTTTCAACAATATTATGATGGCCAACTGTAAAGGGATCGAACGAACCCGGGAAAATTGCAATACGTTTCATATACTCTAATAAATTACAAGTTTTTAAGCCACTTTTTCAGTGGAGCTAGTTAAATTTCTCTCTCTTGGATCAAGACATATATAATCTTGACGGTACGGTGTTTTGTTTTTTACAACACTATATATTGTCCGCAGC
>JAGXIO010000254.1 GCA_024635555.1 Saccharicrinis sp.
CATGGTGAGCATACATTTTATGATGTAGGCAAAGATTTCTCGGTTCGAGATATTCTTGAGTTAAAAAATGAGGTTTTTGCTTATCTTGATGATGTAGTTAGAAATGTTGGGATTTATGTTCAAAATAAGAGCTATAAATCTTTAGTAGTGTAAGCCAACACATCAGCCAAGCACATTTGCAATTCGCACAAACCAGCGCACGACCTAAAATTACAAAAGAGCTTGTCTGCTTGCCAACGCTTTTTTTTTGCCAACCCTAAAAACAATTTTTTTCGGGAACAGCAGTGCTTCGATTGAGCGAATTTTGGATTGTAGTAAATTGATAACTTACTGATAATGAATAAAGCCCAGCATACAACACGCGGTATAAAACATTGGGGTTTAAGTGGTTACGCAAGCTTTCTACCATGCATTAAGTTTAGTGTAACTGGACAGGAAAGTAGCCCGCAATCCCCAACGATTTCATACCGCCACCGTTGGCACCAATATTAAGAGACAAAATCCACATGAAAACAACACTATTGATTTGCATATTGATTCTTTCCACCGTTTGCAACGCAAAGGAGAATATCAAAGGCTCTTGGATTGTGACTAAATCAGGAAGAGTTACTTTACGTTGCAGACCCTTCGATTTCAGCAAATCACCATCGCCAGATTCTTTAGCAATTACGAATATCCTGAAAGAACAGAATGACTGTTACAATGAAATAAGAAATAAACTGAAATTAAACGATGACTTTGAGTTTTCAATTTACCTCTTCAACTATGACGAAGCGAAAGAAAAGATAGGAACCAATGGTGGCGGACATGCTAACTCAAAAGAAAGAATCATTTACTATACATATCTCAACCCACCAATTAAGAAATCCCCAAATGGAATCCATGAATATATTGGAAATCATGAGTTAGTACACGTTTTTGCTTATAGAAACTTTGGACGCGCCAGAAAAATAGTACGAGAAGGATATGCAGTTGCAATAAGTGGAGACTTTAGTGCTTATAAAGCATCGAATGGAGAATTCTATAAGAAACCTATTGAATTATGGATGAAAGAATATAATGAAAAGAATCAGGTGTTATCACCATCTGAAATGCTTAAAGGTGGAAAAATTCCATATTCACAATTCTATCCACAATCTGGATTCTTTATCAGTTGGCTTTTTGAACAATATGGAGTCGAAAAAGTCAACATGATATATCCTAAACTTAGACTTTACACACTGAATGAATCAAAACTTAAGAAAGAATTTGAATCAATATTGGGCGAGAGTTTTTCAACAATAGAGAATAACTATCTTGCATACTGTAAATTGAAAAAATAAATACTGGTGCCAATCGAGTAGACGGCTGACGGTCAAATGACCGCCAGTGCGCCTCTCACAGCACCGTATCCCGCAAAAAAAAGCGGGACAGGCTGTGTACGGGTAGCTGCGCTTGTCCTCTACATCCATTGATATACCATATCAATAGATTTGAGCATATAAGGCGGTTCACCTAGCATACTTTAACTACTCTTTTCACCAGTCAAAGCTTTTCAATACTTTAAGAAAGGGCTAGCAAACTCGAAGTTTGGTCCTCCCAATCAAATTTCTATCAACTAAATGTTCAGCCCTTCTCCAAATTGTGAGACCTCCGCATATCTTATTGCGGCTCGTTTCCTTTGAATACTATGGCTTCTGCACGCTGTCGCCGAAGCTTTCCGCGAGCGCAATAGCTACTCTGCGAAGGCTCTAGCGTAGGAGCCTGACTGCTCTGCTCTATCAACTCGTGATTACAGAGCTCTCCCCCGGTAAGAGCACAATCCTTCAACCTATCACTGGTACATCTACTGAATTAGGATTATTGGCTACGGGCTTTGTAAAGATCCCGTCCTTCGGCACGGGACAGGTAATGCTTACTTACCCTCCTAAAACAGCCTCATATGTACTTTAGCTCATCAAGTTTAATATTTATAGGCTTTCGTGATTTAACTATCGTTGATTTTTAATTCCGCTACGCTCCAATTGGGCAATGGCCCATCCACCTTCCGAACTAGATTCGGAAGGACTTTACCCTGTGGAATATTAGCAAGCCATTCCACAGGGTGAACCCTCTGGATAAAATATACTACAGCCCTTGGTTTATTGAGAATAGTTTGTATTTTTAAACTTTTCCAACAACTTCCGGCAACACGTTGTACGCAACCCAGGAAAGCCGGTATGAATTGATAATTTTCGGTATGATTAAAAATTTTGTATTTTTGAGGTATGAGAATAATTGATAAAAATATTGATAAGATTAGAGCCTTATGTAATAAACATAAAGTAGCTAGATTATTTGTATTCGGTTCAATCTTGACTGATAAATTTAAAAAATCAAGTGACATCGACTTATTAGTTGATTTCACAGGTGTAGACCTTTATGATTACGCAGACAATTATTTTGATTTAAAAACATCTTTGGAGAAATTACTTAAAAGACAGATAGACTTACTTGAGGATAAAGCTGTTAAAAATCCATATCTAAGAAAATCCATCGACTCCTCTAAACAAATGATTTATGGATAATGATATTAAAACTTGGCTTTATGACATTTTACAATCGATAAATGAGATTGATAGCTACTATGATAAAAAACCAAGGATATTTGAGGAGTACGTTTCTGACATAAGGACAAAAAGGGCAATTGAGCGTGATTTGGAAATAATTGGCGAAACGGCTAATCGGATACTTAAAAAGGACAAGGATTTTAAACTTGATAACGTTGAGAAAATTATCGGTACTCGTAACAGGATAATTCACGGATATGATAAAATATCAGATGATTTGATATGGAGTATTGTGATAAATCATTTACCTAAATTGAAAGATGAAGTAAGTGGACTGCTTGATGAATAAAGGGCAGCGCATAATGGAGTAGGTGGCTGACGGCCAAATGACCGCCAGTGCGCCACTCACAATTTATCCCGACGCTCAGCTCGGGATCACGGTATCCTGCAAAAAAAAAAGCGGTCAAGCAATATGTGATCTACAAAACGCTCGAGGTAGCTCCAAGACTTCCCTGTCAATAAATCAATGTAAATCGTGGCTTGGCAGCACACGGCGCAAATCCCAATTACCGCACTTTACAAAATCGGCAATAGTCCAAATAATCGATTGTACCGGATAATTTACTACTTTTGCACCTCAATTTTTAAGCGTTTCGAGTGGAGTAAATATGGTCACCAAAAAAAAATGGCGAACAATCACCTCGCGCGCGAGTTTAAGTCGGAAAAAAGATACAATTATGGAAAGAACAAAAATATTATATAAAGCCATTCAGGAACGCATCCTGATTTTAGATGGGGCGATGGGTAGTTTGATTCAAACCTATAAACTTGAAGAAGAGGATTATAGGGGTGAACGTTTTAAGGATTATCACAGATCCGTCAAGGGCAACAACGATTTATTGAGCATCACACAGCCACACATTATAAAAGAAATTCATAGCCGATACCTTGAGGCAGGTTCCGACATTATCGAAACCAATACCTTTAATGCCACCACCATTTCGCAGGCTGATTATGATATGCAAGATGCGGTTTGGGATATAAACTACCAATCAGCTAAAATTGCGCGCGAAGTAGCCGATGAATACACCCTTAAAACGCCCGACAAACCACGCTTTGTCTGTGGTGCCATCGGTCCGTTGAACAAAGCCCTGTCGCTATCGCCTGATGTAAATAATCCGGGTTACAGATCATCAACTTTCGACCTTGTAAAAGAGACCTATAAGCTGCAAATAGAAGCACTTATAAAAGGGGGCTGCGATATATTGATGATTGAAACCGTGTTCGACACCTTAAACGCCAAGGCAGCTCTGCTAGCCATCGACGAGGTGTTTGAGCAGTTAGAGCTAAAGCTTCCGGTGATGATTTCGGGCACCATAACCGATGCCAGCGGACGAACACTATCAGGACAAACATTGCAGGCTTTTATCGACTCGGTATCCCACATGGACATTCTGAGTATCGGCCTAAACTGCTCGTTGGGAGCTGCCGAGCTGGAGCCGTACGTAAGCGAGCTGTCGAAAAAAGCACCTTTTTACATTAGTACGCATCCCAATGCTGGGTTGCCCAACCAATTTGGAGAGTACGACCAAACACCCGAAGAAATGTCGACCTTGATAAGCACCTGGCTGCAAGAAGGCAAGGTGAATATTTTAGGTGGATGCTGTGGAACTACTCCCGAACACATCGCCCTATTAGCAAAAGAGGCGGATAAATACAAACCGCACCAAAAAGTAACGCCGCCGCAGATTACACACCTGAGCGGGTTGGAATCGTTGCAAATGCGCAAGGACACCAACTTTATAAACATAGGCGAACGCTGTAATGTGGCAGGATCGCGTAAGTTTTTACGACTCATCAAAGAAAAAAAATACGAAGAAGCAGTTAACATCGCACGCCACCAAGTAGAAAATGGCGCACAGATAGTTGATGTGAACATGGACGATGCCATGCTCGAAGCCAAAGAGGAGATGGTTCAGTTCTTGAATATGATGATGTCGGACCCCGATGTTTCACGCGTTCCCGTCATGGTCGATTCATCTAAGTTTGAAGTGATTGAGGCCGGACTAAAATGCCTGCAAGGCAAGTCGGTGGTAAATAGCATCAGCCTAAAAGAGGGCGAAGAGGAATTTTTGGCTCATGCCCGCGTAGTAAAAAAATACGGAGCAGCGGTTGTGGTAATGGCTTTCGACGAAAAAGGACAAGCCGATAGCGTTGAACGACGCAAAGAGATTTGTCAGCGTGCCTACAATTTACTTACGGAAAAGGTAAACTTCCCCCCGCAAGATATTATTTTCGACCCCAATGTGCTGGCCATTGCCACCGGTATTGAGGAACACAGCAATTATGCCGTTGATTTTATCGAGACCTGTAAATGGATAAAAGCCAATTTGCCACATGCACATATCAGCGGCGGAATAAGTAATCTGTCTTTTTCGTTTCGCGGTAACGATGTGGTGCGCGAAGCTATTCACTCCGTGTTTTTATATCATGCCATTAAAGCCGGACTGGATATGGGCATCGTAAATCCTGCCATGTTGCAGGTGTACGACGATATACCCAAGGAATTGTTTGCTTATGTAAACGATGTGGTTTTTAATACCCGTCCAGATGCAACCGACCGATTGGTAGATTATGCTGAAAGCATTAAAGGCAACCAAAAAGAAGAGGTCGCCACCCAACAGGCAGCTTGGCGCGAAGGAACTCTGGAAGAAAGACTTACGCATTGTTTGGTCAAAGGCATCAGCGACTTTTTGGATGTTGATGTTGCAGAAGCACTCGCAAAATACCCTGCCGCCTTAGACATCATAGAGCAACCTTTGATGGACGGCATGAATGTAGTGGGCGATTTGTTTGGCGATGGTAAAATGTTTTTGCCCCAAGTGGTAAAAACGGCCCGCGTAATGAAAAAAGCTGTAGCCATCTTACAGCCTATCATCGAACAGGAAAAAGCAGCCGGGGGCGGTGGTCCATCGAGCAATGGTAAAGTGCTGATGGCCACAGTAAAAGGGGATGTGCACGATATAGGTAAAAATATTGTAGGCGTAATTTTGGGTTGCAACAATTACGAAGTGATTGATATGGGCGTGATGGTGCCCACCGAAAAAATTTTAAAAGAAGCCATAGCACTTGGGGTGGATATTATTGGATTGAGCGGTCTAATTACCCCTTCGCTGGAAGAAATGGCCAATGTGGCCAAGGAAATGAAAAAGCAAAATTTCACCATTCCATTATTGGTGGGAGGAGCTACAACCTCAAAAATTCATACCGCCGTTAAAATTGAACCACAATACGATTATCCTGTCATCCATGTTAAGGATGCATCCAAAAGTGCCCAGGTGGTAAGTGCCCTTCTATCTAAAACCGGCAAAGCTGAATTTGTAAGGAAAACACAGGAAGAATATGCCGAGCTAAGAGAGAGAAATGCCAACAAGCGAAAAGTGGTTATTACTTCCATTGAAAAAGCACGCGAAAACAACTTTAAAATAAATTGGAACCAGAACCAAATAACTACGCCAAACGTTCCGGGAATCACAGTGTTTGAGGATTATGCTATTTCGGATATTAGGGAATTTGTTGACTGGACTTTCTTTTACCAAGCATGGAATTTAACGGGCAATTACAATGACATTGAAACTGTAAAAACAGCCGAACAAGAGGCTGAATGGCTCAGCAGATATAAAACAGAGAGTGCCCGTTCAAAAGCAGAGGAGGCACTAAAACTTTGGCGCGATGCCGAAGCCATGCTTGATAAAATGGAGCGCGACAAGATGGTGACACCAAAAGCTATTTTTGGTTTTTTCCCGGCCAATAGCCAAGGAGATGATATATTGGTTTATACAGATGAAACACGTACCGAGGTAAAAACCGTCTTTCATCAAATGCGGGAGCAGCAAGACAAACCGGGCAAAAAGGATTTTCATTCCCTGGCCGATTTCATTGCGCCCGTTTCGTCAGGCATTAAAGATTATATTGGAGGTTTTGCTTGTACAGCAGGAATAGGTATCGAGAAATGGGAGAAAGCGTATATGGACGATCAGGACGATTTTAGTGCTATCCTGCTCAAATCGTTAGCCGACAGATTAGCAGAGGCTTTTGCCGAACTGGTGCATTTTAGAGTACGAAAAGAGTTTTGGGGCTATGCTCCCAATGAGGAATTCAATACGGATAACTTCATCCGCGAACGTTACCGTGGTATTCGTCCGGCACTAGGCTACCCAGCCTGTCCCGACCATAGTGAAAAACGCCAGTTATTCGACATGATGGAAGTAGAAAACAAAGTGGGCATAACACTAACGGAGCATTTTAGCATGTACCCCAATGCTTCGGTGAGTGGTTTGTATTTTGCACACCCCGAAGCCATGTATTTCGGCATGGGCAAAGTAGGACTAGACCAGGTGCAAGACTTGGCCAAACGAAAAGGAGTTTCCGTGGTGGAAGTAGAAAAATGGATACCTATTAATTTGGCATATAAGTAGGGTTCTCAGTTCTCAGTGAACAGTAATCAGTAATCAGTTACCAGTAATCAGTTGGAACGAAGTAGCCTGTCCCGAACTCGATTCGGGAACACCCCGTCACCTTAAATTCATTTATTTTTGACGGGAAAGCAGTAAGTAATCCGACTACCGCGTATCAAATTATTAGTATCTTGCATTTTAAATTAAATTCAAATGAGGACGAACGAGATAATTAAAGAAATTCAACAGCTGCCGATATCACAACGTATGTTTATTGTTGAAAAAACGATTCACTCAATCCGATCTTATCATGAAAAGAATCAGATGGAAATAGTGGCGGATGAATTATACAATGATTACGTTACAGATAAGAGCTTGACGGATTTAACTAACCTTGATTTTAATGATTTTTATGAAGCATAACCAATGTACATTTTTAGAATAACTATCTCCAACGATAAAAACACACGATAACAATGACTGCTGCAGAATTAGTTTTAAAAGATAAAGAAACCAAATTTTCGTTTGAACTTTTGCCACCTTTAAAGGGTAACAATATCGACAAGGTATTTAGGACTATCGATATTTTAAAGGAATTCAATCCCCAATTCATCAACATTACATCGCATCGCGAGGAGTATGCCTTTGAAACCAATGGGCAGGGCTTTGTGGAGAAAAAGGTGATTCGAAAACGTCCCGGAACGGTAGCTGTGGCCGCCGCCATCCAAAATAAATACGCCATAAAGGTGATTCCCCACATTATTTCGCGAGGTTTTACAAAGGCCGAAACCGAATATGCCCTTATCGATCTTAACTTTATGGGCATACACGATGTTTTGGTGTTGCGTGGCGATGATACGCACAAAGATAAATATCCGGCTCGCGACGAAAAGTGTAACCAATATGCCATTGAACTAGCACATCAGGTGAACGATTTAAACAAGGGTATATATACGGACGGCACCAGCAACGATCCCTTTGACACTCCTTTTTCCTATGGCGTGGCCGGATATCCCGAAAAACATGAAGAAGCACCCAATATGGATTCGGACTTATTGTACCTGAAAGCCAAGGTAGATGCCGGGGCCGAGTACGTAATGACACAAATGTTTTTCGACAACCAAAAATATTACGATTTTGTAAAACGATGCCGTTCTATTGGAATAAACGTACCAATTATTCCGGGTATCAAACCAATTACAATAGCAAATCAGCTTAGCGTTTTACCTAAGATATTCAGTTGTGAAATTCCAGAAGATTTTGCAAAGGAACTGCGAAAGTGCAAAGACAACGACCAGGTGAAGCAAGTTAGCGTGGAGTGGACTACTCAACAAGCCCTGGACCTTAAAAAGAACGGCGTGCCCATCATCCATTTTTATACCATGATGGCCACCGAAAGCGTAAGGCAAGTGGCAGAAGCGATTTATTAAAAAATAGGATTGCCCAAAATAAATCTTTAACTCTTAGCAAGAACAAGATATCAGTTAACTACGTATGCCACCGGATTTACCGGTGGCATTTTATTTTTTGATCCATTTGATCAATCGCTTCACAATCTACAAGCTTCTAATCCATGCTGGCATTTTTTATAATAATGATGCTACTAATTTGCAACGAAGTAAACTTATCAATACCAGTTTCCAATTATTGTAAACTTTTAGTAACTTTATGCAATGACGATTGTAGAAATTTCCACAGGAAGAAGGCACACTATTGAGATATCAAGTGTTGAAAGTCATGAATTTAAATTTTTAGGAAAAAACAGATATTTTTTTGATTGGAATATTGAAAAGAATCAAGAGGTATATAAATTGTGCATGACAGAATCAAGTGATATTCTTGGACTTATTTCGTTGGAGAGAATTCCAAGTGAATGGCGGATACACATTAGGCTTCTAACTGTTTCTACAGAAAACAAGGGGAATGAAAAAAAGTATGATAAAATTGCCGGTAATTTGATTGCACATGCAGCAAAAATCGCCGTTGCCGAGTTTGGAGAATTTGCTTGCGTATCACTTAGACCCAAAAGTCAAATTGCACAACATTATATTGATAAATACGATATGAGTGTAACAGGTATGACTTTAAGTATAGAAGTGCCAGAAATATTGAATTTAATTAATTATTACGACCATGGATAGAAAGAAAAATATAATTAGGGTTGAGGATGCTGAATATGGCGTAGATTCAAGATATAAGTCAAATAAGGAACGCGAATCGGATGCCTCAGCACTGCTGGAGAAACGTTTAATAAAGATGGGGTATTTGCCTAAGAATCAAATCATTCGTGCTAAACTTATGCAACTAAAGTTTAAAATGGATGATTATCTTAAAGAACCTGTGTATGATGGTCAAAACTATTTTTCAAAATTCTTAGAAACATATATAGATACTATTTATTCTAAGAGAAGTGGATTCGCTAAGGATATTGACATTACTCCTGTTCGCTTAAGTCAAGTTATAAACAACCACAGGGAGCCTAAAGATGAATTTATCATGAAATTAATGATACATTCCGAAAGGGTATATACTAACGTATGTGAATTTCATAAAAAAACTTGGTTTCAAGTTTATTTTCACGAAAAAATTTGCGACACCATGTCAAGGCAGGAGGAATGGTTGCCGAAAATAGGAAAGCATGTTAAAATCAGTGAATCAATGGTATAATAAAATTACAAATGAGGGTTTGTATAATTATATTTACAATTTACGGTAATAGTTATCCTATTTATCCAATAAAATAGAGCGCACTATGTTATTAAAATCTATAAATCCAACCAACGGCGAAGTAATTGCAGAATATCCCGAATACACCGCTGAACAGGTAAACACGATTATAACTTGTGTTAACAGCTCCTTTAAAAGCTGGCGTAAGACTGCACTGCACGAGCGAATGAATTGCCTAAAACGTCTGGCCAATAAGTTGGAAGAAAAAAAAGAACTTTTGGCTGGCATCATAACCAGCGAGATGGGTAAAAACATCATGGAATCACGTGCAGAAATTGACAAGTGCGTTTGGTTATGCAATTACTATCGCGACAATGCCGAAGATTTCCTGAAAATTAGACAGATTAAGACAAGCGCTTCTGAGTCCTACATCTCATTCCAGCCTTTGGGAGTATTACTGGCCATCATGCCATGGAACTTCCCCTTTTGGCAGGTGTTCCGCTGCGCCGTGCCCACGATACTGGTGGGGAATACCATGGTGCTCAAGCATGCTTCCAACGTGTCGGGCTGTGCGCTGGCCATTGAGGAACTTTTTCGTGATGCAGATTTCCCGGAAGATGTGTTTCGTACGGTGCTCGTATCGGGCAAAAAGGTAGAAAGTATCATCGCCCACAAGAGCATCGTAGCCGTAACGCTTACTGGCAGCGATAAAGCAGGGCGCGCTGTAGCCAAATCTGCCGGAAGCCACCTTAAAAAATGCGTATTGGAATTGGGTGGTAGCGACGCATATGTGATATTGGACGATGCCGATTTGGATATGACCGTGCAAGCTTGCGTTAAAGGCCGATTACTCAATGCGGGTCAGAGCTGCATAGGTGCCAAGCGCTTTATAGCCACCCCAAAAATATACGACCGCTTTGAAGCTATGTTTGTGAGCGAGATGAAAAAAGCAAGCATGGGAAACCCATTCGATGAAAAAAACAAGCTAGGGCCATTGGCGAGAAAGGATATACGCGAAGATCTGATAGTACAGGTGAATAAATCAGTAGAAATGGGTGCACAGCTAATTTGCGGTGGAAAAGTGGATTTAACAAGCCAAGGTTTTTATTATCCGGCTACGGTGTTGAGTAATGTACTTCCTGGAATGCCAGCTTACAGTGAGGAGATGTTTGGCCCCGTTGCGGCAATTATTAAGGCCAAGGACGAAGCCGATGCCATTCGGATTGCCAACGATACCCATTTTGGACTGGGTGCCGCCATATTTACATCGGATATTGAAAAAGGAAAATACCTAGCCGAATTTGAACTAGAAGCAGGCTGTTGCTTTGTAAACGATTTTGTAAAATCGGACCCCCGCCTACCCTTTGGAGGAATCAAGGAAAGTGGTTACGGGCGTGAGCTATCTATTTATGGAGCTCATGAGTTTGCCAATATTAAAACGGTTTATATTAAATAAATTGAACCCTTTCAGGGCTCTATGCAGTATGCTACTTTACCACGGGTTACACCCGTGGTTATTAACATTCAACCACTTTGTGGCTGATAAAATGTCCTGAAAACCTGCCTACCGGCAGCCAAGGGTTTAATTTGAATAAACCCTTATGAAATGCGGGGTAAACTAATGAATCAGTATAAGAGCCTTGAAAGGGTTCAACCATTGAGTCGCATTAATACTAAAAAACTCACATGACTTTTGAACAGGCCTTGGTAAAAGCATCCGAAATTTGTGCACGACAGGAGAAATGTATTTTCGATATCGAAAAAAAACTGAAGAGCTGGGGCGTAGAAGAGCCGGTGGCCTCCAAAGTGATTGACCAACTGACAAAAGAGAAGTTTATCGATGAACAGCGTTATGTAGCTTATTATGTGAGAGATAAGTTTAGATTTAACGGTTGGGGCAAGATTAAAATAAGATGGCAGCTTAAAGCCAAGCAGATAGTTGGCACTTCCGTAGAGGAAGCATTGGGGCAGATAAACGACGACGAATACAAAGATGCTTTGGCGCAGTTGTTGATTAAGAAACGGCGAAACTTAAAAAAAGACGATAAAAGAGGAGATGATAAATATAAAATAAATGCTTCGTTGATAAGACATGCCGCATCACGCGGCTTCGAGCCCAACCTTATTTATCAGCTTCTCGACTCTGAATAACGAACTAATAAAAAATAAAAAGCTAAGGTCTATGAATACGTTTAACCGTAAAAAAAGAATAACCTCCCTTTTATTATCCATAATATTCTGCTTCATCCTATTTCCGGCTCTGTTGCCCTTTTCATCTGCGCAAGCTGCCAGAAAGCCTTCCTGGGTAAAGCAACGACCTTCCGACCCGAAATTTTACATTGGCCGAGCCATGAGCCCCAAGGTTGACGGCGAACTAAACTATCGCGTGGAAGCAAGGAACAATGCCCTGAAAGAAATGAGTTCTGAAATCAAGGTAAACATCTCGTCCAATTCCATTTTGCGCCAGTTTGAAAATAATTATCAGGTAAAGGAGGAGTTTGAAGCTAGCACACATCAGTCGGTACAAGCCACCCTCGAAGGTTACGAAGTGTTGAGTTGGGAAGACAAGAAGGAATATTGGGTGATGGTGCGTCTGAACAAAGATAGCTATGCCATGCGCCAGAAGCAAAAACTGGACTATGCAAAAAAGCTTTGCGCCACCTATTATTACGATGCCCAAAAAGCAGTGGACAGGGGAGATGTTTATGAAGGGCTGTTGTTTTATGTAAAGGCCATCAAAGCGATTAAACCACATGTTAACGAGGAGTTAACATATAGAGATATCGATGGAAATTTGAACTTGGGATCGGATATTTTTAGCGCCATACAAAATGCTTTTCGTAAAATTAACCTCAGTACCAACCAAGCCATATACACCTTGCAATTTAGTAAAGAGATGAGGGTGCCCTTAACTTTAAATGTAGGCTATTCAGATACAAAGGGCGATATGCAGGCATTGGCAAACCTGCCCCTGCGTTATTCATTTACCAAAGGTGATGGCGAAATAACCACCTTTGGTACCACCAACTATGCCGGGGTAGCCACATGCGATATTAAGCGACTGATATCGAAACGCAAAAGTCAGCAAATTAAAGCAGAGTTTGATTTAGATAGATTTTTAGAAAAAGAAACCGAGGAAGACAAAATATTATTGAGTGCTTTTTTCCATGAAGAGTATTTGCCTGTGGCTTTTTTTAACATCGAAGTGCAAAAATCATTGGCATATCTTGTTATCAACGAAGTAGTTTATGGCAAGCAGCCCGACGATCCTATTTTTTCAAATATGATACGCTCGGAGCTGGCCCAGAGCTATTTTAATATTACCAACCAAAGAGATAGTGCCGACTTTATAGTAACCATCAATGCAAACTTTATTGCCGATGGCGAGCGCAAAGGCAATGGCTATTCTGTGTTTATTGTGTTTGCCGACTTCCATATGCGTATTGCGGATAATAAATCGCACATGGAAATATTTGCCGACGGATTCAATGGTTTAAGAGGCATGCAGCCTGGCAGCTTTGATTACGCCCTAAAAAATGTACGCCAAAAAGCCCGTCAGAAAATTATAGCCGACATATTTCCAAAAATGGAGAAAGTGAATTTGTAGAGCCCACCAACTCTCCGGCAGATGCCGGCAGAGTTTGAGAACAGCTCTTGGAGCTATTCAGGCAAGACGGGTTAAGATTTACAGCGAGGTAAAACAGCCCTTCATGCAAATGTTTCTTGCAACGATTCCCGCGTTGTTGACGGAGGCTTATTTATCCCCCCAGCCAAAGCCAAACTCCTTTAAATGATCCCAATATTTGGGGTAGGATTTAGATACCACGGCAGGATCTTCTATTTGAACATTGCCCATAATTAATGCAGCAGGAGCAAAGGCCATAGCCATTCTATGATCTTTATAGGTGGCAATGCAGGGTGTTTCGTCTTTTTCGCAAGTTGTGCCATCCCAAATTAAATTGTCCACTTGGTTAGAAGTGAGTACAAAACCCATTTTTTTAAGTTCTACCATTAAAGCACTAATGCGATCAGTTTCCTTTATTTTTAGGGTCTGCAATCCTGTGAATTTAAAAGGAATACCCAAACAACAGCAGGTTACCGCAAAGGTCTGGGCCAGGTCGGGCTGTTCTATAAAATTGTAACTGAACTTTTTCGTCATTTCTTCGGTATTTGTCAGTATCAATCCTTTTTGCGAAAACTTGGCGTTTACCCCCAGTTGCTTAAAAAGCTCAGCAACTTTGGCATCGCCCTGCTCGCTATGTTTTTTTAGTCCTTGCAGGTTCAGCTGGCAACCTTTGCTTAGGGCAGCCACCTGAAACCAGTACGACGCTGCGCTCCAGTCGGCTTCCACGCTAAAGTCGGCAGCCTTATATTCGCCCTCCGGAACAACAATGGTATTTCCTTTCCAATGGCTTTTCATCCCAAAGGTTTCCATCATCTTTAATGTTAGCAAGATGTATGGACGCGATATGATTTCGCCGGTTAAGGTGAGCTTGAGCCCGCTTTTCATGGTGGGTGCTATCATCAACAAAGCCGATATATATTGACTGCTTACATCACCGGGAAGTTCAAGATCGCCACCTTCCAGGGCACTTCCAAAAATTCTTAGTGGAGGATACCCTTCCTGTTCGATATACTCTATTTTTGCACCCAGCTTATTGAGGGCTTCAACCAATATTTTTATGGGACGTTGCTTCATACGCTCGGATCCGGTGATGGTCCATTCACCCACTATTTTGGATAAAAAAGCGGTTAAAAAACGCATGGTGGTGCCGGCAGCGCCCACATCAAAAGTGGTACTTTCCGATTGCAGTGCTTTAAGCATCAGCTGGGTATCGTCGCTGTCGGATAGGTTCCTGATGGGTTTGGCGCTATAAGCCAAAGCATTTAAAATAAGTGCCCGGTTACTAATGCTTTTGGAAGTAGGCAAAGCTACTTTATAAGGCGACACCTGCTGAGGTGCTGAAATGGTGTATTGCATTGTTGTATTTTATTAAGTATCAAGACAAAAGTATCAAGTATCAAGTTTTTACTTCCGTTTATTTTATTTCTATTTTTTTCTTTTGTTATTTCTTTTTTCTCTCCGCCAAACGACGCTGTCGGGTTTAAGGACGCCGACAGGTCTGGGAGTTATATCTTTTATTTTCGCTACCTATTTCTTTTTCTTATTTCTCTTTTTTCTCTTTTTGCTCTCCTCTTACTGTTTTACGCTCCCCTCTCGCGACTTTATGCTCTTCTCTTGCGTATTTATGCTCTTCTCTTGCGGTTTTAGACTCTCTCTTACAGTTTTATCCACTTCTCTTGCAGTTTTACGCTCTCCACTTCTAGCTTCTAGCTTCTAACTTCTAGCTTCTAACTCGCAAACTCTAAACTCCCAAACCTTACGCCTCCCTGTAAAACCGCAAGGCCTCAAATATCTCTTCCCGGGTGCAGTGCTGGTCGATGGCAATTTGGCCTATGTTTTTTAAAAGGGTAAAGTTTATGAGATTTTTCTCATTCTTTTTATCATGCGTCATCAAGTTAAACAAAGCATCAAAATCGTTAACTGAAATTATAAACTTGCCATAGATGGAGATAAGTGCCTTGTTTATTTCCTGGACTTTGCTCATCGGGAAGCCACATTTTTTATGACATAGATATAGTTCTGCAATCATTCCGTAGGCAACCGCAAAGCCATGTAGAACCGGTTTTTTTGTGCTCATGGCAAAGCTTTCGAAAGCATGACCGATTGTGTGCCCAAAGTTCAGGGATTTTCGCACATTTTGCTCGGTAGGGTCGGCCTTTACAAAACCCTCTTTGATGCGGATGGAATTGACCACAAGTGATTTTAATTTTTCCAGATCAGGCTCAATAATATTAAAGCTCTTTAATTGTTGCCATGTATCCTCCGAATAGATTAAGGCATGTTTAATCATTTCGGCAAAGCCCGACGAAATGTTTTCCTGATCCTGTGAAGCAATAAAATCGTTACAGACCAACACCGCGGTGGCATGTTTAAAGGCGCCTATCTCGTTTTTATAACCATTGAAATTAATGCCTGTTTTGCCACCTACACTGGCATCTACCTGGCTTAGTAAGGTGGTTGGTATGTTTATAAAGTCGATACCTCGTTTGAAGGTTGCGGCAGCAAAGCCACCCAGGTCGCAGGGCATGCCCCCGGCCAAATTGACGAGCAAAGATTTTCTGTCGGCACCATGTGTATTTAAAAATAACCAAACCTTAGCCAGCGCATCCATGTTTTTGTTCTCATCGCCCTGTTCAATAACGATGCTATTGCGTTCGTCAATTTCGGGCAATCCTTTTATCAGTGGATAGCAATGTTGGTACGATCCGCTATCCATCAATAGAAATACCTTGCCTTTCCCATGTTTATTTATCAGCGTCGACAGATCCCTTTTTAAATCGTTACTTCCGTAAACCTTCGATTCGCTATCCTCAATTACCTGCATGGTGTTATTTTGTTTGCTTATTTTATAAAAACCTCAAAAATAAGCAAAAAAGGTTATTCCGGCATAGTTAAAAGCTTAACTATCCAAAAAACTTATAGAAAAGGCATTTTTCTAGTATTTAGAACCAGCTGCACAATAGAGCTAATTCGTAGGTTGATCCCTGTCTGCCAAGCGGGCGGCAAAAGAAGGGCAACCGCATTTAAACATTGAACCCCATTCAGGGTTCTCATGCACGTAACATAAATACCCCGAATTTTCCGTCTGTCGCCGGACAGGCATTCGGGGCTATTCAAATTCAACCACAACGTGGTTGAATGGTAAATGCGGTTGCCCTAGCGGCATCGTTATTCCATATTGGATTGTTCCATCCGTTTTGTAATTTGGCGTTTTTTAATTTATTTTACCGAAAATAACCAATGTATTATGAATAATAGAAAGACTGCCGGCAAGATTCAGCTTATTTTTACTTTTTTTGTGCTTGCTTTTCTAGCACTTTGGATATGCTCTTTAACCATTATGGGACTCAAGTTAACCTGGCTGCAATGGTCAAGTGCCATTTTATTTGCCCTTACCGTGTATGGCTTTATGTATGGTGGATATTTTTATTTTGATATTGAAGAGAAGGACAAACATATTGAGCTAAAGTTTTATAATACTTTTCCGTTTACGCGCGAGTTTAAAATGTTTCGCATCCCGGTCTCATCCTTTGTTAAATATCAAATCGAGGGTTCTGGATATTATAGACGTAAATTGTATTTGTTCCAAAAGCAAGGTAAGCAGATGGCTAAATATCCGCCTATTATGGTTTCGGCATTCTCAAAAGAAAATAACGAGGCTTTGCATAAGTTTTTTGCTAAGGTGAAGAAAGGTGTGTCAAAATAGATAAACACCTTGTTTGATACTTGTTGTTACTTGTTACTCACGGGTGAATATGTGTATCTTGTAAATATTCACCCCGTGAGTAGTTTTCAGCGGCAAGGCCTACAACCACCCCGTCTGCTATTTCGCACCTCAATAGCATCCACCCCGCCTTTAAAAGGCGGGGAACTGCGAGGCGCTCAGGTTTCGTTTATAATTAGGAGCTTTCATCAACGGCGGCTCTTCCCTTTTCTTTTTGGTAGAAAGAGCCTGTCCCGCAGCAATGCGGGAGGAAGTACTGCCGCTAAGTGGCAGGGATGGGGATCTCTTAGTTTTATTAAGCATGAGTCTTTTCAGCACCAAGGTCTACAACCTCCCCGTCTGCTATTTCGTACCTCAATATCATCCACCCCGCCTTTCTGCGTGTCGCCGTAGCTTTCCGCGAGCGCCAAAGCTACTCTGCGGAGGCTCTAGCGGAGGAGCAAAAAGGCGGGGAATCGTTTTATGTAGCATTTTCTAGATAAGTTATAATTCTCCGCTGAAAAATTGCTTCTTCTTTGTTAAGGTGGAGCAGTGTTACTCACGGGGTGAATATGAGTATCATGTAAATATTCACCCCATGAGTAGTTTCCAGCGGCAAGGCCTACAACCACCCCGTCTGCTATTTCGTACCTCAATAGCATCACCTCCCGAATCAAGTTCGGGACAGGCTCGCCTTGAAAAGGCGGGGAATCCGCTGCAACTCGCAACCGCCACACGATGGGAATTTACTACGCTGTCAATCAGCTCTTCCCCTTTCTTTGGGAGAAAGAGGAAGTACTGCCGCTAAGCGGCAGGGATGGGGATTAATAAGGTTTTCCATTTGAGCATATCCTTTCCCCGTCCTACCCAAAGTGCTCAAAGAGCACTTTCCAATCTTCCCCCCATTCGGGGGGATTGAGGGGGGCTTCTTTTTTATCCCAATATTCCTCACTTTTAAATAAAATAATCCTATTTTTGAGCTTCGCTTAGTAAGCATAGTTTTTATGATTAAGCTAGCTGATTTCTTAATAAATTAAACATTCTTCCCCCGTTGACGGATCAACTAAAATATAAGATTGCTATTAGTTTAGTGAAAGGCTTAGGTCCCAAGCTAATTAGGAGTGTAGTTGCTTATCTGGGCACTGTGGAGGCTGTTTTTTTGGAAAAAGAAAAGCTGCTGACCAAAATTCCTGGTATTGGTACCCGACAAGCATCGCTCATTGCCAACGTCCACCCTTGGGAAAGGGTAGAGCAGGAGATGGCTTTTATTCAAAAGCATAAGATTCAACCCTCTTTTTTTCTGGACGATGATTTCCCCTCACGACTCAATAATTGTGAGGATGGCCCTGTGATGCTGTATAGCAAAGGCGGGCATACACTGGGCGGACAAAAATTATTGTCGGTGGTGGGTACCCGAAATGTTACCGAAGAGGGAAAGAAAAATTGTCGCGACGTCATTCGTGACCTGGCCACAAACCATCCCGAACTGACTATTGTAAGCGGACTAGCCTATGGGGTGGATATCTGTGCCCACCGTGCTGCCTTGGAATTTGGCTTGCCTACCATTGCCGTTCTTGCGCATGGGCTCGACCGTATTTACCCAGCCTTGCACCGCAGCGAAGCCAAGGAGTTGATTGCACGGGGTGCCCTGCTCACTGAGTTTATGAGTGAAACCAACCCCGACAGACAAAATTTTGTGAAACGGAACCGTATTGTGGCGGGGCTTTCAGATGCTACTTTGGTGGTGGAATCGGCTACAAAAGGGGGAGCCCTTATCACGGCGCATTTGGCACAATCGTACAACCGCGATGTGCTGGCTTTTCCTGGGCGTGCTGATGACGAGTTTAGTCGTGGCTGCAACAAGTTGATTAAAACCAATGTAGCGGCACTTATCGAAAATGCGGCTGATTTGGAATATGCGTTGGGTTGGGAAGTGGAAGATAAAAAAGGGGAGGGGCAACAGCTAACTATTTTTAATGAGCCAGCAGGAGAAGCTGGTGTGATTTATAATTTGATTCGGCAGGAAAAAATGGCTTCGGTAAATTTTTTAAGCATAACAACAGGTATTCCCGTTGCAAAAATGGCCACGCTATTGTTGCAACTCGAATTTGATGGTTTACTTAAAAGTCTGCCTGGCAACATGTATCGATGTTTGTAGTAGAAATAGGTGGTTTTATCATAAATAATAACGCTTTTACCAAACATTTGACGAACTTTAGCCGTAGAAAAGTCAAGGTTCATTTTTTATTGCAGCCTATTAGGGACATAACTATATACAGATGGTAAACATTTACACACACAAGCCTAATATAATTACGCTCAATCGTATGGCTATGCGATTGGGTTTTTTACGTTCCAAAATTCTCATATTATTACTGGTACTGGTTGCTTGGCAAGTTGAGGTTGAGGGGAAAACTTACAATAGTGCTACCAACGCTTGTGGTGGTGGTTTTATTATGGGGAGTTCTTTGCACAATATTACGCCTAATTCTGTTCCCTCAGGGTTACGTGATAAAGGTACATGGACTGTTCCTGCGGGGCTCTCGTTTTCGAATTTGGGACAAAACCCTGAAATATCCGGATTTGTTCAAGGGGCTAGTTATGTTATTACTTGGACGTCTCATAACGATGATATATACAACTATACTGTTTCGGTGCCGGTATCCGGAAGTACGTTTAACTTAGAATATTCAGGATCTACTGATCCTGTTTTAATGGATGATACAGAAAACTATCCCGTTCTCTTAGAGGTAGATCCTCCAGCTGGCAGTAATTATTCGTTCTTTTATCAGGATGTCAATACCAAAACAGTCTTTCCTGGTTTAACAGGAGTTTCTAGTAATTATAATTTCACACCTGCTGATCCTAATAGGGTATATGGTGTTTATGCCAATGTTACAGAAATTGTTGCAGGCGTAACCTGCCGATCGCAAACCAATGTGATTCAGGTGGCCAAAGAGAATGTTGTTGTGCAGGTTATAGGAGGCAAGTCGGTCTGTGATGGAGATTTTAATTTTTTATTGGAGGTCATCCCTTTTTCTCCTTCGTTATTTTATGAATGGAGTGTGCCGGGAGGGGTATTTATAAATGGGCAGACCGTTGATGTGTCTGCACATGGTGCAGGAACCTATTCGGTTACTGCCTATAGAAATCCATCAAAAACCAATTTGATTTCAACATCAGACAACGTTGTAGTGGGTGGCTACGTCCTGTCATCAGTTGTTGCACCGGTAGGGATTGTAGGGCTTTGTGACGGAAATTCTGTTTCATTAACAGGTGCCGGTACTTCAACCCCGATAACCGGCAATCCTATTGATTACGATTGGATACGCAATGGCGTTTCGGGTTATGCATCCGGAAGCGGCACTTCATCCACCATATCAGTTAATACCAGCGGGGAGTTTGTTTATAAAATCTATGAGACGAATAATCCTCTGTGTTATGCCATGTCTGCCCCTAAGGATGTTCAGCTAACGATTGATGCTAGCCCAATGCCGGTTAGTGGATCTAATGCCTGCGTGGGGAGCTCCATTAATAACATAAGTCTTAGTAATTCGGAAGTGGGCGTAACCTACCGACTTATGCACAACGATGGTTCTGGACCGGTAATGGTTCAAGAGTGGATGAGTGGAGCCAACGGTCAAACCCATAACTTTACCCCTGTAACTGCGGTGGGTTCCTATACTGTTGAAGCTACAGGTTGCAGTGGAGTGGTAACCATGACTGGAGGTCCTTTTGTTATTAGTGCTTTGCCCACTGTTTTCAATATTGCAACCCCCAGTCCGGCCTGTGTAGGGTCAAGTTTGACTCTGAGTGGTGTAGAAACAGATGTTGTTTATTTTCTACTTAGAAATAGTATAAGAACCGGTGCTTTTATTGATGGATCGGTTGGATCAGTCGTTTTTGGAGGCTTGAGTGCCGGTGATTATACTGTGGAGGCTGAAAGAAATGGGTGTGTGCAGCCTATGAATGGTACATTACGTATACAAGCTACCCCACAGCAATTTACTTTGACGACCAATAAAAACTCTTATTGTTCTGGTGTTGCGAATACAGGCGTTGAGTTGAGTTTAGGCGGCTCTCAAAGCGGTCTTAAGTATCAGTTACAGCGGGATAACGGTGGTGGGTATGCGGATTATGGTACCGCGGTTGATGGTACTGGAGTAGCATTGATTTCTGCCTGGCAAAATATTCCCGATGGCACTTATCGCGTGGTGGCGAGAACATCTGCCGGATGTACCAATAATATGACTGGTCGACCCGTAATTATTGAAACAATACCTCCATCTGCTGGTATTTCTACCTCTAATCCAAACAGTCGATGTGTGGGTTCAACTGTAGATTTTTATATAAATGTATCGCTTTCAGGTGCTCAACCATTCAGCTTCGATATTCTTAACAACATTGGTGAACCTGTTATTTCTGTTTCAAATCGTTATGACAATACCTATTCAGTAAAGGTGGATCCTGCTTCAAATGCTACTTACACACTCACCAATTTAACAGATGCTTCTTCCTGTGAACCGGAACTAAATATTGGACAGGTTCAGTTTTTTGTGAGACCGCTTCCTGTATTCAATTTTTCATCATCTCCTAATTCTATTGGTTTAGTAGCAGGTGTTCCTAGTACCAGTATTTGTTCTGGAAGTCAGGTTACGCTTGAAATGAACGTTTCAAACACATCGGGGCCGTATCAATATAGTTGGAACCAAGGGAGTATTAGTTTGGGAAATGCTAAAGATGTTACATTTCCGCCTAACGCAACAAGAACTTATGATGCAACAGTTCGAAATGAATATGGCTGTCAGGATACAAAACAGGTGGAGGTTGTTGTAAATACTTTACCAGTAATTGATTTTAATCTTGCATCAGGCTCCAATGAAGTATGTGAAAACGAGGGAACGGTATCGCTTGTGCCAGTAGCTCCTAATAATGGAGGAGCTTTCTCTGGGCCAGGTGTGTCAGGAAACTTCTTCGATCCCGCCGCCGCCGGTGCTTCATTGATACCTCATAATATTAGTTATACCTTTCAGAATACCACAAACGGGTGTGCAAATACCATTACCAAACCGATCATTGTGCATCCAGAACCTAATGTGAGTGTATTGGGTAATCAAACTAATTTCTGTGCAGATCAGTTGACCGGAACTATATCTGGTAATCCACAAAATAGTAATGGTATTTGGGTACTAGCAGCTGGTGCAAGGCCTTGGTTCGGCGATAATGGTAATGGTAGAGCTAATATAAATATTACTGGGGCATTGGCGGATGCAGGTGAAAGTTCCTATACCGCTGATTATATCTACACGGATCCCACCACCGGCTGTGTTTCTGACGGAAACTATTTAACCTTTAATGTTCGAGATGATTTAAGTAATAATGTTGATTTTAGATTGTCTGGCGGGGGAGCTATTCCAGCCACATTGTGCCAAGATGATTCGGATATTGATCTGGAAGCTTTCTTTGTTAATACTGGTGTTGTTATTGCTGATGGTACATTTTCGGGACCTGGCATTAGTGATAACGGAAATGGGACTGCTATTTTTTCTCCAGATGACGCTGGAACGGGAACACATGTTATAAATTATAACTATACTGATCCGGCAACCCAGTGTAACGGTAATGCTTCGCATTCCGTACAAATTGGAACTACTTTAACTTTTAACGGCGGATTAAGTCCAATTTATTGTAAGGAAGATGCCGCCTTTCCAATATTCGGAGATCCGGGGCCGGGTACGCTTGAGATTTTCTTTGAGATCGAAGCAACTGCCCGATTTACTCAATTGAATAACTCTTCCACGAATCAATTTACTATAACTCCTGCGGCTGCGGCTTGGGAGTCGGGCGATTATACGGCGGTATTTACCTATTCTGACGGTTGTGATAATGTTATTGAATATGACTTTACCATTAGCGATGCATTGGATGCGACTTTTACTGTTAAAGATAATCAGGTTCAGTTTTGTGTTACTCAAAATGCCAATCCATATGACAATAAGGTTGAGCTAATCCCTGCCCAAAACGGAGGAACCTTTACAATTAATACCCCTTCGGGAGATGGCGTTGAACCTAATGGGACATCTTTTTACCCTGACGTAGCACAACCTGGCAATTATATAATTACCTATACCATTCAAACTGGCGCTTGCTCCGCTACTTACAGTTTGCCTGTCGTAGTTGTAGGCAATCCGCTTGTAAGCATCTCAAATCTTAGCGATAGCTATTGTGAGAATAGTCCTGATTTTAGCATTTCAGCAAGCAACCTGCCGATTGTTGCTGGGGCAAGCTACACATTTTCAGCAACGGCTAACGCGGCTGGTCGGGTTCCCATTTATGAAACGACTAAAGGAGATCTCGATACTCCAAAAGAGATCGACGATACAAATGTTAATTTCTCACCTTCTTATGTAGGGCCAGGTACCTATTTTATTACTTATATTTTTGACAATACTGCCAATACCGGATGTGTTTCTACCTTTGTTAAGGAGGTTGAAATTTTGGAGGCACCGGGGGTTGACTTTGGTGTGACTGATCCGGTTAGCGGAGCAACTTTAACTACCTTGGAGTTTTGTCAGAGTGCTTCTCCTTTGGTTTTAGCTGGTGATATATTTACAGATCCGGGTAACCCTTTGAGTTCAGGTACTGGATTTTTTACCGGAGTGGGTGTTGATAATTTATTTGACGGAACAGGAGACAACGGACGTGCCAGTTTTGACCCTTCTTTGGTTAGTCCCACGGATGTTCATTCGATTGTATATGAATACACCAATTATAATGGTTGTCAAACGCAACGAACACGAGATTTTAAAATACTGGCAGCTCCTATTGATCATTATAAAGTTGTTTCTGATCCGGCCAGTGGCATCTATTGTTTTGAGGCTCCGCCAGTTGACCCAACGATTTATGGTGTTCAGATAGGTTTGGAATATACGCAGCCAAATGTTACTTATCATCTTTTGTTAGATGGTGTTGCCACAGGGCAAACATTAGCCGGCAGAGCCGATGGTGCAAGTGCTGTCTTTACCAATCGCGTGACAGACGAGGGAACTTATACTGTTCGTGCAGTGCTTGACGCTGTTCCCCCAACTTCTGCCTGCGAAGCCATCATGTCTGGATCGGTTGAAGTCCGCAGAAACTATGTTACAGGTACTATTGATGAGCTAATTCACGAAAGTTGTGCCGGTGTTGCAGACGGTTTCATTAAAATGAGTGCCGGAGGTGGCACTGCACCTTATGTGTTTACACTAACTGATGGCACGAATACCTTTACAAGTGCCACGGGCGAGTTTTTAAATCTGGAGCCCGGCAATTACGCCATTAAAATAGTTGATAATGTGGGTTGTGAGTGGAATTCGGCTAGTGGTGCTACATTAAATTCCGGAAGCGCCTTGACTTTAAATTCAATACCCACTTCGGTCATTCAATTAACTTGTAATGGTGTCAACAATGCTTCTTTTACTGTTGAGGCAGGTGGGTTAGGTTCAAGTAATTATGAGTTCCGGCGCGACCCGGCTGCCCCTTGGGTTAGCCATGGTTCGGACACCTATACATTTAGTGATTTGGCTGCAGGGACTTATGTGGTATCTGTCCGCGATGCCGATAATCCTGGCTGTCAGGCTTCTGAGACTGTTGTGATTGATCCGGAACCTGCTGCAATTACCTTGGTAAATCCGCCTGCGGTTACGCCTGTAGGTTGCTCAGAAACGCCTATTGGTGCAATAGTATTAAGGGCTCAGGGAGGAATCGGCTCAGGACCGTTTAATTATGTTTTATACGAATTGAAACCTTGGGGCGATTGGGTGCCAATTAAGGTGGAAAGTGAAAATATTGGAGTTGATGCCATTTTCTCTGGTTTGAATGGAGGTGAATATCGGGTGGACATTACCGATGCCAATGGCTGTGGCCCGTTGCAAGTTCCCATAACCATTGACGCCGCTGCTAGTTCGCCTGTTGTTCAATTGAGTGGGGACGGAATTGTGCATGTTTCTCAACCCGGATTTTCAGACGGATCCATTCAGATTGCCATTACAGGGGGTGAAGTGCCTTATAATATTGTTTGGTCGGGACTTGAGCCAGATGGCATTACTCCCATAACCGGGTTAGTAAATAATGTTTATCGTCAGGAAAACCTGGCTGCTGGAACCTACAAAGTGGAGGTGACGGATGATAATAATTGTCCTGCCGAGCTTCCGGGTTTGCAGGTGGTCGAAAATCCTGATTTCGAGATAGTTGCTACAAAGAGTAACCCTGGCCCATGTTACGGCAGCATTAACGGTGAAATTAACCTTGGCATCACTGGAGGAGTTCTGCCGTATCAATCGCTTACCCTCACCAATTCGTCGGGCACTGTATTAGTGCCGCACAGCTCAGGCAATAGTTTTGCCAACTATAATAACTTACCAGCTGGCAACTATACGGCTGTGGCCATTGACGATCGAGGTGTTTCTGTTTCTGAACCTATAGAACTAGAAGGCCCCACAGCGCCTCTCCAATTGACTTATTCAAAAGCGGATGCAACTTGTTTTGGAGGTGATGGAAGTGTTGAGTTCAGTGCCACAGGAGGAACTCCAACTACTGGTACGCCCAATACCTATACTTACTCAATCATACCGACGTCCGGGATTCCTTTGACCGGGAATTTGGACGAAGGAGGTAGTGTTACCAGAAACTTACCAGCTGGCAACTATCAATTGACGGTAACAGATGGCGTTACCTGTTTCGATGCGGTGACCTTCACCATAAATGAACCTTCTCAAATGGGCATTGTTGTGGAGGATGTTCAAAATATTAAATGCTTTGGTGGCATCGACGGTGAA